>NZ_BAABBA010000018.1:0-89091 GCF_039537705.1 Georgenia daeguensis
GAATGGCCCTACCGAGGCGATGAACGGCCGACTCGAGCACCTGCGCGGCTCCGCCCTCGGCTTCCGCAACCTCACCAACTACATCGCCCGATCACTCCTCGAGGCCGGCGGATTCAGACCCCGACTACACCCTCAATTCTGAAGAGCCTATTTTCGGGCCCATGCGTACAACACTCGCAGCCGCAGCGCTGACCGCGGCAACCGTCCTCACCGTGCCCATGGTGGCCGCGGCCGCACCGGCTCCCGCCGCCTCCGCCGCCGCCACCTCAGACCGGGGCCGCGGCCCCCACCTGGTCCCCACGCTCGAGCAGCGCGCCACCCTCTCCGCCGACCACCTCGCGGAGGGTCCGGCGTCGGGTGCCGCGGTCACGCCGGCCAACGGCCGGACCGGTCCGTTCGACGGGCAGGTCATCCCGGGCTTCTCCGCCATGGTCGACAACGGCGACGGCTCGTTCTGGGCCATGCCGGACAACGGCTTCGGCAACAAGCAGAACTCCGCGGACTTTCTCCTGCGCGTCTACCGCGTGACCCCGGACTGGGAGACCGTGGACGGCGGGGCCGGCGAGATCGCCGTCGACGAGTTCATCTCCCTGCGCGACCCTGATGGCCACATCGACTTCCCGATCGTCAACGAGGGCACCGAGGAGCGCCTGCTCACCGGCAACGACTTCGACGTCGAGTCGCTGGTGCGCGCCGAGGACGGCACGTTCTGGATCGGCGAGGAGTTCGGGCCGTTCCTCCTGCACGTCGACGCCACGGGCAAGCTGCTCGAGGCGCCCGTCCCGCTCCCGGACCTGCGCGAGGGCGCCGACGGCGAGCTCGAGTCCCCGCAGAGCCCGTACCTGGCAGACGGCGAGGAGCCCCTGATCCGCAGCTCCAAGGGCTTCGAGGCGATGGCCGGCTCGAAGGACGGCCGCTACCTCTACCCGATCCTCGAGGGCGCGATCACCGACGACGACGAGCAGCGCCGCCGCTGGATCTTCCAGTTCGACACCACCACGGGCGAGTACACCGGGGCGACCTGGCAGTACGAGGCCGACACCGACGCCAACCTCGTCGGCGACGCCTTCATGGTGAAGAACGACCGCCTGCTCATCCTCGAGCGGGACGACTTCGACGGGCCCGCCTCGGTGACCAAGCGCGTGTACGAGATCGACCTGCGCAGCACGGACGACGCCGGTTACGTCGAGAAGGAGCTCGTCGTCGACCTCCTCGACATCGCCAACCCCCACCTCATCGGGACCGAGTCCTCGGCGGGCGCGTACGGCGTCGGCGAGGAGTTCGCCTTCCCGATGCAGTCCGTCGAGGTGGTGCTCCAGCTCGCCGACGGGCGTCTGCTCGTCGGCAACGACAACAACTACCCCGGCAACGACGCCCGCTACCCGGGCACGCCGGACGACACCGAGATGATCGTCCTCGACCTCGAGCCGACGAACCGTGGCGGCGCCAGCGGCGCCCAGGCCGGGTCGAACGACCCGGCCGAGGTGATCGGGCACCGCGGCGCCTCCGGCTACCGGCCCGAGCACACCCTCGCCGCGTACGAGCTCGCGATGAACCAGTGCGTCGACTACATCGAGCCCGACCTCGTCTCCACCAAGGACGGCGTGCTCGTCGCCCGCCACGAGAACGAGATCGGCGGCACCACCGACGTCGCCGACCACCCCGAGTTCGCCGACCGCCGCACCACGAAGACGATCGACGGCGCGCAGCTGACCGGCTGGTTCACCGAGGACTTCACGCTCGCCGAGCTGCGCACCCTGCGTGCCAAGGAGCGCATCCCCGCCACCCGGCCCGCGAACACGGCGTACGACGGCCTCTACGTGGTGCCGACGTTCGAGGAGGTCGTCGACCTCGCCCGCCACTCCCGCACCTGCGACGGCGAGCCGATGGGCATCGCGCCGGAGATCAAGCACCCCACCTACTTCGACTCCGTCGGGCTGTCGATGGAGGAGAGCGTCGCCGAGATCCTCGAGGCCAACGGCTACGGAGACAAGCAGGACCCGGTGGTGATCCAGAGCTTCGAGACCGGGAACCTGAAGGACCTGGACGGCCTGACCGACGTGGCGCTGGCCCAGCTGGTCAACTGCTCGGGAGCCCCGTACGACCTCGTCGCCGCCGGCGACTCCCGCACCTACAAGGACCTCACCACCGCCGAGGGCCTCGAGGGCATCGCGGAGTACGCGGACATCCTCGGCGCGTGCAAGGACGTCATGATCCCGCGGAACGCCGACGGCACGCTGGGCGAGCCGACACCGGTGATCGAGGACGCCCACCGCGCTGGCCTCGAGGTTCACGGCTGGACCTTCCGGGCGGAGAACACCTTCCTGCCCACGGAGTTCCGCTCCTCCGCCGACCCCGCCGAGCACGGCGACCTGGCCGGCGAGATCACGGTCTTCCTCGAGGCCGGCATGGACGGGATCTTCTCCGACCACCCCGACATCGCCGTCGCCGCGGCCGAGGACTTCGCCGACGCGCAGCACCCGGGCCGCTGATCCCGACCCCGGGGCAGGGGCTGACCGCAGCTCCGCCCGGGGCGCGATCGCCGATCCCCGCGACTGACCGACCGCCGGCCGGCGCCCCCGTGGCGCCGGCCGGCCGCGTTTTCATCCGGGTTAAATCCGGACAACCTCTGGATTCCTCGGGACGGTGCCGCTACCTTGGCGGCCCGGGCACGACGCCGTGCCCGGTTCGTCCGGGCCGGGGTGGGGTCGTCGACGACCTCGCTGCTCCATTCCCGACCCGCCGACCTCGCCCCGGAAAGGGGCGGGAGGGGGAACGATGAGCAAGTCAGTCACCCGTGCGGTGGTCGGAGCCTCGGCCGCCGCACTCGCACTCGCCGGCCTCGCGGCGCCCGCCGCGGCCGACCACTCGGCGGAGCCGCCCGCCGACCTCGGCAGCGCCGGGGACGCCCAGATCACGGTGCCGATCAACGACAGCGCCGCCGGGGGCACCTACTACCAGCCGTTCGAGCTGGCCTACGACGGCGCGACCGCGGACGGCACCCCGGTCTACGTCTACGTCCCCGTCGGTGCGCTGGAGGGCGCGGAGGGCGTGCACAGCCTCGACCCGTCCTTCGACCACAACCCCGACGACGAGTTCGTCCCGTGCGCCGACCGCAGCGCCGAGGACTACGAGCTCACCCAGGCGCAGATCGACTACCTCGGCGACACGCTGGCCGACCAGATCGTCCAGGTGAACGAGGAGCACTTCGGGGAGATGGGCCCGGCGAACCCGGACGACCCCGCCAGCGACTCCCTCGTCACCCTGGTCTACAACGTCCAGGACGACTTCTACTACGACTGCTCGGTCACGTCCTACACCGCCGGCTACTTCGCGCCCGACTTCATGACGTCGCTGGGCATGAACGTCATCGTCCTCGACGCCCTCGAGTGGGACAACCGGGTGGGCGAGGACCCGAGCGACGCCCCGTGGAGCGACGGCGACCCGGCCAACGACCGCCCCGAGCTCTACGAGGGCGTCATCGCCCACGAGCTCGAGCACCTGCTCATGAACTACTCCGACGCCGGGGAGCTGTCGTGGGTCGACGAGGGTCTGGCCGACATGGCCGCGTTCCTCAACGGCTTCGACATGACCGGCAGCCACCTGACCTACCAGCAGGTCTTCCACCGGGAGACCTCGCTGACGCGGTGGGGCGGCGGCCTGGAGAACTACGGCGCGTCCTTCAGCTACTTCGCCTACCTGTGGGAGCAGGCCGGGGGCAACGGCGGGGGTGACCTGACCCCGGACCTGCAGTACGACGACGCGGCCGGCGACCTGCTGATCAAGCTGATCTTCGCCGAGGAGGCCGACTCGATGGAGGGCGTCCAGAACGCCATCGACGAGTTCATCGCCCGCACCGGCGCCGACCTGGCGTCCGCCGCTGAGCTGTTCCAGGACTGGGCCGTGACGATGTACCTCGACGACGAGGACTCGGCGCTGTGGGACCTCGAGAACTTCGACCTCGGCCCGGCCTCGGGCGGGTGGACGATCGACATCGCCAACGACGAGTTCTGGGACGACCGGGGCAGCTACATCGGCTCCCAGCCGGAGGCGAAGTGGGACCGGCTGGCCAACCGGCCCGCCGGCGACGCACTGCCGTTCGGCGTCTCCTACGAGAAGTTCCGCAACCCCGGACCCTCCGTCTCCCTCGACTTCGAGGGTGAGGCCTCCTCCGAGGTCGCGCCGCACTCCGGCGCCACCCACTGGTGGGGCGGGTACGCGAGCCAGTCCGACACCGTGCTCGGGCTGGAGACCGCCGTGACCGGCGGCGACACCGTGACCTTCTGGAACTGGCACTTCATCGAGGAGGGCTGGGACTACGGCTTCGTCGAGGCGCTCGTGGACGGCGTGTGGGTCACCGTCCCGGTGACCGACGTGGCCACCGGCGAGACGGTCTCCACCGACGACGACCCGCACGGCAACAACACCGAGGGCAACGGGATCACCGGCACCTCGGGCGGGGCGTACTTCGTGGACGAGCCGCAGTACCTCCAGTACTCGGTGACCGTGCCGGCGGGGGCCACGGACCTGCGGTGGCGCTACTCCACCGACGCGGCGTACCTCGACACCGGCTGGTTCGTCGACGACGTCGCGGTCAACGGCACGGCCGCCACGGTCGCCCCGGAGGGCGACGGCTGGGTGGAGACCGACGGGAGGCAGGACAACAACTGGACCCTCCAGGTCATCTCCAGCTGCGACCTCACCCCGGGCACCGACTCCGCGGGCGAGATCACCGACGGCGCCGGGAACTTCGTGTACCGCTTCACCGGTGACACGATCACCACCCCGGTGCTCGACACCCGGTGCGCCAACGGACCGAGCTCCGACTTCGTGGTCTCGGTGTCGAACCTGCCCACCGGGGACCTGGCGGTCCTTGACGCGAGCTACGACTTCGACGTCGTGAAGCGCAGCCGCGGCTAGGCAGCTCAGGGCGCGGTGGCCCGTCACGCGGGTGACCACGACCCACGGAAATGGCGACGGCGTCCCGCACCCTGCCGGGCGCCGTCGCCTTCTGTCGGGGTGCGCGGGCCGTCGACCTCGTCGGGGTGGGCGGTCCGCCGCCCTGCGTGTGGGCGGATCGTGGTGGACTGGCCCCCATGAACGCGTCCGAGACCACCGTGCCCGCCGACGACGTCGCCGCGTACCTCGACGCCGCCCCCGAGCCGCGGCGGAGCCTGGTGCGCGACGTCTTCGGAACCGTCGCCGCCGCGATGCCGGCGGGTTATGAGCTCGGCATGCACTGGGGCATGCCCGGCTGGGTCGTCCCGCTGGAGCGGTTCCCCGACACCTACAACGGCCAGCCGCTGAGCTACGTCAGCATCGGCGCCCAGAAGAACTACGTGTCGGTCTACCTGATGGGCGTGTACTCCGTGCCGGAGGAGGCCGAGACCTTCCGCACCACCTGGAGAGCCAGCACCGGCCGGGTCGACATGGGCAAGTCCTGCCTGCGGCTGAGGAAGCCGGCCGACGTCGACCACGAGCTGCTCGCGCGCACCGTCGCGGGCATGCCGGTCGAGCGGTTCCTCGAGACCTACCAGCGCATCCAGGCGCGCTGACCGGCGCTCAGCCGGGGCTCCAGCGACTGACCGTGAACGGGAACCCCTGGGGGTCGGCGAGCTCGGCCACCCGCGAGCCCCTCACGTCGAACGGCTCCGTCGCCACCGACCCGCCGAGCTCGCGGGCCCGGGCGGCCACGCCGTCGGGATCGTCGACGGCGAAGGTGACGTTCCAGCGCGGGGTCTCCTCCGCCGTCGCCGCGATCCATGCGACGGCGTCCGTGAAGCCGGGCGGGGCGCCGGCCTCCGCATGGCGGGCGCGGATCCCGGGGTCGTGCCGCTCGAGGACGTCGGAGTAGCCCGGGCGGCGCACCATCCGCAGGTCGGGCCCGACCTCGGTGGTCTCCCACCCGAAGACGCTGCCGTAGAACGCCGCGGCCGCCTCGAGGTCGGGGGTGTGCAGCTCGTTGAAGTTCCACGAGTTCGCCACGTTCACGACCTCGGCGCCCGCGTGACGTCCGCCCTCCCAGGCGCCGAAGACCGCTCCGGCCGGATCCTCGAACCGGGTGCGCCGGCCGCCGTCGAACGCCTCGTGGGACGGCTCGCGCACGAGCCCACCGGCGTCGCGCACCCGGTGCTCGATCGCGTCGAGGTCGTCCACCCGGACGTACATGGTCCAGCCGGGGTTGCCGATGGCGAGGGCACCGACGCCCGCGACGTCACCACCCTCCGGCAGGCTCGCCACGCGGTACGGGCGGGGGGCGTCCTCAAGCTCCCGGAACCGCCACCCGAACAGGTGGCCGTAGAACTCAGCGGCCGGGACGGGTTCGGCGGTCAGCAGGTCCATCCAGGCGGGCACGCCGTGCGGGTAGCGCGGGACGTCCGAGGGGGTGGAGGTCATGCCTCCACGGTAGGGCCGGGCGCGGTCGCCGCGCCATGTGTCAGCGCGCCATGTAGCCGCCGTCGATGTACAGCTCGAGCCCGGTCACGAACGAGGCGTCGTCGCTCGCGAGGTACGCGACGCCGGCCGCGATCTCCTCCGGCCTCCCGAGCCGCCCCATCGGCGTCAGGGCGATCATGCCCTGCTCCACCGGGGTGCCCTTGGCCTGCTCGAGGATCGGGGTCGCGATGAACCCGGGGTGGATCGAGTTCACCCGCACGCCCTTCTCCGCCCAGTGCAGGGCCACGTTCTTCGTCAGCGTCCGCACCGCACCCTTGGCCGCGTGGTACGCCGGGGACGTGCCGAAGCCGCCCGAGGTGCCGAAGATGGAGCTGATGTTGATCACCGAGCCGTGCCCGGACGCGGCGAGCGCCTCGGCGGCGTACTTCATGCCGAGGAAGACTCCGGTCTGGTCGATGGCGACGGTGCGCTCCCACTCGGCGAGGGTGGTGTCCTCGATCGTCTTGAGATCGCCCATGCCGGCGTTGTTCACGAGGATGTCGAGCGCGCCGAACTCCTCCTTCGCCCGTGCGACGGCGGTCGTCCAGTGCTCCTCGGACGTCACGTCGTGGTGGACGAAGACGGCACGTGCGCCCCACTCGCCGAACTCCCTCGCGGCGACGGCACCGGCCTCGTCCTGGATGTCCGTGATGACCACGGCGGCACCCTCCCGGGCGAGCCGTTCCGCGGTCGCGCGGCCGATGCCGCTCGCCGCGCCGGTGATGAGCGCGACGCGCCCCTCCAACCTGTCCATGCTGATCTCCTTCGATCGCCGACGACATCGACACCTTGGCACGCCCTTCCGACATTTCGGAAGGACGTTGGTCGCAGAGAGGCGCCCGGCCCGTCCGGTAGCGGCCTTGGTCTCCGAGCGGGCTCACCCTCACCGGCCCGGATCACCCGCAACCACCCTTGCCGGGGGCGCCCGCCGACCGGCAGGCTGGGCCTCACCGTGCCTGGGGCGGAGGCGCAATGGCGGAGATCGTGCTCGTCGACGACCACCCCGTGGTCCGGCTCGGCCTGCGGGCCGTGCTCGCCGAGGAGCCTGACCTCGCGGTCGTCGGCGAGGCGGCGCGGGTGGAGGACGCCGTCCGGGCCGTCGACCTCCGGCGCCCCGACCTCGTCGTCCTCGACGTCCGGCTCGAGGGCCGGTCGTCCGGGCCGGACCTGTGCCGCACGCTCAAGGAGCTCCCCGCCCGTCCCGCCGTCCTGGTGCTCACCGCCCGGGCCGCGGCCGAGGAGATCACCGCGATGTACCTCGCCGGGGCCGACAGCTTCGTGGACCAGACGATGCCGCCCGACCAGCTGGTGGCCACCGTCCGCGCCACCCTCGAGGGCCGGCGGGTGTGGGTGCCGCGCCCGCGCCCCGCGGGCGGGCGCGGGCGGCCGGGCGCCGACCGGCTTCGCGAGCGCCTCACGCCCCGGGAGCGCGAGGTCCTGAGCCTGCTGCTCCAGCGCCGCACCAACGCCGAGATCGCCGACACCCTTCGCCTCGGCCTGCCGACCGTGAAGACCCACGTCAGCGCGGTGCTGCGCAAGCTCGGTCTGGCGCGGCGACTCGACCTGTTCGTCGACGTCGCCTGATCCCGGTCACCTGCGCTGCGGTGCGCGGCGGGCGACGCCGTGCGCGGCGGGCGACGCGGCGCCGCCGGGCGGTGGTGACTCCGCCAGAGACGCGGCGCACGGCCGGGCGGTGGTGACGCGGCCCCGGGGAGCGGCCGAGCGGTGGCCGCGCCGACGCCACCGCCCGGCCGGGACCGTGGGCGCCTCAGTCCGCCCAGGGCTCGAGGACGAGGGCGCTCCCGCCGCCGAACCGGGTCGGCTCCGCTGCCCCGAGCAGGCCGTCGTCGTCGAGGAACTCGATGCCGTTGACGTTCCCGATGGGATCCTCCGTCGGGGCGGGCAGGTTGTGCCCGTACGCCTTCAGCGCCTCCTGCGCCGCCACCGGCAGGCTCGCCTCGAAGTTGGTGTTCTCGCTGTTGAGGTTGTTCAGCCGCGGGGCCGCGATGGCGTCGGGCAGCGCCATGTCCAGGTCGATGAGGTTGACCGTCACCTGCAGCACGGTCGTGATGATCGTGGCCCCGCCGGGACTCCCGTAGGCCGCGAACGGCTCGCCGTCCGGGTCGAGGACGATCGTGGGGCTGATGCTGCTGCGGGGCCGCTTCCCGCCGTCCGGGGAGTTGGCCAGGCCGGGGTCGGTGGCGAAGTCCGTCAGCTCGTTGTTGAGCAGGAACCCGTACCCGTCGACGGCGATGCCGCTGCCGCCGATCTCCTCGATGGTGAAGGTGAGGGCGACGACGTTGCCCCACCGGTCCGTCGTCGTCAGGTGCATGGTGGACCCGGAGGCGGCCGCCGAGGCGAGGACGACGCCGTCGTCGGGAGCCCCTTCCGGCGTGCCGGCGGGCACGGGCTTCTCGGTGGCCGCGAACGGCTCGAGGATGAGCTCGCGGCGCTCGTCCGCGAACTCCTGGGAGAGCAGGCCCTCGACGGGGACGTCGACGAAGTCGGGGTCCCCGAGGTACTTGCCGCGGTCGGCGAACGCGAGCGCCTCGGCCTCGACGAGCAGGTGCAGCACGTCGTGCTCGGGCAGCTCGGAGAGCTCGTACCCCTCGAGGATGTTCAGCGCCTCCCCCACGGTGGTGCCGCCGGACGACGGCGGGCCCATCCCGAAGACCGTGTGGTCGCGGTAGTCCACCTCGGTGGGCTCGCGCCACTTCGCCTCGTAGTCGTCGAGGTCCTCCAGCTCCATCAGCCCGGGCCGGACGTTGCGGGTGGCACCCTCGGCGACCGGGGGCTCCTGGACCGTGTCCACGATCGCCTCGGCGATCTCGCCCTCGTAGAAGGCGTCCGGGCCCTCCCGGCTGATCAGCTTGTAGGTCCTGGCGAGGTCCGGGTTGCGGAAGATGCTGCCCTCCTCGGGCGCGGCGCCGTCGACGAGGAAGGTCTCGGTCGAGGAGGTGAAGTCGCGGAAGATCTCCAGGTTGTCCTCGGTCCGGTCCACGTACTCGGCGTCGACGACGAACCCGCGCTCGGCCACCACGCGCGCCGGCTGCAGCAGCTTGTGCAGCGGCATGGTGCCGTACTCCTCCAGCGCCAGCTCCCAGCCGGCCACGAGCCCGGGGACGCCCTGCGAGAGCCCGGAGACCCGGCGCTCGTCGTACGGGATGGGCTGGCCGTTCTCGAGGAACACCGTGGGCGGCGTGGCCAGCGGGGCGGTCTCGCGGGCGTCGATGGAGGCGACCTCGTCCTCCTCGGCGTCGTAGATGAGGAAGAACCCGCCGCCGCCGATGCTGCCGTCGTACGGCCGCGTGACGCCGAGCATCGCGGAGGCGGCGATCGCGGCGTCGACGGCGTTGCCGCCCTTCTCGAGGACCTCCAGGCCCGCGGCGGTCGCGTACGGGTCCAGGGTGGTGACGGCGCCGCCGTAGCCCGTGGCGACGGACTGCTTGTCCGGCGGGTGGACGGCACCGTGGTCGTCCTTGTCGCCGTCGCCGTCGCCCTTGCCGTGCGCACCCGCCGGGCTCGCCCCGACGGCGAGCGCGACGACGAGCGTGAGAGCCATGACCAGCAGCGCGAGGAGCCGTCCTCGGCGCAGCGCGGATCCAGACATGTCCGTTCCCCTCGACGGCGCCAGGTCCTCCTCGACCCGGCGGTGGTGGGGCAGACGGTAGCCGCGCACGCTTCCCGGCGGATCAGCCCTGAGGGATGAGACGGCGCGTCAGCGGATCGTCACCGAGCGGTCGAACCAGGTCAGGACCTTCTCGGAGCCGAACGGCCAGAGGCTCCCCAGCGCACCGGCGGCGTCCTTGCCGAACGTGGGCAGACCGGGCAGGTTCGGGCCGGCGGAGACGGTCCGGACGGGCGCGTCGTCGGGAAGCCCGCCGAGGCGCCGCGCGGCGGCGAGCCCGGCGTCGAGGTCGCCGAGCTCGTCCACGAGGCCGATCTCCTTGGCGTCGCGCCCGCTCCAGATCCGGCCGCGCCCGATCTCGTCGACGCGCTCGCGGCCGAGGTTGCGGCCGGCGGCCACGCGGTCGACGAACCGCACGTACACCTCGTCCATCATCTTCTCCGCCCACGCGCGCTCGTCGTCGGAGAAGGGGCGGTGCGGGCTCTCGAACAGGGCGCGGTCCCGGCCGACCACCTCGGGCCGCAGGCCGTGCCGGTCGTCGAACTGGGACAGGACCGGCTTGCCGACCACGACGCCGATGCTGCCGGTGATGGTGTAGGGGTCGGCGACCACGTGGTCCGCCTGCGCGAGGACGTAGTAGCCGCCGGAGCCGGCGACCTCGCCCATGACCGCGACGACCGGCTTGGTGCACCGGGCGACGGCGCGGCACACGAGGTCCGAGGCGAGGGCGGAGCCGCCGGGCGAGTCGACGAACAGCACGATGGCACGGGTGTGCTCGTCCCGGTCGGCCTTGCGCAGGGCAGCGACGACCGAGTCGGACCCGGACATCGGGCCGGGGAGGAACGGCAGCGGCGGCGTGCCCCGGGAGCGGCCCGAGACGATCGGGCCGACCACCGGCACGACGGCGACGCCGTCGGCCTTCCGGCCGACCTTCCGCACCGTCAGGTCGGGCATCAGGAGCTCGACGGTGCGGCCCCAGTGCTGGTCGACCGGGGTGACGATCTCGTCGTCGTACGCGATCCGGGTGACCAGCCCGACGTCGAGGAGCTGCTGGGCGTTGGTCAGCGTCGTCTCGAACAGCGACTCGTCGTCGGCGCCCCGCGCCCGCGGGACGTGCGTGAGCCAGCTGTGCTCCGCGGAGCGGAGGTAGGCGGTGAGCTGCTCGCGGTTGTACTCGTCCATGTGGTCCTCGGAGAACCGGGTCAGGGCGGACTTGTACTCCCGGATGCGCAGGTTCTCGAAGGTGATGCCGTGCCGGCCGAGGAAGGCGCCGTAGAAGACCTGCTCGGCGGCGAAGCCGGGCAGGGAGACCTCGGCGGACTCGGGGGCCACGACCTCCGTCAGCGTCGCCGTCGCCAGGAGGGTGCGCATGGTGACCTGCGGGACGTACCCGACCACGCGCTTTCTCTCCGCCAGGCGGCCCAGGGCGAGACCGATCGCGTGCGCGGTGGCGAGCCCGGCCTTGAGGTCGCCGAGACGGACCAGCACGCCGCGCACCCACGCCGCCCTGGAGATCTTCTCCAGCCGGGCCGTGAGGGCCTCGAAGGACTCGGTCCGCTGCAGCAGGTCCTGGACGGGGGCGTTGCTGCGGTGCGTCGGGTAGTGCCCGTGGAGGTCGAGCACCACCCAGTCGGGGGCGCCGTCCCCCGCGCTCCCGCGGGCCAGGGACAGGCGCAGCTTCTCCGGCAGAGGGGCCATGGTCCAGCGTAGCCAGCGGCACTCGCTCCTCGGGCCCGGACGGAGGGTGCCGGTCCCCTCCGGAGGACGTTTCCGCTCCCTGGTGCCCGAAAGTCCCCTCGGAAGGCCCGGGCCGGGAGTACGTTTCGAGACGTACCAGCCGCAAACCCCTCCCCCTGGAGACCCCTCTCATGAGAACCGCCGCGCGCGGGCGTCCCGCCCTGCTCAGATCCGTCGGGATCGCATCGACAGCTGCCCTGCTGGGAGCCCTGGCCGTGGCGCTGCCGCCGGGGGCCGCGGCCGCGCCCGTGCCGTGGGAGCACGACACGACCATCGACCTGATCGCCCTGGACAAGAACTCCGCACCGGCGCCCACCGTCGCGGACTGGGACGGTGACGGCCAGGACGACCTGGTCATCGGGCTGCGCTCCTCCGGACAGCTCGGCGGCGTCGCCGTCGCGCTGCGCGAGGACGACGGCGACCTGGCTGCCCCGGTCCCGGTCTTCGCCAGCGGCACCGCGACCAGCACCACGGGGTGGACGCTGTACATGCGCCCGGCCGTGGGTGACTGGGACGGCGACGGCGATCCGGACCTGCTCTTCGGCACCTACGCCAGCAGCAAGGGAGTCCTCCTCTGCGAGAACGTCGCCGAGGCGGGCGCACCCGTCGTCCGGGGCGAGGACTGCGTCCCGCTGCGCACGACCGCGGGCGCGCTGGTCGGCTCCACGACCGGAGCCACCGCCTACGTCTCCCCCGAGCTCGTGGACTTCGACCTCGACGGCGACCTCGACCTCCTCGTCGGCACCGGCGCCAACGCGGCGGAGAAGGCGGTGCGCCTGTACCGCAACGTCGGAAGTGCCACCGCACCGACCCTCGGGGCCCCGGAGACGGTCGTCGCGAAGGGCAGCACCACGGGCCTGGGCGCGGAGGACTACTACGAGCCCACGGTCATCGACATCGACGACGACGGCCGCCGGGACCTCCTCGTCGCCGGCAGCCAGGTCGGCAGTGCCCGGGAGTTCACCCTCCACCAGTGCCTGAACACCGGCACCGACGCCGCACCCTCCTTCGCCGCCTGCTCCCCCATCCGGCTCCCCGGGCTCGTGAGCAACGTGGTCGCGGCCACCGACTGGGACCAGGACGGCTACCTCGACCTCCTGCGCGGGTTCCACTCCGGCTTCATCACCAACCCGGTCACGCTCCTGCACGGCAGCGCCCCGGACAGCGACGCCGACGGCGTCTCGGACTCCATCGACAACTGCGTGGCCGTCCCCAACACCCCTGACCTGATGCTCGACAAGGCCAACGCGGTCCAGATCGACACCGACGGCGACGGGCTCGGTGACGTCTGCGACCCGGACGACGACGGCGACGTCGTGGTCGACACGGCGGACAACTGCCCGCTGACGACCAACGAGGACCAGTCCGACGTCGACGGCGACGCCCGCGGGGACGTCTGCGACGCGCGTGACGACCGCCCCGGCCACCCGGGCGCCGGCAGCTACGAGGCGGCGCAGGCCGACCGCATGGAGTGGGGACGCAGACCGGTCATCATGCTGCGCGCGGACGCCATGTCCGTGGGGTACCGCAGCGAGATCGCCGAGGCGCTCGCCACCGAGGCCGTCGACCGGGGGCTGCCGTTCTCCCTGGCGCTCATCCCCTGGGACACCGCGCGCCTCGCCGGCTCCGGCACCCCCGAGTTCCTCAACTCCGTGATCGACGACCCGAACTTCGAGGTGGTCCACCACGGGACCTACCACACGTGCGTCTACACGCCGTACGTCGAGAAGAACGGCCCCTCGGCGGCGGAGTTCGACTGTGGCATGGACGTCTCGCGCGCGTTCAACCTGCTCAAGGTGGGCCAGGACGCGATGACCGAGACGGTCGACCTGGACCGGGCGAGCCACCAGCTCACCGGGTTCATCCCGCCGACGGACGCCTACGACGACGCCGCCGGCGAGGCCATGCAGGCCGCCGGCTACAGCTGGGTCTCCTCCGCCTGGTACGCCGAGCCCGCCGGCCGGGAGGACTTCGCCTACGTCGACGACTCCGGCATGGTGCACATCCCGTGGTCGCAGATCGCGTGCGGCAACGGCGCGGCGTCCTGGACGAACTGCCAGGCACCCGTCAGCCAGGGGCTCGCCGCCCACAGCGGCGTGGACTGCGACGTCGCCGAGCTCTGCGCCCCGACCAGGGACGGCAAGGACTACTCCGACTGGCAGCAGCACGCCGACAGCTCGCTGGCCGACCGGTGCGAGAACGACTTCGACCGGTACGGGATGTGCGAGGTGCTCTTCGAGCTGACCTCCTACGACGGTGACTTCACGAAGGGCAGCCTGGACCCCCACGCCTTCGCCGGGTACCAGCAGACGCTCACCGAGCTCGAGGACCTGGCCGGACGCACCGGGGCGGTCTTCATGACGCTCGGCGACTACGCCGCGGCGCTGCAGGCCGAGGACCACGTCGCTCCGGCCATCGCCGTCGCCACGCCGCAGGGCGCCGCGTACTCCTACACCGGGACGTTCACGGTGGACGTGGAGGTCTCGGACGACCTCAGCGGCGTGCACGAGGTCGCCATCACGCTCGACGGCGAGACGGTCACCGACGGCGAGAGCGTCGACCTGGCCGGTCTCGACCTCGGCGACCACGTCCTGTCCGTCACCGCCGAGGACGTCGCTGGCAACCGGAGCACCTCGGAGGTCACGTTCACCGTGATCGACGACGTCGCACCGGAGATCACGGTCGTCAGCCCCACCGCCGGCGCGTACCTCCACCACCACACCGTCGTGGTCGACGTCGAGGTCACCGACGCCCGCAGCGACGTCACCGCGGTCGCCGTCACCCTCGACGGCGCCCCGGTCGACGACGGCGCGACGATCGACCTCCTCGATCTCGCCCTCGGGGACCACACCCTTGCGGTGGAGGCCACCGACGCGGCGGGCAACCGCTCCGGGACCAGCGTGACCTTCACCCTCGGGGCGACGATCGACTCCCTCCAGGCCACGGTGGAGCGCTACGTCGCCGACGGGTCGATCACCAACCCGGGCACGGTCACGAGCCTGCGGCAGCTGCTCGACGCCGCCGGCACGGCGATCGCGGAGGGCCGGACCGGCACCGCCGTGAACCAGCTGGTGGCGCTGGAGAACCTGCTCGCGGCGCAGTCCGGCAGGCACGTGCCGACCGAGGTCGCCGCGCTGCTGAGCACGGACAGTGCGGCCGTGCGGGACGCGCTCGGCTGATCTGGCGCTGGACGAGGAGAACGTCCCCGGGGCCTGGTCCCGGGGACGTTCTCGCTCCCGCGCACGTTCTCGCTCCCGCGCACCTTCTTGCTCCGGCACGTTTCCGCGCTCCGGCACATGACCGCGCTCGCCGGGGGCGAAAGGGCTGTCGCCGCGGCACCCCCGTCCGCCACGCTGGGCGCATGGTCTCCATAACGGTCCAGGCCTTCCCTGAAGACGGCGACTCGTGGCTCGACCTGGCGCGGGAGGTCGAGGCCCGCGGCTTCGACGCCCTGACGACGGCGGACCATCCAGGGTCCGGCGCCGCGCCGTTCGTCGCGCTCGCCGCGGCCGGCGCGGTGACGTCGCGGATCGGCCTCGGGTCCTACGTCACCAACGGCGGCGTGCGGGAGCCGCAGCACATCGCCGCCGACGTGGCGACGCTCGACGTCGTCTCCGGCGGCCGCGCCCGGCTCGGGCTCGGTGCGGGCCACACCCCCGCCGAGTGGCGGGCGGTGGGCCGCGAGCGGCCCGGCGTCGCGGCGCGGGTGGAGCGGAGCATGGCCGTGGTCCTCGCCGTTCGGGACCTGCTCGCCGGGGAGGAGGTCACCGTCGACTCCGAGCACCTGTCCGTGCACGGCGCGCGGCTCGACCGGCCCCGGCCCGTGCAGGAGCGCATCCCGCTGACGGTCGGGACGTCGAACTCGCGGCTGCTCCGGTTCGCCGGGAAGCACGCGGACGTGGTCGGCCTGAGCGGGACCGGGCGCACGCTGCCGGACGGCCACATGCACGACGTGCGCTGGACCGCCGACGTGGTGGACGCCCAGGTGGCGCTGGTCGCGGAGGGTGCGGCGGGCCGGCCCGTGCCGCCCGCGCTGGAGGCGCTCGTGCAGCAGGTGAGCGTGACCGACGACGCCGAGGGGGTCGCCGCCGAGATGGCCGCGCACGCCGGGGTGAGCGTGAAGGAGCTGCTCACGGTCCCGTACGTGCTGGTGGGGACGGCGGACGAGATCGTCGACGCCGTCGCCGAGCACCACCGGCGCTGGGGCATCAGCCGCTACGTGGTGCGGGTCGACGCCCTGGAGGCGATGACGCCGCTGCTCCCACGTCTTGCCGGCATCCGCTGACCCGGCCCGAGCCGGGCGCCGCCCGCGCGGGCCGCTCTGCCTGCGCTCTCTGTGCCGTTGCGGTCCCAGGGTGAGTCGCTCCGCCCCGATGTCGGTGGTCGGGGTGACGATGAGGGGGTCAGAAGCTGGAGCCGGACGGGAGGAGCTGCACATGGCCGTCGCCACGCTGATCGAGGTCGAGCCGGACGTCGACGTCTACGCGGACCACGTCAAGGTCTGGTGCGTCGACTGCGAGGGGCCAGCGCACGAGATCGACGGGTTCTGCGAGAGCTGCGGCGAGCGGGGCCACGACCCGCTCTGATCCGGGTCCGCGGCCGCCGTCCCCCTGACACACTCCAGGGGTGTACGGCGCAGACCCGTGGGACCGACCCACCGCCTACGCCCCGCCTCGTCGGCAGCGGGGTCCCTACCTGCTCGCCGCCCTCGCCGTCCTTGCGGCCGGCGGCGGCGCCATGGTCCTCGCGGGTCCCGAGGGCGACCGGCTGGCCGAGGCTCCGGTGGTGGAGCCGGGCGCGGGTTCCTTCGCCTTCATCCAGGAGCAGCTCGGCGATCCCGTGACGTACAACCCGTGCGAGCCGATCCGCTACGTGGTCAACGACGCCCTCGCCCCGGCCGGCGGCGCCGGACTGGTCGTGGAGGCGCTCGCGACCGTCTCGGCCGCCACCGGCCTGGTCTTCGAGGACTCGGGCCGCACCGACGAGCCGGCCGACCCCGACCGCCAGCCGCGGGACGTCCTGCGCTACGGCCTGGACGCCTCCCCGGTCCTCGTCGCCTGGACCGGTCCCGAGCAGGTGCCGGACCTCGCCGGCGAGGTCGTCGGCGTGGCGGGCAGCGTCTCGGAGGGGGTGGGCGGCAGCGCGATGCGCTACGTCAGCGGCACCGTCTACCTCGACGCCGCCGACCTCACCGTGATCCTGCAGCGCCCGGACGGCGCGGCCCAGGTGCGCGCGATCGTCACCCACGAGCTCGGGCACCTCGTCGGGCTCGACCACGTCGACGACCCGGGCGAGCTCATGTACGCCGAGAACGTCGGCCGCACCGAGCTCGGTCCCGGCGACCGTCAGGGTCTCGCCGTGCTGGGGTCCGGCAGCTGCGGATAGCCGGCCGGCGTCCATGCCGCCCCGCGGTTCTCTCCCGGCGCGCCCCTGTGAGGACCCCCATTCGCGCTGAGGGCCGCATCCCATTCAGCGGTCCTCGGCACAGACGGTGGTCCTCACGGCGCTGACGTCCGGGCCCGCGCCCCTCAGACCATCGTCGGCCAGAGGATCTCCGAGGCGGCGTCGTCGGCGTCGCGCAGCACGCGCAGCACGTTCTCGCCCGCGAGCGCGGCGAGGTCGGAGCGGGACCAGCCGCGGTCCGCGAGCGCCGTGAACAGCCGCGGGTAGCCGGAGACGTCCTCGAGCCCGTCGGGGAGGCGGTCGACGCCGTCGTAGTCGCCGCCGAGCCCGATGTGGTCGATGCCGGCCACCTCGCGGGCGTGCTCGAGGTGGGCGACGACGTCGTCGATACCGACGCGGGGCCGCGGGTGCTCGGCCTCCCAGGCCGTGAGCCGCTCACGCCCGGCGACCTCCGGGTCCAGCCCGATGTTCTCCTCCGCCACGGCCGCCGGGTCCTCGCCGGGCCGGGGCGCACGGGGCCAGTGCCACTGACCGTCCTCGAGCGCGGCGCGGGCCTCGGCGTCCCAGGCGGCCGCGTCGGGCGAGACGAACTTCGGCACGAACGTCACCTGGAGCACCCCACCGTTGGCCGCCAGCTTCTCGAGCACGGCGTCGGACGCGTTGCGCGGGTGGTCGCAGACGGCGCGGCAGGAGGAGTGGGAGAAGATCACCGGCGCGGTGGTGGCGGCGAGCGCGTCGAGCTGGGTCGTCTCGGCGGTGTGGGAGAGGTCCACGAGCATGCCGATCCGGTTCATCTCGGCGACGACGGCGCGCCCGACGTCGCTCAGCCCGCCGACCGCGGGGGTGTCGGTGGCCGAGTCCGCCCAGGAGACGTTGTCGTTGTGCGTCAGGGTCATGTACCGCACGCCCAGGCGCGCGAACATGCGCAGCGCCCCCAGGGACCCGCCGATCGAGTGGCCGCCCTCCGCGCCGAGGAGCGAGGCGATCCGGCCGCGGGCGAAGGCGCTGCGGACGCCGTCGGCGGTGCAGACGAGCTCGAGGTCGTCGTAGCGTGCGACCAGCCGGTGCACGGCGTCGATCTGCTCGAGCGTCCCGAGGACGGCGTCCGCGCCCGTGAGCGTCGAGGGCACGAAGACCGACCAGAACTGGCCGCCGACGCGGCCCGCCCGCAGCCGCGGGAGGTCGGTGTGCAGGCCGTCGCGGGCGGCGTCGAGCCCGTCGACGGAGTAGCCGGCAGTGGTGCGCAGCGCGTACGCCAGGTCGTTGTGCCCGTCGACGAGCGGGGTGGCGGACAGGACGTCGGCGACGAGGCGGGCGGAGTCGGTCATGCCTCGATTGTCAGCCCTGGGCGCCGGCGGGGAGAACGAAGAGCGCGGAGACGTAGTGGTACGCGGGCCTGACCTCCATCGTCAGGTCGGCCGGGTCCTGCACCTCGAACCCCATCGTGAAGCTGACCCGCTGCCCGGGCTGGATCGTGGTGCCGGGCGGGCCCGTGAGCCCGGCCTCCGGGTCGTAGACGAGCGGGGCGTCCGCGCCGCCGCTGCTCATCGCCACGAAGATCGACGTGTTGATCGGCCGGTCCGTGCCGTTGACGAGGACGATGTCGACGGCCACGACCCCGGTCTCGTCCGCCGGGGCGGTGCCGCTCGGGGCGGGGCTCGGCGTGGTGGTGGCCGGCCCGGCCTCGTCGGTCGGGCCGGCCTCGTCGGCCGGCGCGTCGGCCGGCTCGTCGCCCGACGTGGTGGACGGGGGTGCCGTGGTCTCGGCGCCGCCCTCCTCCTGCTTCTCATGGGTCTCGACCTCGGCCGGCCGTCCGGCGGTGACCGCGAGCCCGTTGTCCCAGACGTACGTCTGCCCGAAGGCCAGCGCCGCCGACGGGCCCCCCACCTGCTCGGGGGCTGGCGGCGGGGTCCGGCTCGGCGTGGGGCGCGGTGCCGGCGTGCTCGGGGACGGCCGTTCCGTGGGCGCCACCGACGGGCTCGGCGTGGTGGGGGCCGGGTCGGACGGCCGCGGCCCCGGTTGCCGGCCGGGCGTCCGGTTGCCGACCCCGGGCGCGGGGTCCTCGGGGGGCGCGACGGGGTCCTCTGCCGTGGGCGAGGGCGCACCCGAGGGGGGCTCCGCGGGTGCGGTCGGCTCCGCCGGCGGAGAGGCCGGCGACTCCGGTGCGGTCTGCGCGGGAGCCGCCACGTCGTCGACGGGCGACCCGCGGTCGGCGCCGCACCCGGCGAGCGCCAGGCAGGCGGCCACGACCAGCGCGGCACCACCCCGGGTTCGCAGCCTCATGCGTCCGAGACTACGGGCTGGCACCGACACGTCCAGGGGTGATCACAGAATGGTCACGGGGTCGACGCCTCGGCCGATGTGCCGGCGCCCCGCTCGCGGGCCCGCGCCTGGTCGGCGTCGAGGATGCCGCCCTTCACAGCGGCGCGGACCACGAAGTACAGCACCAGCAGGCCGACGGCCCACACGACCAGCATCATCACTGCGTCCATCCCCGCAACGTAGCGGGTACCGGCAGCCCGGGGCGCGAGCCGGGCTACGCGCGCGCCGGTCCTGCACGCCTCGCCGCACGCGAGTAGGCGGTCGCTCGGGCTCCCCACCGGGGCACCCGGCCGGTCCCCGTGCCGAACGTCCGGGGCGGGCGCCCCCGGCGGGCGCCCCGGGCGAGGCGCCCCGGCCGGGCGTCTCGGCCGGGGCGGCGGCAGAATGGCCGCGTGCCCGCCCTTGCCGACGACGCCCGTTGCCCCTGCCTGTCCGGCGAGACCTACGCGGACTGCTGCGGCCGGTTCCACGCGGGCCTCGCGGCCGGTGGCCCCTACGCCCCGACGGCCGAGGCGCTCATGCGCTCGCGCTACAGCGCGTTCGCCGTCGAGGACGCCGCGTACCTCCTGGCCACCTGGCACCCCAGCACCCGGCCGGACGATCTCGACCTCGCCGACGGCACGGAGTGGCGCCGCCTCGACGTGCTGCGCGCCGAGGCGGGCGGGCCCTTCGACGAGACGGGGCTGGTGGAGTTCGTGGCCCACCATCGCTCCGCCGTCGGGCGCGGCCAGATGCACGAGGTCAGCCGGTTCGTGCGCGAGGACGGGCGCTGGTACTACGTCGACGGCGACGCCGCCGCATGAGAAAGGCCCGCGACGCGGTCGTCGCGGGCCCGGGTCGAGGCGCTCAGGCACTCGTCTCGTGCGTGATCCGCTCGGGGATCAGCCCCACCTGCTGCAGGGCGCCGAGCATGTCGTAGACCACCCACTCCTCGACAACCCGGTCACCCTCCCACTTGCACATGCCCATCCCGTTCATCACGTACGACTTGCCGGTCGCCGGCAGACCGCGGAACTCTTCCCTCGCGGTCCCGCCGAAGGTGTACCGGTAGGCCAGCATGTCCCCGCTCGCGACGACATCCTGGATGTCCATGTGCAGGTCGGGCTGGGAGGCCCGCAGCGTGCGCGCGAACTCCTTGAAGCCGGCCACGCCGTTCGTCGGGAACGTCGGGTCGTGGAACATGCAGTGCTCCGCGTAGAGCTCGTCGCAGGCGTCGATCTCGCCGCGGTGCCACACGGCGTCCATCGTGCGCCGGAACAGGTCAGTGCGTTCGTCCGTCGTCATCATCGTCGGTCATCCCTGGTCTCGCGGGCACAGGAGGTGCCCGCACACCGCCGGGGCCGGAGCGGCCCCGCTCCCGCCTGATCGCTGCTGATCGCGTCCGCCGATGAGCCACCTCCCGGAGCTGACTTCCGGGATCCACCAGAATTTTCCCACCACACGCAGTCAGACGGAAGGCACGGAGGACGGCCAAAGGGCCTGCGCCAGGGCGCGGGGAACCGGGCCCGGAACGGCACCGGCACCGGCACCGGCAGATCACGGGGCTGCCACCGGCACCGAGGTCAGGATCGCCGCGCTGCCACCGACACCGCACCGGCGCCCACCGTCAGTGGATCAGCTTCAGCCCGATGACGCAGCCGACGATCCCGCCGAGCAGCAGGATCTTGATCAGCGAGACCGCCTCCTGCCCGGTCGCCATGGCGTAGGTGACGGTGAGGACAGCCCCGATGCCCACCCACACGGCGTAGGCGGTGCCCACCGGCAGCGACCGCATGGCGTAGGCGAGGCCGGCCATGCTCAGCCCGAGGGCGGCGAAGAACGTGACGGTCGGGACGAGGCGGGTGAAGCCCTCGGACCTGCTGAGCGCAGTCGCCCAGACGGCTTCGAGGACGCCGGACAGCACCAGGACGATCCAGGACATGACAGCTCTCCTTCGTGGCCGTCTTGTCGCTCGCCGGGTACAGCTCCCTCGTCCGGTGCCCGTTCCGGGCCCTGCCAGGGTGGCACGGTCCGGTCCGCCGCGGCAACGGTCGCGGCGGTGAGGTCCGCCTCCACGCGGTCGGCGGTGCGTGCTTGGATGGTGCGGTGCCTGCTCCTGCCGACCACATCGCCGACCTCGCCGACTTCATCACCGCCTCCCCGTCCTCCTACCACGCCGCCGCCGAGGTGGCCCGCCGCCTCGACCTGGCCGGGTTCACGCGCCTCGACGAGGCCGCCGGGTGGGAGAGCACCGGGCGGTGCTACGTCGTGCGCGACGGCGCGGTCGTTGCGTGGGTCCGCCCGGCGACGGCGGGGCCCATCACCCCCTTCCGGATCATCGGCGCCCACACCGACTCCCCCGGCTTCAAGCTCAAGCCCCGCCCCACCCTCACCGCGCACGGCTGGCTCCAGGCCGGCGTCGAGGTCTACGGCGGCCCCCTGCTGAACTCCTGGCTGGACCGCGAGCTCGAGCTGGCCGGCCGGCTCGTGGACCGCGACGGCCGGGAGCACCTCGTGCGCACCGGTCCGTTCCTGCGCATCCCGCAGCTGGCGATCCACCTCGACCGGTCGGTCAACGACAAGGGCGTGACCCTCGACCAGCAGCGGCACACCGCCCCGGTCTTCGGGGTCGGGGACCACGGCGACATCCTCGAGCGGCTGGCCGCCGGCGCGGGTCTGGTCGCGGAGGACGTCGCCGGGTACGACGTCCTGACCGCCGACACGCAGGAGCCGCGCCGGTTCGGCCTGGACGACTCCCTGTTCGCGGCGGGTCGCATGGACAACCTCGTCTCGGTCCACGCGGGGGTCGTCGCCCTCGTCGACGCGCCCGACGACGCCGCGCACGTCAGCGTGCTGGCCGCGTTCGACCACGAGGAGCTGGGCTCGGAGTCACGCTCCGGCGCGTCCGGGCCGCTCCTTGACGGCGTCCTCACCCGCGTGTCGGGCGGCACCGCCGAGGAGGTCCGGCGCGCGTACGCCGGCTCCTGGTGCGTCTCGGCCGACACCGGTCACGGGATCCACCCGAACTACCCCGAGCGCCACGACCCGGCCAACCACCCGGTGCTGGGCGCCGGCCCGCTGCTGAAGATCAACGCCAAGCAGCGCTACGCCACCGACGCGCACGGCGCCGCCCTGTGGGCGCGGGCGTGCGAGCGGGCCGGCGTGCCGTGGCAGGAGTTCGTCTCGAACAACGCCGTCCCGTGCGGGTCGACGATCGGCCCCCTCACCGCGACCCGGCTCGGGATCCGCACGGTCGACGTCGGGGTGCCGCTGCTGTCGATGCACTCCGCCCGCGAGCTCGCGCACGTGAACGACCCCGCGGCGCTGACCGCCGCCGTGAGGGCGTTCCTCGCCGGCGCGTAGGACGCCGCGACGTTCCCCCTCGTACCGGTGCCCGGTCGCCGTCGTGCCGGCGGCTCGCCGTCGTTCCGGTGACCGCTGCGCCCGTAGGCGCTCTCAGGTCACGCGGCCGACTGAGAACCGCTCCGTGCTCGGTGCTCCGCGGCCATCTGGGTCGCGACCTCCGTCAGGGCGGTGACCGGGTCGGGGGTCAGGTGCGAGAACGTCTCGGTACCCCAGCGGGCGAGCTCGTGCCCGAGAATTCCTTTGGCGTGCAGCCGCAGCTGAACCGAGTCCCCGCGCCGGTGGAGCGACCAGGAGGTACCGGCCGGGGGTGGGGGAAGCATGTCCTTGAGCCACATGGGATGTCCTTCCGACGAGCTTGGCGGGACCGTCCGCCACGCCACGAGTTTCCCAGTGAGTTCACTGCGCACACCGTCGTGAGCTCACGGCCAATTCTAGTTCCTCGCACCCGTCACAGGCGCCCGCGCACCGGGGTCCGCTCGGCCGTGTCGCCCTCCTCCGGCATGACCATCTCCGCACGCACCCCGAGCAGCCGGATCTCCCGGCCGGCCTCGATCCGTCCCGCCAGCTCGACGGCGGCGGCGACGACGTCGTCGCGCTCGTTGGTGGGCGCCGTCAGCTTGTGCCCGATCGCCTTGGTGACGAACGGGGCGTAGCGCACCTTGAGCGTCACGCGGAACACCGGCCGCCCCTCGCGCGCCGTGTCCTCGAACACCTGCTCCGCGAGCTCGCGCACGGCGGCCGTCACCTCCGCCGGCGTCGTGAGGTTGTGCTGGTACGTCGTCTCCCGGCTGTGCCCGCGCGCGATCCACGGGCTGTCGTCGACGACGGCCGGCCCGATGCCGCGGCCGAGCTCGCCGTACCAGACACCCATGCGCGGGCCGAACTCCGCGACGAGCGCCTCGCGGGGCGCCGCGGCGAGCTCCGCGACGGTCCCGATGCCGTGGTCGGCGAGCCGTCGGGAGATCTTGGCTCCGACGCCCCACAGGTCGCGCGTAGGCCGCTCGCCCATCACCTCGAACCAGTTCTCCGCCGTGAGCCGGAAGATCCCCCGCGGCTTGCCGAACCCGGTCGCGATCTTCGCCCGCACCTTGTTGTCCCCGATCCCGACGGTGCAGTGCAGCTCCGTGGAGGCGAGGACCGCCTCCTGCGCGCGCCGGGCCAGGGCCTCCGGGTCCTCCGTGACCGCACCGAGGAAGGCCTCGTCCCAGCCCAGCACCTCGACGACGGCGCCCAGGTCGCGCAGGGCCGCCATCACCTGCTCGGACGCCGCCTCGTAGGCGGGCGCGTCCACCGGGAGGAAGACGGCGTCGGGCACCTTGCGCACCGCGATCTTCATGGGCATGCCGGAGCCGACGCCGAACGCGCGAGCCTCGTAGGACGCCGTGGCCACGACCGCCCGCTCCGTCGGGTCCCCCCGCCCGCCGACGACGACCGGCAGGCCCGCGAGCTCGGGACGCCGCAGAATCTCGACCGCCGCGATGAACTGGTCGAGGTCCACGTGCAGCACCCAGGGCGTGGCGCCGTCGCTCATGGCACGAGTCTGGCCACGCCGGCGGGCGCTGTCACGCCGGCCGCCTGCCGGACCGGCGCCGGTGCCCCCGCGGCGGCCGCCTACCATCGGTGCCGATGTCCACCTCCCCGCCGTCCCCCAAGCGGGGAGCCCTCCCGTGGGCCGTCGTCGGCGGCGTCGCGCTCGTCGCCCTCAGCCTGCGCGGGCCGATCGTCGCGCCGGCCCCCGTCGTCGGGGACATCCGGGCGGACCTCGGCCTCTCGACCATCGCCGCGGGCCTGCTCACAAGCCTCCCGGTGCTCTTCTTCGCCCTCGCCACCCCGGTCGCGACCCGGGTGATCCGCCGGGCCGGGCCGGAGCTCGCCGTCGTCGCGTGCCTGCTCGGCGTCCTGGCGGGCACGGTCGTCCGCTCGGCGGGGCCGGCGTGGGCGCTCTTCGCCGGCACGGTGGTGATCGGGGCCGCGATCACGATCGGCAACATCGTCGTCCCCGTGGTGATCCGGCGCGACGTGCACTGGAGCCGGGCCTCGGCCGTCACCGGCGTGTACACCGCCTCGCTCAACGTCGGCTCGATGATCACCTCGCTCGGCACCGCCCCGCTCGCCGCGGCGGTGGGCTGGCGCTGGGCGCTGCTGACCTGGGGAGTGCTGGCCGCCGTCGGAGCGGCGTTCTGGCTGTGGCTCGCCCGCCGCCGGGCGGCGTCCGACGCGGCGAAGCGGCACCGGCCCGCCGGCACTCCCGCGCCCGGCGGAGCCACGCCCGGCGACGACTCGGCCGGCGACGACTCGGCCGGACCGACCACGAGATCCGCGGCGGGGGCCACCCCGGACGCCGCGGCCGACCAGGCGGCGAGCAGCTCCGAGCAGATCAGGCGCATCGGCTGGCTGCTGCTCCTGGCGTTCTGCGGGCAGTCGTTCTCCTACTACGCCGTCACCGCCTGGCTGCCCACGCTGCTCGCGGACACCCGCGGCCTCGACCAGGCCGCCTCGGGCGCGACGGCGTCGCTGTTCCAGATCGCCGCCGTCGCCGGCTCGCTCGGCGTGCCGGCCATCGCCGGGCGCGCCCCGGCGTGGGTGCCGGTGGCGCTCATCGGGATCCTCTGGTCGACCCTGCCGGTGGGGCTGATGGTGGCGCCCGAGTCCTTCACGACGTGGTCGATCGTGGGCGGCGTCGCGCAGGGCGGTGGCTTCACCGCGATCCTGTCCATCATCGCCCGGGTCACGCGGACCGACCGCGAGGCCGCGTCGATGTCGGCCCGCGTGCAGGCCGGCGGGTACGTGGCCGCCACGTTCGCGGCGCCCCTGGCCGGCGCGCTGAACTCCGCCACCGGCGGGTGGACGGCGCCGCTCGCGCTCGTCCTCGTCGCCACGCTGACCTTCTCCCTGGGTGGCGTCTCGGCAGCGCTGCTCGCCCGACGGCTGGGGCCGGGCACTCGGGCGGCGGCCGGGTAGAGGCGAGCGTCCCGGCCGGCCGGGTAGGGGCGCGCGTCCCGGCCGGCCGGGTAGAGGCGCGCGTCACGGCCGGCCGAGCGGCGTGCCCGTGGATGGGCGTCGCCCGACCACCGTGGGTCCCGGCCGGCCGAGCGGCGAGCCCGTGATAGCGCCGTCCGCACGGCCAAGTGCTTCTGGGCCCGAAAAGCGTGCCTAGGACCACTTCGTCTGCGCAGGAGCACTTCATCTGCAACAGGAACGTGCCGTCGCGTGTGCTACCGATGACCCGCTCGGGCTGCGACCGTAGCCTGGGGGCGACGGCAGCCGCGTCGGCCCGAGAACGGATCACCATGTCGCCCTCCTCGCTCCCCCGGCGCGGGCGTACGACCGGCGCGCGGGTGCTGACCGCCGTCGTCGTCACGCTGGGGATCGGCGGAACCGCGGGGGGAGCGGTCGCCTGGTTGCTGCGGCTGCTCGCCGTGGCGACCGGCAGCCGGCCGGACGCGGGCACGGCGGAGACGTTCCTGGTCACCATGACGTTCCTCGTCGCGCTGCTTCCCGGCGCCCTCGCCACGGCCCTGGAACGACGGCGGAGCGCGCGCGTGCTGCTCGTGGCAGGTGGCGTGGCCGTTCTGGGCCTTCTCCTCGCCCCGATCTGGGTCCAACTCGGCGGCGCGTCCGGCCCTGGCGTCGGCGCTCTGGTGGTGTCGACGGTTGTGCTGGCCGGCGTCGTCGCCGGAGCGGTCTGGGCGACGGCGTGGCTCATCCGAGCGGCCGTCGGCCCGGGCGGGAGCGGACTGGCCGGCCCTCCGCCTCCTCCCCGCGAGGCCGGCGAGGCCCGCAAGCGCGGCGAGCGCCGCGAGGACCGCGAGGACCGCGGGGACCGTGCGAACCGCCGGCCTACGCTGGGCGGCGGAGGACCACGATGACCCTGCGCGTGCCGCCCCATCCGGGCGCTTCCTCGGCGGCTGTCTCGCGGCGGATGTCCGTCGCGGCTCGGCGGGACACCGGCTGCGAGCTGCTTTTGCGCCGGCAGCTGCACGCGGCCGGCCTGCGCTACCGGGTGAACTACCCGGTGCCCGGTAACCGCCGCCGGACCATCGACATCGCCTTCACCCGGGCGAAGGTCGCGGTGTTCGTGGACGGGTGCTTCTGGCACGGCTGCCCTGAGCACGGCACCCAGCCGCGCGCCAACGCGGACTGGTGGTCCCAGAAGCTCGCCGCCAACCAGGCCCGCGACGCGGACACCACCGCCCTCCTGGAGGCCGCGGGCTGGGCGGTGGTGCGCGTGTGGGAGCACAGCGAGCCGGGCGAGGCCGCGCAGCTCGTCGCGGAGCGGGTGCGCGGGCGTCGACAGCTCTAGCCGAGCGCCGGCGGGTCTGACCGCGCGTCAACAACCCTGGCCGAGGAGGGCCCGCCGCGCGCCGGGGCGGCGCGGGCTCATGTCGGTGGCCGTCATGCACCACGCCGGACTGGGTGGGGCACGCGGTCCCGGACCCGCGCTCACGTCACCGTCCGAATTGGGCACGCAGGGCGGGACGCCCTGGAAGGATCGGTCCCAGCACCGCACCACCATCCGGCCGACCACCCGCAGACCACCCGGCCGTCCAGCCCACGAAGGAGTGCGCATGACGAGCCTCACCGCCGACGCCGTGCTGATGACGAAGTTTCAGCCGACCAGGTTCCGCGAGGGCTACGACCAGGACCAGGTGGACGACTTCCTCGACACGGTGACGGAGATCCTCAGGTCGTACGAGGCGGGCGGTCCCCTCGACGCCGTCGCCGCCGCCGAGCTGTGCCGCACCGCGCGCTTCCAGCCGACCAAGCTGCGGGAGGGGTACGACCAGCAGCAGGTGGACGCCCTGCTCGCCCGCCTGGCGCAGCAGTTCGGCGCCCTCGCCGGTGGGGCGTCACCCGTCGCCGGCGCCGGTGGGGCGTCACCCGTCGCCCGCGCCGGTGGGGCGTCACCCGTCGCCCGCGCCGGTGGGGCGTCACCCGTCGCCCGCGCCGCTGCCGCGCCGCCCGCGCCGCCCGCGTCGGGTCCGCGTCCGGGCGAGTACCAGGTTGCGAGGCGACCGGGGGTCGGCACCATCGTCGGGGTCATCGCCGCCGTCGCGGCGCTGGCGGTGCTGGTCTGGCAGTACGCGCTCTGACGCTGGCCCGCGGCGGTCAGGCCGGCGGCTCCGGAGCCGCGCGACCCGGCTCGTCGAGGTCCTGCAGCCCCAGGCCGGCGGCCATCTGCCGCACGGTGCGGTCGAAGAGCGCGTCGGCGGGCTCGAAGCCGCCGACGAAGTGGCCCGCGAGCTCAAGGTTGACCATGCCGATGAGCTGCCCGAACGCGCCGGCGAGCGTGGCGAGCACGGGGGCCGGGCTGTGCTCGCCGAGGACGTGGGCCACGCCGTCGAGCTGGGCCGCGAGCTCGCCGCCGACCGCCTCGCCGTCCACGTCCGCGAGCGCTCCCGCGCGGGCCGCGCCGTCGACGATGCCCGCCAGCGCCGTCATCACCGCCGTGGCGGGGGCGATCGTGTCGGCCGGCGCGCGGTAGCCGGGGATGGCGGAGCCGTAGATGAGCGCGAACCGGTGCGGCTCCCGCCGGGCCCAGCCGCGCAGGGCGTGGCAGGCAGCGCCCCAGCGCGACCGGAACCGCCCAGGCTCCACCTCCGCCGTCGCCGTGCTGATGGTCTCCGCGAGATCGCCGTACGCGTCCACGATCAGCGCCGTCAGAAGCTCGTCCCGGCTCGCGAAGTAGCGGTACAGGGCCGAGGAGACCATGCCGAGCTCGCGCGCGACCGCCCGCAGGGAGAGGGCGCCCGCCCCCTCGTCGGCCAGCTGCCGCAGGGCGAGGCGCTTGATGTCCCGGCTGAGCTCCGCGCGTGCACGGGCGCGGGCGGTCACGGGCGGGGCTGGTTCGGCCATGGCAGCGATGATGCCAAGCCCGAGAGCGCTTGTCACAAATGTGAGCACCGCTCTTGCTTTTGCTGGCCCCACGCGTCACCATGATGGAAACCGAGAGCACCGCTCTCCAACGACTGGCAGGAGACCGTCATGGCCGTCCCCCGACCCTCCGACCGAGACGTCACGGCGGTCGCGTTCGCCCTCGCCGGCGCCGCGTTCGTCGTCTACCCCGCGCTGCGCCCCTACAGCGACGAGGTCACTCTCGCGGGCGCCGAGGCCATGTCCTCGACCGCCTGGGTGCTCGCCCACTCCGTCGGGATGCTGGCGTTCATGGCGCTCACCGTCGCGGTGTGGTCGCTGCGGCGCACCGCGCCCGGCCTCCGGCAGCGGCCCGCCGCCGTCGCGGCCGTGCTGACGTGGCTGGGGGTGAGCCTGGTGCTGCCGTACTACGGCGGGGAGACCTTCGCGCTGCAGGTGATCGCGGAGCGCGCCGTGACGGAGGCGGACCCGGGCCTGCTCGAGCTCGCCGGCGCCTTCCGGTACCAGCCGGTGGCGATCACCTTCTTCGGCGCAGGCCTGCTCGTTCTCGCCGCGGCGGGAGTCGCCCTGGCGGCGGCGCTCCGGGACGCGGGCGCGCTCAGCCGGGCCGGCGGGCTGATGGCCGGCCTCGGCCTGATGCTGTACCTGCCGCAGTTCTTCGTCGCACCGGCGGGCCGCATCGGCCACGGCGTGCTGCTCGCCGCGGGGTGCGCGGTCCTGGCGGTGGTCGCCCGGCGCGCCGGCCGCGCCGGCACGGCCCGGCTCGGCTCACCCACCGGTCGCTCGACTCTGGTCGGTGCGGCTCAGTAGTACCGGAGGTCGCCGTACCAGGTGACGTACGAGTCGTAACGAGTCACCTGCCAGGCCGTCCGCGCATCCTCGACGAGGTGGACGGTGCCCACGACGACGTCGGGGTCGAGGCCGAACCGCTTGGCACCGCGGTAGTACACGGAGCAGCGCGCGTCCCCGGCATCGTCGACCGTGCAGCCGGCTACCGAGAAGAAGTTGTTCCTTCGCGTGTCGACGTTGCGGAAGGCCCATCTGAGGTCGGCGAACCCGGCGTCGGTCGAGTAGGTGCCGAGCATGTCCGGGAACTGGTGCGAGGCCCCGAGGAGCGCCTTGCGCACCACGTCCCGCAACGCCCGGTCGGGGGCGAAGGGGCTGGCCGCCGCGGCACTGCGGCGCACGGCGAGAGTGTCGGTCCCGTCGCCGTCCCAGTCCCCGACCAGCGTGGTGTCGGCAGTTCGGCCGTAGTTGAGCACGCGGTCGGCAGGACCGCCGGAGAAGTCGTCGGACACGTGGTAGGCGTTCCCCCGGCGGACGGCGGGGGTGTCCCTGCCGTCACCGTCCCAGTCGCCGACGAACACCACCTCCGTTCCCTCCCCGTAGGTGACGGTGTAGTCGGCGGGCCCGCCGGACAGGCTGTTCTTGAAGTAGTAGGTGCTGCCGCGGCGGACGCCGAAGCTGTCCTTGCCGTCGCCGTCCCAGTCGCCGACGACGACCGTGTCGCTCGACCGGCCGTACATGACGACCCGGTCCGCCCGGCCGCTGGAGAGGTTGTTCTTCAGGTGGTAGACGTTGCCGCGGCGCACGGCGGGGGTGTCGTCGCCGTCGCCGTCCCAGTCACCCATCAGCACCGTGTCGCCCGCGCTGCCGTAGACGATGCTGTTGGAGGTGGGTCCGCCGCTCGGGCCGTTGGCGAAGTGGTAGACGTTGGCGCGGCGCACGGCGAGCGTGTCGATGCCGTCGCCGTTCCAGTCACCGACGTAGACGCGGTCGTCGGCCCGGCCGTAGGTGAAGACCCGGTTGGCGTTGCGACGCCAGTCGTCGTTCATGAGGTAGGCGTTCCCCGCCCCGCCGGCCTCACTACCCTGGGCCGCCGCCGCCTGAGCGCCCAGCACAAGGATCGCCGTGACGGCGAGACCCGTCACCGCCGCACGCCTGAGATGCCGTTTCGTTCGCATATCGATCCCACCGCGTACCGGAGCGTCTGGCGTCTGCGGGTGGCGCCGCTGCCGCCCGAGGGCTCTGAGGCTATTCCCGTTCCCTCCGCCTCGCGGGCGAACGGACGGGCCTTCGCGGGCCGTCGGCGAACCCGCCGGTCTAGGCGTCGCCGGGACGGCGGCTACTCGCAGACCGTCCCGTCGGAGTCGCCGTCGCGGTACCAGCCGTACTCGGGGTCGACGCCGGAGACGTAGGGCCCGTAGCCCGCGTCCAGCGCCTTGGCGCAGGAACTGAAGCGCGGATCGGTGCCGGCGCCGGAGCCACCCGGTGCCGGGGCTGGGGCCGGTTCCGGCACCGGGGCGGGCTGGGGAGCGGGTGCGGCCGCCAGCTCGGGCATCAGCGGCGCGGTCTCGCGTGCCGGCAGTGGCTGGTCCGGGCACGCCGAGAGCACGCGCACCATGGCGTCCTGCTCGGCGGCGGTGACCCACAGCCGGTACTCCACCTTCACCGCGACCTGCCGCGCGACGTACTCGCAGCGGTAGCCGGCGCTGGGCGGCAGCCAGGTGGCGGTGTCGCCGTCGCCCTTCTGGCTGTTGAGCGGGCCGTCGACGGCGAGAAGGTTGAGCGGATCGTTGCCGAACTCGCGCAGGGTGGGTGCGTCCCAGCCCTGGGCACCCTTCTGCCAGGCGTCGCTGAGGGCGACGACGTGGTCGATCTGGACGTCACCGGAGGTGTCGGCGCCGCGGACGAACGGGATCGTGGTGCCGGAATAGGGGTCGTGCAGCGTGCCGGACTCCACCACGCAACCGCCCGTGCCGGGGCCGATCACCAGGTCCACGAGGTCGCGGCGGAGGATGTCGTTGCGGACGTCGCAGCCGTTGCGGTCGTGGTCGTACGCGCGGTACGCGAAGGCCTCCCGGTCGTAGCCCGTCTTCGGGGCGCGTCCCTTGACCTCCAGACCGGCGACGGCGGCCAGCGCGGTCCCCGGCCGGGCCTGCGTCACCGCCCCGGCCGACGCGGAGGCCGACGGCGCCGCGTCGGCCGTCGCGTCCGCCGTCGCGCTCGGCGTCGCGCTCGGCGTAACGCTCGGTGCGGGCGCCGGGCCGGGTCCCGTCGTCGTCGGAGCCGCACTTCCGACGGCGACCGTGGTCGCCGGTGCCGGGGCCTCGGCGTCGTCGAACGCCCCGGCCACGCCACCGAGGACAGCCACCGCGACGGCGACGAGCAGCGGCGTGCGCCACCTCGGGGGCCGCCTCGGCCCGGCCTTCCGCAACATGCCTCGACGGTAGGCCGCGCCACGACCGACCGAGGCGTTTCGGAGCCTGGCGTGCGGTATCTCACGGGGCGGAGCGATTTGGATGTTGCTCAAAGGGCGTGTTTAGTATTCCCAATCTGCGGGCCTTCGCCGTGTCTCAACGTCGACCGGTTCGGGCCCCGCAGCCGAAGCCTGCGACAGCGACGTTCAGTTGGTCGTCGTTGCCGTCGGCCTGAACTCGCACACCGAGAGGACCAGGCATGTCAGTGACGACCAGCGCCCGTGGCGCGGATCCCTCGTCCACCCCCACGAACATTCGTGACCCCTACAAGCTCGACCCGGCCGATGTGCTGGACCCGCCGCGCGGATGGCGCGCGAGCTGGAAGTTCTTCGGCCCCGGGTTCGTCACCAGCGCCGCCGTCGTCGGCTCGGGCGAGCTGATCACCGCCACCGCGCTCGGCGCCGAGGTCGGCTTCCTGCTGCTCTGGCTCGTCCTCGTCTCCACCTTCGTCAAGGTGGCCGTGCAGATCGAGCTCGCCCGCTGGTCCATCTCCACCGGGAAGACCTCGATCACCGGCTACAACGACGTCCCGCCGAAGATCGCGGGCCGCAGCTGGATCTCGTACATCGGCCTGCTCATGATCATCCAGATCGTGATCGGCCAGGGCGGCGTGCTGGGCACCGGCGCCCTGGCGCTGAGCATGGTCATGCCGGTCGGAGGGGACCCGTTCTCCTTCGCCTCCATCGCCACCTGGGTGACGGTCATCGTCGTCATGGCCATCGCGTTGCACATGACGAACCGCTACGGCGTCGTCGAGAAGATCTCCACCGTGCTCGTTGCCCTGGTGACCCTGCTCGTGATCGCGATGGTCGTGGGCATCCAGTTCACGCCGTTCGCGTGGTCCGGCACCGACATCGCCGAGGGCATGCAGTTCCAGATCCAGGCCGGGACCATGGGCATCGCTCTGGCCATGTTCGGCATGACCGGCGTGGGCGCCGGCGAGATCACGGCCTACACCTACTGGTGCGTCGAGAAGGGCTACGCCCGCTTCACCGGTCCCAACGACGGCTCGCAGGCGTGGGTGGACCGTGCCCGCGGCTGGATCTCCGTGATGAAGAAGGACGCGTTCCTCGCCTGGGTCATCTACACGATCTCCACCGCCGCCTTCTTCGTGCTGGGTGCCGCTGTGCTGCACCCGCAGGGGCTCGTGCCCGAGGGCAGCGAGGTGCTCGAGGTTCTCTCCCGCATGTTCACCGACGTGGCGGGCGAGTGGACCAAGGTCATCTTCCTGCTCGGCGCGGCTGCGGCACTGATCAAGACCGTCCTGGCGAACGTGCCCGGTTTCGCCCGGCAGATCTCCAACACGCTCTCGCTGTTCGGCGCGTTCGACTGGAGCGACCTGCACGCCCGGAACAAGTGGCTGCGCGCCCTGCTCATCGCCCTTCCGATCGTCTGGGGCGTGTTCTACCTCTTCGTCCAGTCGCCCGTCGCGATGATCGTCATCGCCGGCATCGGCAACGCCCTGTTCCTCATCGCGATCGTCGTGGCCGTCTGGTACCTGAGCCGGACCCAGACGGACGACCGCGTCAAGGACGGCTCGGTCTTCACCCTCTACCTGGTGATCTCCTCGATCGCCGTGTTCGCCGTCGGCCTGCTGTCCCTGCTCGACATGATGGGGGTCTCCGTAGCCTGACGGGCCTCCGGGAAGGGGCCGGGCCGGCAGCCGCCGGCCCGGCCCCTTTCTGGCGTCAGCCCACCGCCGGCTGGATGACCTCCTGCTCGACGACGTCCACGATGGCGGCGGCGAGGCGCTCGGCGCGCTGGACGTCGCCGTCGGCCAGCGCGTCGGCCAGGGCGACGTGGTTGTCGAGGTTCTCGTCGGCCGGGAGGGCGGGGGTCATACCCAGCTCGTTGCGGCCCCGGAGGATGGCGCTGATCGTCCCCTCCAGGGCGGCGAGCATCTCGTTGCCGCTGGCCGCGAGGAGTGCCGCGTGGAAGCGGATGTCGGCGGCGAGGAACTCCTGGGAGTCCCCCTTCCCCGCCCGCCCCAGCTCCTTCATCTCCGCGGCGGACCGGCGCAGCTCCTGGATCTGCTGCCAGGTCACGCGCTGGGCGGCGTAGCGCGCCGCGGTCGGCTCGATCCCCCGGCGCAGCTCGGTGAGCGTCCTGAGCTGGAAGGCCTTGCCGGAGCTGTCCAGACGCCAGCGGATCACCTCGGGCGCGAGCAGGTTCCACTCGGACGGCTCGGTCACGACGATGCCCACCTTGGTGCTCGAGCGGAGCAGGCGGAGGTTCTCCAGCACGCGGACAACCTCGCGCGCGACCGAGCGCGAGATGCCGTACCGCGCCTCGAGCTCGGCGACGGTCGTGTGGTGGCCCGGCGGGAAGACACCGGTGACGATGGAGTGACCGAACTCCTCGAGCACCTTCTGGTAGAGATTCCTGCCCGACATCACGTCACCCTCGTCGCTGGCTCGAGTTCTGCGGCCGACGATAGCGCACCGCCGCGCACCTTATTGTTGTGCTTATTCCTGCTCTTTAAGGTGAGAGCGGGCTCAGCGTGCTGAGCGGGGGCCGCCAGACGGCACGACCGAGGTCCCGGTCGTCACGGCCGGGACCTCGATCTTGCGGAGCAGCCAGCTCGCTGCTGGCGCCCCGTCAGGCGTCGCGGCGGCGCAGGCTGACCGCGCCCGCCGCGAGGGCGGCTGCGGCCCAGGCGCCGACGACGGCCACGCCCTGCCAGGCGGTGAGCACCTCGTTGGTGCCGAACATCCCGCTGAGGCCGAGGAAGGACACTGCGGCGGGAAGCGGCAGCAGGGCGACGAGGTCCTGGACCCAATCGATCTGGACGAACTGGAGCACGCCCGGCAGCAGCAGGAGCAGGCCGAGGACGGTGGTGATCGTGCCGGCCGTGTGGCGCAGCACCGCCCCGAGGCCCAGGGCGATGAACGCAGCCGCCATGAAGAAGAACGTCATGCCGCCGAACGCCTGCCACGTGAGGGAGTCGCCCAGGGACGGCACGAGGTCGTAGTCGGCGAGGAAGGGGCGCGAGACCAGGTAGGCACCGACGATGCTGACGGCGCTGACCACGACGGTCAGCACGACGAGCGCGAGGGCCTTGGCCGCGAGGACGGGCAGGCGGCTCGGCACGGCGGCGAGGGTGGAGCGGATCATCCCGGTGGAGTACTCGCCGGTCATGAGGAGCGCGCCGAGCACCGCGATCGTGACGGTGCCGAACTGGTACCCGCCGATCACGAACTCGGCGCCGTGCAGCTGGACCCCCGCGGGCATGCCCTCGACGGTCATCACGTCGAGCGAGGAGGACATCGCGAGCGCGAGGAGGGTCATCACGGCGACGGTGATGCCCATCGTCCACCAGGTGGAGCGCAGGGAGAGGAGCTTGATCCACTCGCCCTTCATCACGCCGAGGAAACCGAGGCGGGCGTCGCCGACGGAGTCGGCGACGGCGGACCCGTCGGGGCCGGGCCCGGTCGTCGTCGTGGAGTCGGGGCGGGCGGCGGACGGGGCGACGGCGGACGCTCCGGCCCCAGGGCCGGCGGGCGGGGTCGTGGTGGTGGTGCTCATCGGGCGGCCTCCATGGCCTCGTGGGTGGTCTCGGAGCGGTACTCGACGGCGTCCTGGGTGAGGGTCATGTAGGCCTCCTCCAGGCTCGCCCGCTGGACCGTGAGCTCGTGCAGGACGATGCCGTGGCGGGCCGCCGTCTCGCCGATCTGCTCGGCGGCGGAGTCGTGAACGGCGAACGCGCCGTCGCCGGCCGGCTCGACGGTGGCGCCGGCGGACCGCAGGAGCGGCACGAGCTCGGCGGCCTGCGGCGAACGCACCCTGACGACGGCACCGGTGGCGGCGTCGATGACGTCCTGGACGGCACCGGCCGTGATGATCCGCCCACGGCCGATGACGAGGAGCTGGTCGGCCGTCTGCGCCATCTCGGACATCAGGTGGGAGGAGAGGAAGACGGTGCGGCCCTCGGCCGCGAGCTGCCGGGTGAGGTGGCGGACCCACTGCACGCCCTCGGGGTCGAGGCCGTTGACCGGCTCGTCGAGGATCAGCGTGCGCGGGTCGCCGAGCAGGGCGGAGGCGATGCCGAGCCGCTGGCCCATTCCCAGCGAGAACCCGCCGACCCGCTTGCCCGCCACCCCGGCGAGGCCGGTCATCTCGATGACCTCGTCCACGCGCCTGGTGGGGATGCCGTGGGTGGCGGCCATGGTCCGCAGGTGCGACCGGGCGCTGCGACCGCTGTGCACGGCCTTGGCGTCCAGCAGCGCGCCGACCTCCCTCAGCGGCGAGCGGTGCTGCGCGTAGTGCTTGCCGTTGACCGTCACCGTGCCGGAGGTCGGCCGGTCGAGGCCGACGATCATGCGCATCGTGGTGGACTTCCCGGCGCCGTTGGGGCCGAGGAACCCGGTGACGGTGCCGGGCGGGATGGTGAAGCTGATGCTGTCGACGGCGGTCTTGCTGCCGTAGCGCTTGGTGAGGTTGTGTGCCTCGATCATGGTTGCCCTCAGGTCGGTCCGCCCCGGGCGATCGGCCGTGGGCCGCCCGCCGGGGATGTCACGACGAGTCAACCGATTCGGCCGAACCGGCGGATCCGGGACGGGCCCTGACCGGACCCTGGAACCGGCACGGCCCGACCCTGGTTCCTCTCAGGGTCGAACCTCGCCTGTGAGTTGCGCCACCGCGCCCCGCAGACGCGCGCATCCCCGGGGCCCGGACCTCACGGGATGCCGGAGGGCGAGTTTATGGCCGGATCGCGCCGAAAACTCGGGGTCGAAACCAGTGACGGGGGCTAGTAGCGTTCCGCTCAGAACCCTAAGGCTCTCCTCGCCACACCTTCGGAAGGACCTTCCCGTGACCGTCACCGCGCTCGCCCCTGCCTGGGCCGACCCGACCCAGATCACCGACCCGGCGGACAAGGCCGCGCACATGCGCCGTTCCCCCATCGTCGTCACCCGGGTCGGCGCCGGAGAGCTCCGTACGGTCATCGTCGACGACGGCAACGGCCCGCGCCTGCACCTCGAGGCCCGCACCGAGGACGGCCTCGACGTCGAGCAGGCGGCCGCGCTGGTCGAGGCGCTCGCGGCCCAGGTCGAGGTGCTCCGCGCCGCGCGTTAGGCACTGAGCACGGGCTGACATGAAGAACCCGACGGCGGCACGGAAGTGCCGCCGTCGGGTTCTTGTGCGGGAGCCGGGGCGCCGTCGCCGACGCCCCGGGCGTTCCGGCAGGATCAGGCGTTGGCGCCGACCGGGGCGAAGTCGCCCGCGCGCACGGCCTCCATGGCCTTGGTCCAGGAGACGAGCTGGTCCAGCATGGGCTCGACCGAGGCGGTCGCCGGCTCGGTCGGGGTGAAGACTGAGAAGTTCTCGAAGTCGGTGAACAGGGACATCAGCACGGCGTTGCGCACGTGCGCGACCTGCATCTCGGAGAGGATGCCGCGCAGGTGCTCGACGGCGCGGGCGCCACCGGCGGAGCCGTAGGAGACGAAGCCCGCGGCCTTGTTGTTCACCTCGGCGGCCAGGTAGTCCAGCGCGTTCTTCAGGGCGCCGGTGATGGAGTGGTTGTACTCGGAGACGACGAAGACGAAGCCGTCGAACTCGGCCATCTTCGCGGACCAGGCCTGGCCCTCGGCGGAGGCTGCGGGGCCCCACGACGGCGGCGTGGCCTCGGCCCAGACCGGCAGGTTGAAGTCGGCGATGTCCACGATCTCGAACTCGGCGTCCTGGCGCTGGTCCGCGATGGACTTGACCCAGTTGGCGACGTTCAGGCTCTGACGGCCGGGGCGGATGCTGCCGGTGACGATGGCGATCTTGGTCATGACTCTCCTGTGGTTCGTGGCGTTCCGATAAGGACTCGCGCCCTTCGCTCCATGCAACTGCATGAATCTTCAATCTCTTCCGTCACCGACGGTGGCGTCGGTCACAGGGCCACCGACTCTGCTGCCCGCGTGGCTGCCGCTCGGACTGACCTAGACAGATGGCCGGCAGCCGCTGGCGGCGGCCCTGCAGCGCTCGACGCCCCGGTGATCCGCGGCGAGGTTCTCCGCCGCTCGGCGCCCTAGCGGGCGCGGGGCTTGAGCCGCACCTGCGGCAGCTCGGGGGCGGGCAGGGGTGCGCCGTCGTACCCGGTGACGCGACCGAACCGAGCGACCCCCTCGGGCTCGCCGGCGATCGCCGCCTGCCACTGCGCCCGGGCGGTGAGGACCTCCTCGTGGGTGCGGGTGACGAAGTTCCACCACATCAGCACCTGCTCGCCGAACGGGACGCCGCCCATGAGCACCGCCCGCACCGGGGCCTCGCCAGCCTCCAGGAGGATCTCGCCCGGCCCCGGCGCGAGGTAGGCCAGCCACGCCTCCGGCACGGCGGTGCCGTCGACGGTGAGGTCGCCGCCGTCGAGCAGGATGCCGTGCTCGAACGCCCCGTCCACCGGCAGGCGCACGCGCGCGCCCGCGGGGATGTCGAGCTGCGCGGCGACCAGCGGCGAGTACGCCCGCGCCGGCGACGTCACGCCGCCGAGGGTGCCCATGAACACCTGCACGCGGGCGCCGTCGATATCGAACACCGGCACGTCGGCGACGTGCTCGAAGGCGCGCTCGCCCGCGCGGTCGGCGTCCGGCAGGGCGGTCCAGAGCTGGACGCCGTGGAGGCGTCCCTGCGCCGGGAACCGCCTGAGGGTGCCCTCCTCGGAGTGGCAGATCCCGTTCCCGGCGGTCATGAGGTTGAGCTGGCCGGGCTGGATGGTCTGGACCGAACCGAGCGCGTCCTGGTGGAGCACCTGCCCCTCGAAGAGCCAGGTGACCGTCTGGAGCCCCGCGTGCGGGTGCGGGGGCACGTCCATGCCGCCGGAGGCGGAGATGTCGTCGGGCCCGTAGTGGTCGGCGAAGCAGAACGCGCCGATCAGCGAGCGTTGCTTCGAGGGCAGCGTGCGCCGCACCGTCATCGCGCGCGGCCCGCCGAGGGGGACGTCGCGCGGCTCGATCAGCTCGACGGCGGAGGTGCCGGGGCCGGTGAGGCACACCTGCTCCTGCGGCCGGGTCTCGAGGTTCGTCATGACGCCAGCGTAGGTGTCCCCGGGCTGCGGGTGGCGGCCCGCCGAGGTGACGTCCACCGGACCGGCCCCGGCCCGTAGCGGGCGCGCCGGAGGCGGACGTAGGGTCGCACCGGCGACCCGCTTCCCCAGGACCATGACGTCCCGCCCCAGTACCGGTCGCCCACCCATGGCCCTGCCGCAGTCGCTGCCGGCGCCCACGGTGCCGCAGCCCGTGACGACGCCAGCCGCCCGCTCCGCCGTCGCCGAGCCCGACATCCCCCATGACCCCGGGTCGGGGGCAGCGCCCCGCCCGGGCGGAGACAGACGATGAAGACTGCTCCGGCGGCGCTCGGCGCCGCCCTTCTGCTCATGACCTCCACCGCCGCCGCGGCGCACTCCCGCGGCGACGACGACGGCGGCCCCCCGGCCATCGAGGACGACTTCACCCGCGAGGTGCTCACCACCGGCCTGTCCGACCCGTTCGAGGTGATCTACGGGCCCGACGACATGCTGTGGGTCACCGAGCGGACCAGCGGCGAGGTCAGCCGCGTCGACCCCGAGACCGGCGAGACGTCCCTCGCCCTGACCGTCCCCGACGTGCTGGCCACGCCGGGCGAGCAGGACGGCCTGCTCGGCATGGTGCTGCACCCCGACCTGCTCGAGAAGAACCGCGACCAGTACGTTTTCCTCTCCTACACCTACGACGGCGAGGGCACCCCGCCCGAGGACGAGACCATCGACCGCCGCCAGCGCATCGCCCGCTACACCTGGGATGCCGAGGACGAGGTCCTCGACCCCGACTCCGAGACGGTCCTCATCGACGGCCTCTACGCCAGCGACGACCACAACTCCGGCCGCATGATCCTCGCCCCGGACGGCAAGCTGCTCTACACGATCGGCGACCGCGGCAACCTCCAGGACCTCAACGCCTGCAAGGTCAACCGGGCCCAGCGCCTGCCCACCCAGGACGAGGTCGACGACGAGAACTGGATCGCCTACCAGGGCAAGTCCCTGCGCCTGAACCAGGACGGCACCATCCCGCGGGACAACCCGCGCATCGACGGCGTGCGCAGCCACGTCTTCAGCTACGGCCACCGCAACCCCCAGGGCCTCAGCCTCGGGCCGGACGACGAGGTCTACTCCTCCGAGCAGGGCCCCAAGAGCGACGACGAGCTCAACCTCATCGTCGCCGGCGGCAACTACGGCTGGCCGTACGTGGCCGGCTACCAGGACGACCAGGCCTACGTCTTCGGCAACTGGGCCGCCTGGGAGGGCTGCACCCCCGAGCAGTACAACGCCTTCGACATACCCGGTACCGTCCCGCAGATGCAGGAGTCGGAGTTCTACTCCCCCGACTTCCAGCCGCCGCTGCGCACCTTCTTCACCGTGCCCACGGGCCATGACTTCAGCGGCGAGGCCTGCGAGCCCTCCGGGCTGTTCTTCATCTGCTACCCCACCGTCGCGCCGTCGAGCCTGGAGTTCTACGACGACGACGCCATCCCCGGCTGGGAGAACTCCTTCCTCATGCCGACCCTCAAGCACGGCACGCTGTACCGCCTGCCCGTCCTCGACGACGACGGCGTGCGCATCGACGGCCCGCTCCCGCTGTTCGAGAGCGTCAACCGCTACCGCGACACCGCCGTCTCCCCCGACGGCCGCACCATCTTCGTGGCCACCGACAGCAGCGGCCTGGCCCGCGGCACCAACGGCGACGCCACCACCGAGCTCGAGAACCCCGGCTCCATCCTCACCTTCACCTACACCGGCACCGACTGAGCGGCCCGGGGAACAGCGACGGCGGACGCCCCGGCGCGCACAGAAGCGGCAGGCCGCGCCCGGACGGGGGCGGCCTGCCGTGCTCGATGCATCGCGCGGAGGCACGAAGCGCTGGGGCGCCGATCTCCGCGTCGCGGGGCTACGGGAGCTGCTGCTTGGCCTTCTTGGCGGCGAGGAGCTGGAGAAGCACCTCGTCGCGCTGGCGGAGGGTCTCGTCCCAGTCGTGCCCGGCGAGCTCCTCCTCCACGCCCTCGGCCATGACGGCGATGTAGTCGTCGGTCTCGGGGTACTCACCCAGGGTGCGCGCCCACTCGCGCTGGGCCGGGCCGATGTGCTCGAGCACGTGGGTGATGCCGCCGTCGCCGCCGGAGGCGTGCAGGTTGAGGAAGGGGCCGAGCAGGGCCCAGCGCAGGCCGGGACCGTAGGAGATTGCGGTGTCGATGTCCGTCACGCTCGCCACCCCGGTCTGGACGAGGTGGAACGCCTCGCGCCAGAGGGCCACCTGGAGCCGGTTGGCGACGTGCCCGGGCACCTCCTTGTTGATGCGGATGGGCTTCTTGCCGATCTCGGCGTAGAAGGCGAGGGCCCGGTCGACGCTCTCGGCGGAGGTCTGCCGGCCGCCGAGGACCTCGACGAGCGGGATGAGGTGCGGCGGGTTGAACGGGTGACCGAGGACCATGCGCTCGGGGTGCTTCATCCCCTCCTGCACGTCGGAGATCAGCAGGCCCGAGGACGACGTCGCGACGAGGGCCGTGGGGGCCAGGGTGGACTCGATCTCGGCGAGCATGGAGCGCTTGATCTCGAGGCGCTCGGGACCGTTCTCCTGGACGAACTCGGCGTCGCGCACGGCGTCGGCGATCGAGGCGGTGAACCGGAGGTTCTCCCTCGACGCGCCCTCCTCGAGCCCGAGAGTCTCGAGCGCGGGCCAGAACTGCTCGACCCACGTGCGCAGGCGGTCCTCGGCGCCGCCGGCGGGGTCGGCGGCGACCACGGTGAACCCGCGGGAGAGGTAGTACGCGGCCCAGCTGGCGCCGATGACGCCGGTGCCGACGACGGCGATGGTGCGGGAGGTGTTGCTCATGACTGTCACTTCTCTCTGACTACTGACGGTGGCCGTGGCGCTGGTTGCGCTCGTGCCACCTGGGGTGGCGCTGGTTGCGCTCGTGCCACCTGGGGTGGCGCTGGTTGCGCTGGTGCTAGCGGGGCGTGGCGCTGGTGGCCGGAACGTCCTCGAACGTGCGGTCCCGGCTCAGGAGCGCGGCTCCGAGGACCATGACGGCGGCGGTGGCCGCGAAGACGAGCAGCGGGACGGTCCAGCCGCCGGTGAGGTTCGACAGCAGCCCGCCGAGGAACGGCCCGACGGTGCCGAACGCGTAGCCGATGCCCAGGCTGAACCCGGTGACCGCGGCGGAGCCCTCGGGCGTGCGGGTGCGGCGGTTGAACATCACCATCGCGAAGGGGAACGCACCGCCGGAGATGCCGGCGACGAAGGCCCACACGGCGCCCGCGCCCGGGGCGGTGATGATGCCGAGATAGCCGACGGCCGAGGCGATCGGGAACACGGCGCCGAGAAGGAGGGGGTTCTTCAGCCTGGAGGCGATGATCGGGGTGATCAGGGCCATCGGCAGCGTGAGGAACGTGTAGATGGAGTACATCCCCGCGGCCTCGCCCTCGCTGAGGCCCTGCGCCTGGAAGATGGTCGGCAGCCAGGCGAGCATGGCGTAGGTGTTCAGGGCGGCCATGCCGTAGAAGATGGCGCCCCCGAGGGAGACCGGGTTGGTGAACAGCTTCCGGGCGCCGAACTTCTGCGCCGGTGCGGCCGCCGTCGTGCCGGCCTTGTCCGCCCTGCCCGAGCGCACGGCCGCGAGGGTCCAGGGCAGGGCCGCGAGGATCATGAGCCCGGCGTAGGAGGCGACGGAGGTGCGCCAGCCGACCGCGTCGGCCATCGGCACGGCGAGCATGGCGGGGATGGTGGCGCCGGCCTGCGTCATGAGGGTCAGGACGGACATGGCGGTGGCCTGTCGGTCCGCGAAGTACCGCTTGACCAGCGGCGGGCCGACCACGTTGCCCATGCCCATGCCGAACAGCGCGACCAGGCCGAACAGCAGGAAGCCGACCGGGGAGTCCCCCAGCACGCGCAGGATGGTCCCGGCGGCGCCCAGTCCGAGAGCGACGACGGCGATCCGGGCCGGGCCGTACCGGCGGATGAACGCGGGGGCGATGAACCCGGCGAGGCCGAAGGCGATCGTCGGCAGCATGCCCAGGATCGTGGTGCCGACGGCGCCCAGGGCGACGTCCGCGCCGATGCGGCCCAGCAGCGGGGAGATGCCGGTGACCGCGTGGCGCAGGGAGAGCGCCAGCAGGATCAGGCCGACTAGGTAAAAGATGCGGCCCCGCCAGGGCTGCTTGGCCGGGGCTGCCGGAGCTGCCACCGGGGCCGCGTCCACGGCGCCGGTCCGGCTCTCCGTCGTGGCGGCGGAGGCGAGGGTGCGGGTGTCGGCGGCGATCATGACGCCGCCTTCGAGTCCGCGTCGATGGGGAAGAGCTGGCCGGAGATGGTCCGACCGTGCGGGCCCGTCAGGAACAGGACCAGCGCGGCGATGTCGGCGGGGTCGATGAAGTCCTTGATCGACTGGTTGTTCAGCGCGTTGGTGGTCTCCTGCTCCACGGTGGTGCCGTTGGCCGTGGCGCGGCCCTCGAGGACGGCGGCCATGCGCGGACCCTTGACGGCGCCGGGGTGGATCGTGTTGGCGGTAATGCCGAACTCGCCGAGCTCGAGAGCGAGCGTCTTGCTGAAGCCCACCAGCGCCCACTTGGTGGTGGAGTAGGCGATGCGGTTGGGGTAGCCGAAACGGCCGGCGAGGGACGACATGGTCACCACGGACGCGGCGTCGGAGTCCTTGAGCAGCGGGATCGCGCGCTGGGTGACGTGGAAGGTGCCGTGGAGAATGACGTTGACGACGGCGTTCCAGGCGTCGAAGGGAAGCTGCTCGGCCGGGGCGGTGGGACCGGAGATGCCGGCGTTGTTGATCAGGACGTCGAGCCCGGCGAGCTCACGGCGGACGTCGGCGAACAGGGCGTCGACGGCGGCAGGGTCGCTCACGTCGGTCACGGACCCGGTGATGTTCTCGTTCGCCGAGGTGACGGCCTCGACAGCCTCCGCGTTGACGTCTGCGATATGAACCCTGGCCCCGGCGGCGGCGAAGGCCTGCGCGATGGCGAGGCCGATGCCGTTGGCTCCGGCCGTGATGAGAACCCGCTGACTCATTGTCCTGCCCCTCTCATGGGCGCCCACTCGGAGCGAACGCCTTTCTTGGAAGATACATAGACGCTAAGTGTTCTCAGCCTGAGCACATTCCGGGGCGACGCTGTGAGGACAGTCACCGAGTGCACGGGGGTACGAGAAAGCGCCAGCCCCGGCGCCCTGAGAAGGGCTCCGGAACTGGCGCTTCGGCGGGCGTCAGGCCCCGCTCGTGCCGTTCGCGCCGTACAGCTCGAGCATGGCGTCGGCGACCAGGGTGGCCCGCTCGGCGCCGAGCACCGCGACGAACTGGGAGCGGTTGATGTCCGCCACGAGGCAGCGCAGCTCGGCGGCGATCTCGACCCCCGCGGGCGTGAGCTCGAGGTAGGTGACCCGGCGGTCCTCGGCGCAGGCCGTCCGCACGGCCAGCCCCCGGTTCTCAAGCTTGTCGGCGATCTTGGTGAAGCCGCCGCTCGTGAAGGACGCGGCACGAGCCAGCGTGTTCATCGGCGCTCGGCGCCTCGGATCCCCACCGAGCTGCAGCATGGTCTGCGCCTCGGCCGGGTTGAGCGAGAACGCGGCCTTGATCGCGGCGTGCACGCGCCCGTTGGTGGCCTCGAAGCCCCGAATCACGCGCCCCCAGAGCTCGACCGCCGTGTCGTCGTCGACGGTCCGCTGGGCAGCGGTCTTCTTGGTGCCGGCGTTCATCAGGCCCCTTCCGGGTCTGGACAGATGGGTGCACACACATGCTCTCCATACAAGCAAGTTGCCCGGAAGTAAATTCCCAGCGCCCCGCAGGCCCGGAACCTGCGGCCCGTCAGGGCACCGCAGGTCTCGCCGCGACCGTCCTGGAGGCAGCCCGGCGACGCGAGACGTAGGTCCTGAGCACTGCGATCGTCGCGGCGAGGAAGACCACCTGCACGAGCGTCCGCGGGAACAGGCCCATCGTCTGGGCCCCCTCCAGGGCGGCGCCGCTCACGGCGGCGTAGACGTTCGCCGGGAACATCACGACGAGCAGGGCGCTCAGGCCACCCGCCGCCCAGGCCACGGTCCGCGGCAGGAGCAGCCCGACCGCGCCGGCCAGCTCCAGCGCGCCCGTCACGGTGACGAGGAGACCCGGCTCCGGGAGCACGGGAGGAACCATGCTGATGAGCTCCTCCCGCATCCCGACGAAGTGGCTGACGCCGGTGAGGGTGAACATCGCGGCCAGGCCGGCCCGGAGGGCGACGGGCCACGAGCGGAGACGTGGGACCCCGGCGGCCCCGGCCGCCCGGACCGCCAGCGTGACGGCGACGAGAACGATGAGCGGTGCCATGCGATCCTCCAGCGAGATCTAGCCACTGACAAGTTGCCAGTGCAAGGAACCCTAGGCGCCACCCTCTAACTTGTCAATGCCTAGATCACCGCTATGCTCACCTCGTGCCGTCCACCACCCGCCCGTACCACCACGGCGACCTCCGCCGCGCCGTCCTCGCCGCCGCCGTGGCGGCGATCCCGGAGGTCGGCCCGGCCGGGCTCAGCCTGCGGGACCTGGCACGGCGTGCCGGCGTCTCCCACGCGGCGCCGGCCCATCACTTCGGCGACAAGGCGGGGCTCCTCACCGCCGTGGCGGTCGAGGGGTACGAGCTGCTGGCGGAGGCGCTGACGGACGCGCAGCAGCGCACGGACGACTTTCACGAGGTCGGTGTGGCGTACGTGCGCTTCGCCGTAGAGCACCGCGCCCACTTCGAGGTGATGTTCCGGCCCGATCTGTACCACCGGGACGATCCCGACCTGCTGGTCGCTCAGGAGCGCACCGGCGCCGCCCTCTACGCCGGGGCGGGATCGGTCCCGACCGGCCAGCGCGGGGCGGACGTGCGCGTGGCCGGCATCGCCGCGTGGTCCCTCGTCCACGGCTTCGCCAGCCTCTGGCTCAACGGCGCGTTGCCTCCGGACGTCGGTGAGGATCCCGAGGCCGCCGCGCGCGCCGTCGCCGGCATGCTGTTCCGGGAGTCCTGACCACGAGGCGCCGCCGTCCCGACGGCGGCGCCCCCGGGTCGTCGCCCGGATGCGCAGGTCGCTCGGCGCCTCAGTGCCGCAAGGTGTCCAGGTGCTCCGGCCGGACCTCGACGACGTCCGCGGCGTACTCGCGGTGCCGGCCGAGGAAGGCGTGGATGTAGGGGCACACCGGGACGATCTTCAGCCCGGCGGCGACGGTCTCGTCGAGGGCGAACGTCGCGAGCTTCGACCCCAGGCCGTGCCCCTCGTACGCCTCGTCGACCACCGTGTGGAAGAAGACCCGCTCCCCCGTGCCGTCGCCGGGCAGGTAGTGGGCCTTCCCGATGACCCTGTCGTCGTCGATCAGCTCGAAGCGGTGGCGGTCGGCGTTGTGGCGGACGGTGATCGTGGTCGTGTCCATGGTTCTCCAGGGCAAGGGCCAGCCGGTCCGGGGATGTCCCTCTCAGGGTCCTCCTACGGCCGGCGCTTCGCCGCCCGAGCTCGCACCGCCGGGGCGTGGCTCATCCGAGCAGCAGCCGGACGGCGAGGGCGATCATGACGACGCCGATGCAGACGTCGAGGACCCTCCACGTGGCGGGCCGGCTCATGAGGCGCGAGGCGGCGCGGGCACCGAAGCCCAGGGTGGTGAACCACAGGACGCTGCCGGCGGCGGCGCCCATCGCAAACCACCAGCGCCCGCCGTCGTGCTGGTTCGCGATGGATCCGAGCATGAGAACGGTGTCGAGGTAGACGTGGGGGTTGAGGTAGGTGAGCGCGAGGGTGGTGGTGACCACGGTCCGGCGTCCCGACGCCCTGCCCTCCAGCGGGTCCAGCGCCTGGGGCTTCCGGGAGCCCCACAGCGACCGGACGCCGTAGCCGGCGAGGTAGGCGGCACCGACCCAGCGCAGCGCCGTCATGGCGGTGGGGTGGTCCTGGACGAGCGCGCCGACGCCGCTGACGCCGATCGCGATGAGCAGGGCGTCGGAGAGGGCGCAGATGGCGACGACGAGACCGACGTGGTTGCGGGTCAGCCCCTGCCTGAGGACGTAGGCGTTCTGGGCGCCGATGGCCACGATGAGCGAGAGGCCGGTCAGCAGGCCCGGCAGGGCGGCGGTCACGCCATCGAAACTAACCGCGCGCCTCGCTTAAGTGAAGCGAAACTTTCTTCACCGTCATTAGGATCGCTTCATGCACGCCAGACCGGAGCAGCTGGCCGCCCTGGTGGCGATCGTGGACGAGGGCACCTTCGACGCGGCGGCGCGGCGCCTGTCGGTGACGCCGTCGGCGATCAGCCAGCGCATCCGGGCGCTCGAGAGCCAGGTGGGGCAGGTGCTCCTGCTGCGCACGACGCCGAGCCGGACCACCGAGGCCGGCGCCGTGCTGCTGCGGATGGCGCGTCAGCAGCAGCTCCTGGAGCGCGAGGCCCTGGCCGAGCTCTCCGCCGGGGACGAGGCCGGAGCCACGAACCTTCCCGTCGCGGTCAACGCCGACTCCCTCGCCACGTGGTTCAGGGCCGTGCTCGAGGACTGCGCGTCGTGGGGCGACGTCACCGTGCGGCTGCACGTGGAGGACCAGGACCACTCCTCGGCGCTCCTGCGCACCGGCACCGTCCTCGGGGCCGTCACCTCGGACCCCGTCGCGGTGCAGGGCTGCTCGGTCGAGCGGCTCGGGACGATGCGCTACCTCCCCGTGGCGACGCCGCACCTGGTCCGGCGCTGGACGAGGGGCCGCGCCGTCGACTGGGCGGGGATGCCGGTCGTGCGGTTCAACGCCAAGGACGACCTGCAGCAGCGGCTGCTCTCCAGACGCGGGGTGACGACGACGCCGCCGACCCACGTCGTCCCCTCCTCCGAGGGCTTCCTGGCCGCGGTACGGGCAGGGCTCGGGTGGGGTGCGGTGCCGGAGGACCAGCTCGACGACGATCTCCAGACCGGCCGCCTGGTCCGGCTGGGCTCCCGCGACCGCGTCGACGTGCCGCTGTACTGGCAGCGCTGGCGGCTCCGCTCCCCCGCCGTCGACCGGATCACCGGCGCCGTGCGGGCGGCGGCGGCGTACCTGCACCGCTGAGCCGTATCGGCCACGTCCGCGCCGGGCGCGGGCAAATGATGGCAACCGGTTTCCATCCGCGAGGGGCCCGTCCATCATCGGGGGCGACCGAACACCGCCGTTCCCAAGGAGAGCCTCGTGCCCCGTTCCCCTCGCCGTCCGCTGCTCGTCGGCCTGAGCGCCGCCTGCGCCGGCACCCTCGGGCTGACCCTCGCCGCCGTCCCGGCCTCCGCCCACCGGCCGGCCGAGCCCGACCCGCTCGTCGACTCGCTCACGGCCGTGCCGGAGGTCGCCGGACCGGTCGCCGAGACCGACGAGAGCCACCTGTGGTCCTCGATGGAGCGCGCCCGCGAGCCGTTCGACGTCGCCGACCGCGGCTACGTCGAGGAGGAGTACTTCCTCTCCGGCACCGCCAACGTCTACGACAGCGCCGGCGGCGAGCTCCAGGTGGTCGACGAGGCTGTGCCCTACGTCAACAACATCCTCGTGCGGCGGCCCACGGAGAGGTCGGACTCCTCGGGCGTCGTCCTGGTGGACATCCTGAACGCCTCCAACGGCTTCCCGGGCGAGGACCACTGGCGCCGCATGTGGGACTGGGCGATGGAGGAGGGGCACACCGTCATCGGGGTCACCTCCAAGCCGATCCAGGTGGACGCGTTGAAGAACTACGACCCGGAGCGCTACGCGGAGCTGACCTGGGACGTCGCGGACGTCGAGCGCGAGCCGATCGTCGCCGATCCGGCCGACCCCGCCTCGTTCAACCCGTTCATGGTCGTGCCCGGCGCCGAGGAGGGCCTCGCGTGGGACATCATCACGCAGGTCGGCACGCTGCTGGACGCCAAGGAGGGCCGCGACGTGCTCGGGGGCCAGAAGGCGAAGACCGTGCTGCTCATGGGCCAGTCGCAGTCGGGCGTCTACCTCAACACCTACGCCACGAACTTCCACGAGGCGGTGACCGAGGCCAACGGCGGGCCGGTCTTCGACGGCTACCTCAACAGCGTCGGCGCGGTGCTCGAGCGACCGCTGCGCCAGGGTGAGAGCGACGGCTTCGTCACGGTGCCCGGGTCCGAGCCGGAGCTGGACGTCCCGTTCATCACGGTCACCTCCGAGGGCGACGCCGGCCTCTTCGGCGCGCGCACCCTCGCGGAGAAGGACCTGCCGGCGAACCGCCGGCACTGGCAGGTGCCGGGCACCCCGCACACCGACCTGCTCTCCCCGGTCATCCCGGCGGACGAGGAGATCTACCAGTCCGGCCGGCTGCCCAACACCCAGGTCCACGACCCGGCGTTCCGGGAGGCGCTCAGCCTCTACCCACTCGAGCCGACGATCATCGCGGCCGCCGACGCGCTCGTGTCCTGGAGCGGGAAGAACCAGGAGGCTGCGCCGTCGCAGTGGTTCGACCAGGCCGACGGCGCGCTGGTCCGCGCCGAGGACGGCAACGTCACCGGCGGCGTGCGCTACGGCCTGATCGAGCACCCGCTCGGCCAGTACCTCGGCGGGGCCAAGCCGGGTGCGGTCTACGGCTCGGACGAGCTCATGACCGCCGAGGAGTTCGCGACGACGTACGGGACCCGGGCCGAGTACCTCGCCCTCATCGCCGAGGTCGACGCCGCCCAGGTCGAGGCGGGGTACCTCACCGAGTGGGGTGCCGAGTACTTCCAGGACGTCGCCGGCACGCTCCTGGACCGGATCGGCGTCCCGGAGGCATGACGACCGGGCCCTGACCCGGCAAGCGTGCGGCCCCGCCGAGGCGGGGCCGCACGTGCGTGCAGGACCGCCGGGACCGCGGGGACCGCCGGGACTCAGCCCGGCACGGGCAGCTGACTGGGACTCCTGGCCCTGCTGCTCAGGTGCCGCTCCGAGGGTGAACCGGCAGCGGCACCGCGGCCGAGCTCCTCGATGGCGTCGAAGGAGCCGCCCGAGAGATGACGAGAGACCGCAGCCATCGCGTCGCCCCTCGCCCTCGACGGCGACTGCGCGAAATCGCTCTAACGCGCGACGCCGAGCTCCCGCGAGATGGTCAGGGTCATGTCGAGGAGAGCCCGGCCGACGCGCTCGAGCTCGGCGGGCGTCCCCTGGTCGTCGGGCAGGACGACCGACATCGCCAGCGGAAGTGGGTCGGTCGCCGTGTAGACGGGGGCCGCCACCGATGAGATGCCAGGTATGACGCCGCCGGAAGTCACGGCGTATCCGGCCTCCCGCACCTTCGCGGTCTCTGTGCGTACGCGTTCGTCCGTCCACGTCGAGCCCGCCCGTTTCTGGGCGGCCGTGATGGCGCTGCCGACCATGGGCTGAGGGAGGAACGACGCGAAGACGAGCCCGATGCTGGAGGCGAGGAGCGGCAACGTGGCCCCGACGCGGACGGTCACAGCCAGCGGGTGGGACCCATGAGCCCATCTGACAACGATCGGCCCGTCGTCCCCCCACACGGCGACGTTGACGGAGTGCCCGGTCGTGTCGCGCAGGATGCTGGCGTAGTCCGAGGTGACGGCAACTTCGTTCGTGCGCCGAAGAGCCTCTGCTCCGAGCCGCCTCATCGTCGGCCCGAGGTCATACAGACCCGACGGGAGCTGGTAGGTCAGGCCCGTACGGCACAGGCTCACGAGATACCTGTGCGCCTTGCTCGGCTGCATCCCGCTGCCAAGGGCGATCTGTGAGAGCGACATCGGCTGCCCACCTCGCTCAAGGGCAGTCAGCACCCGCATCCCCACCTCGACCGACTGAATTCCCTGTCGCTGCCCGTCCTCACCACCGTTCGCGGCCATTTCTCCCCCGCTCATACCCGACGACCTTCGCACCGCCGGTGACGGCACGAACCTATCTTTCGGCAGGCGGCAGCACGATGTCGAAAGTGGTCTCGCTCCATGTGCCGTGGATCTGGCGGCCGTCGGGGGTGGGCTCGCCGGGCTGGTGCTGGGTGAAGGTCTTGACGAGGGAGTCCTTGACGCCGAAGACGGCGTCGGTGGCCAGCAGGGGGTCGCCCTCGACGAAGATGTGGGTGACCAGGCGCCGGTAGCCGGGGGCGGTGACCATGAAGTGCAGGTGGGCGGCCCGCATGGGCGAGCGGCCGGTGGCCTCGAGCATCTTCCCGACGGGGCCGTCGTGCGGGATGGGGTACGGCGTCGGGGTGACGCCCCAGAACCGGTAGGAGCCGTCGTCGTCGGCGAACAGGTGCGCCCGGCCGGCGGTGCGCCCGTCGGTGTACTGCACGTCGTAGAAGCCGTCGTCGTCGGCCTCCCAGACCTCGATGCGGGCGCCGGGGATCGCCTTGCCGTCGGTGTCGCGCACCGTGCCGCTCACCCAGCAGGGTTCCCCGGCCGCGCCCTGGGCGATGTCCCCGCCGAGCTCGACCAGCGGGGCGTCGTCGACGAAGAAGGGCCCGAACACGGTGGCCTCGGTGACGTCTCCGGTGGCGGGCTGGTTGACGCAGATGGTCTCCATGGAGATGCCCAGGACGTCGGAGAGGAGGATGAACTCCTGGCGGGTGTCGGTGGTGATGTCCCCGCAGGCGCGCAGGAACTCGATCGCCGTCTCCCACTCGGCCTCGGTCAGCCGCACCTCGCGGACGAGGGCGTGGGCGTGACGGGCAACCGCCTGGAGGATCTCCTTGAGGCGCTCGTCCGGGGAGGACTCGAAGCTCGCGAGCACCTGCTCGGTGACGAGCCGCTCGCGCGCTTCCTGCTCACTGCCCTCGGGCGGCGCGGGGACGATGTCGACGGTGTCGGTCATGGTTTCTTCCTTGTCCGGGTCTTGTTCGGTCAGGTTGCTGCGGGCGGGTCAGTGGGGGTCTGGCCCGCCTGCGCCCTGCGCAGCAGCGCTCGAAGATCAGTCACACCCACCGGCCGAGGATTCGATGGCGGGATCTTCTCCAGGCAGAGCCGGGCGGCCTCGTCGACGTCGGTCTCGGACAGCCCAAGGGCGCCCAGCGACCGGGGGGCCCCGAGCACGTCGTACAGGGCGAGCAGGCTCCCTACGGCGGAGCCATGTCCGCCGAAGCCTGCGGAGGCCAACGCGCTCACGACCCGGGACGCCTCCTCAGGAGCGGAGGGTGTGTTGAACGCGAGAACGTGAGGCAGGACGACTGCATGCATCGCGGCGTGCTCCAGGTTGTACGCCCCGCCCAGGACGTGGCAGATCTTGTGGTGCATCCCGGAGCCGGCGGCGGCAAACGCCACGGCGGCGAGGTACGTCCCTTCGAGCGCCTGCCGCCTGGCGGTCAGGTCTCCTCCGTCGGAGACAAGGGTCGGTAAGGCTTGTGCCAGGGACCGCAGGCCCTCGACCGCGAGAGCGGTACTGACAGCGTTCGCCTGGGGCGCCCACAGCGAGTCCACGCAGTGGGCTACCGCGTTGAGCCCGGAAGCAACCGTCATGGCCTCGGGAAGGGTCACGGTCAGTTGCGGGTCGTACACCACTGCGCGGGGGAGCACCACAGGATCGGCGCCGTTGACCTTGCGACCACCTTCCGTCAATCCCCACACGGGCGTGGCCTCCGACCCGGCGTAGGTGGTCGGAACAGCCAGGATCGGCAGCCTGTCCGAGAGGGCGACCGCCTTGGCGGTGCCGGTGGTGGAGCCGCCGCCGACGCTGAGCAGCAGGTCTGCGTCGTTCGACCTCGCCAGTGCGCGCGCCGCCTCGGCGACCTCCACCGGAACGTGCGGACGCACACCGGTGAAGGTCGCTACCACGGGCAGCGAGGCGGCGAGCTCGCGAGCCAACGGCAGCTCCTGCTCGGTGGCGAGGAGGAGGACCCGGCTCGCGGAGAGCCGCTCGATCTCACCTGCAAGGGCTGTTCGCGCCGCACCGGTGCCGAGCACGACCCGCTGCGACCAGCTCTCGAAGACCGTCGGTTCCACGGCCGGGGCCTCACTCATTTCTGTCGGACCCGGACCTGAGGGACGAGCGCGGTGGCCGCCGCACCGACCAGGGCCGGGATGGCGAAGGCGTAGAAGTTCCACTGCGTCGACAGCCCGGAGCTGAGCACGAGGGCGCCGAGGGTGGGGCCGACGATGGCACCCAGCCGCCCGACGGACAGCGCCCATGGGAGGCCGCTGGCACGAAGGTCGTCCGGGTACCGGGTGACGATGAAGGCGTTGCCGAGGATCTGGGAGCCGATGAACCCGAACCCGCTGACGAACATCAGCACGTAGAGGATCCACACCGTCGGGTTGAGGCTCATCAGCACAAGGCTCAACGTGCCCACCAAGAATGCGAGGACGACCACCCGCTTCGGGCCGATACGGTCGGCGACGTGCCCGCCGACGATGACCCCTACCCCGACGCCGACCCACATCGCGGCCGTCTGCAGGAGCGCAGACCCGAGGGTGTAGCCGGCGGCCTGCATCATGCTGGGGAGCCAGGCGCTGATACCGAAGACGAGCAGCAGTCCGCAGAAGGACATCACCCAGAAGAGCAGAGTGGCGCCGCGGACGCCGGGAGCGAGCAGCGCCGCGAGCCCGAGCCAGCGCCCGGGGCGGCTCGTGTGGTTCCTCGGCTCGGGGAGGCCGTAACGCTCGGTGATGGCGCGGGCCTCGTCCGTCCGGCCGCGCCGGAGCAGGTGGGCAGGGCTCTCGGGCAGTCGCCGCAGGAAGGGGGCGACGAGCACGGCCGGGATCACGCCGAGGACGTAGAGCCACCGGTAGGAGGTCTCGGGCAGGAGCGCCGCCCCGGTGAGCGGGGCGAGCAGCGCACCGGCCGCATAGCCGCTCATGATGATGCCGATGTTGCGGCTGCGGCGTGCCGGGGCACTGAGGTCCGCGACGTAGGCGTTGACGGTCGGCAGCGCGACGCCGAGGCCGAGTCCGACCACGAGCCGCCCGACGCCGAACACCTCGGCGCTGGGCGCCGCGGCGCTGAGCAGCATGCCGACGGAGAAGACTCCGACGCTGGCGATGATGAGACGGAGGGGCCCGGTCCGGTGCACGACCGCGCCGGCCAGGGCGGCACCGACGAGCATTCCGAGTCCGACCATCGAACCGATGGCACCGGCGGCGATCGGGTCGACGCCGAGGCTGGGGTCCTGCAGCAGGGCCGGCACGGAAACGCCGTAGACCGCGAGGTCGAAGCCCTCGAGGGAGGAGACGACCCAGGCGATGACAAGGAGAAGCCTGCCGTCGAGGACCCGACGGGATGCCCGCTTGGGGCGGGCGCTGGTGGTGGTCATGGGAGTCCTTTCCTACCTGGCCGAGGCCAGCGAGTGTGAGGTGGCCGTCAGGCCTCTCTCGAGGTCCTCCAGCAGCTGCCGGAGCTCGGCGGGAGTGGTGGCTGTGCCGTAGACGTAGAAGTCGGGCCGGACGAGGACGGCGGCCGCGGAGTTGGCGGCGAACCAGTCGGCGTAGGCGCCCTCGGTATCGGCGACGACACGGGCGGTGGTCTCGACGGGGCCGTGGTGAACGCCGCTGCCGGAGTCGAGCAGATGCACACCGACTCCTAGGGCCTCGGCGCCGTCAAGCAGCTCCGGCGTCACTCCGCTGTGAAGGTCCGGACCCACGAGGAGCTGGAAGCCGTAGCCCAGGCGCTCGTCGAATCGCCCGGTCGCATCGTCGACCGTGACCGTGCCCTGGATCATGAGCTGTCCGCGGGCAGGCGTGGCTCCCGTGGCGAGCAGACCCGGTCCGATGCCGGGGAAGACGAACTTGTCGGGCTTGTGGTTGGCCCTGCGGCGAGCGAGGAACTGCTCGTCCCGGACGGCGGCCGCCACGGGATCGCGCATCGTCTGGACGCTGCCGAGCTCCTTGCCCTTGAGGATGATGGCGCGGACGTGGGGTTCGCGCTCGGTCTGATAGGTGTCGAGCAGCCCGTCGTCACTCTGGCCGGCGAGGATGCGGTCCAGCTTGAAAGCGAGGTTCTGGGCGTCGCGGATGCCCGAGCACATGCCCTGCCCCAGGAAAGGAGACATCTGGTGCGCCGAGTCGCCCGCGAGGACCACCCGACCCTCGCGCCAGCGGTGCGCGATCCGGGACTGGAAGGTGTACGTGGCGACCCGGATCATCTCGGCGACGTCCTCGTCGATGAAATCCGCCACGCGGGCCCACACTCTCTCGGGCTGCGACTCGACGGGGAAGTCAGCCTCGGAGTTCAGCATGAAGCTGAACCGGTGGTGGTCGGGTCCGATGGAGATGATCGATTCGGGCTGGGCGGGGTTGCAGACCTGACGCGCCATGGGCAGGTTCACCGGTCGCTTGAGCCGGAAGTCGCACACCATCCAGGGCTCGGAGAACCGCAGATCCTCCATCTCGATACCGAGATGCTGGCGGGTGAAGCTGTTCCCACCGTCGCAGGCGATGACGTACCGGGCCTCGACCGGCCGCTCCGTGTTCTCGACGGTCAGCACCACCCGCAGGCCGTCGTCGTGCAGCGCCGTCACCCGGGAACTGGTGCGGACCTCGACGTTGGGCAGCGCCTGGCACAGGTTGTCGAGGGCGTCCTCGAGGTCGGGCTGGTACATCATGTACCACTCCGCCCACCCGCTCTTCCCCCGCTCGGCGAACTCGTGCTCGATCAGCAGCTCGCCGTCAGCATTGCGCCACTCGTAGTTCCGCTGAACGTGGACCTTCGGCAGCATCACGTCCGAGATGCCGAGGCGGGCGAAGGTGCGCATGGTCTCGTCGTCGAAGATCGCCGCGCGGGGAAGGTTGTACAGACCGGGGTAGCGCTCGAGAACAACCACATCGTGGCCGGCCTGACCGAGCAGCGCGGCGGTCACCATGCCGACCGGGCCGTAGCCGATCACAGCAACGTCGTACATCGCGTCTCCTGTAAAGGGGTTGGGGAAGGGAGCGGCGCTGCGTCGCGCCGGTCGGCGGCTGCGGGCGGCACCGCCACGGTGCGGTCCCGCTGAGCGGCGCGCCTCGGACGGGACGGAGCGTCCGGACGGACCCGAGTTGGGGCTCTTGTGCGCCCCGTTCGTCAGGCGGTTGCGGCCACCGGCTGACGGTCACCGGTCGGGAGGTGCAGGAGGGACTCCGCGTTGCGGTGCGTGATCTTGGCGCGGTCGGCCTCGCTGATCGGGGCGGTACGGATGAACTCGGTGGCCTCTCCCATCGTCTCGAACGGGTAGTCCGTCGCGAACAGGATGTGGTCGGCCCCCAGCGCGAGCAGCGAGCACAGCAGAGGGGCGGACGAGCACACGCCGCTCGTCGTGATGTAGAGGTTGTGACGCAGGTACTCGGACGGCCGCTCCCGCTCCAGCTCGATGCCGTGGTGGTTGTGGAAGCCCCACCGCGAGTCAAGTCGCCAAAGGGCATACGGGAGGCCCTCACCCATGTGGCCGAGGAGCAGCTTGGCGTTGGGGAAGTCGTCGAAGACGCCTCCGAAGATCATCCGAAGGACGTGCGTGGCGGTGTCCACCCCCCAGCTCCACATGGGGCCGATCAGCTCCGGGTGGCCGGAGAAGACGTGCGCGGTGTCGACGCCGTTGGCAGGGTGGAGATAGAGCGGGACGTCGAGGTGCTGCGCCCGCTCCCACACGACCCGGTAGCGCTGGTCGTCGAGGTAGGTGCCCTGGGTGTGGGCGTTGACAAGGGCACCGCGCATGCCAAGTTGCGTGACAGCCCGCTCGAGCTCGTCGGCGGCCGCGTTCGGGTCCTGCAGAGCCAGCGCTGCGAAGCCGGAGAACCGGTCGGGGTGCTCGGCGATGACACCGGCGAGAAAGTCGTTGACGGTGGCCGCCTTCTTCACCGCGAGCGCCGGGTCGGTCTCGGCCTGGATTCCCGGGGAGTTCAGGGAGAGCACCTGGACGTCGAGCCCAGCCGCATCCATCTCCGGCAGCCGCTCCTCGTTGATGTCCAGCAGGCGACGTGAAGCGTCAGCCCACGCCTGCGGCTGGGCGATGCCTGCGGTGGAGGCGCCGTAACCGACCAGGTCCTGAGTGACGAAGTGCTCTTCGAGGCCGATGATCTTCACCGTGGCTCCTTTGCTTAATGGTGTATCGGTTCACCCATAGTCAACGGAGTGAGGCGTGTGTGTCAAGGGCCACACAAGGTGTCTTGCAAGGGGCTTTGGTCCCAGGTGCGCGACCGAGGCCTCGGAGAAGGCGCCCGGATGCGACGACGCCCCGGACCCGACGTGCGGGTCCGGGGCGTCTGGCGAGAGCCGGGTCAGCGCGCGGCGCCGGCCGGCACCTGCTCACGCTCGGCGGCCTTGACCGTCGAGCGGGCGGCGAGGACGGCGTCGAGGCTGAAGCGACCGGCCCCGGCCGCGATCAGCGCCACGGCACCGGCGGCGAGGGCCAGGACGAGCTCGTAGCCGTTGTCCATCACCCACATGCCGAACGGCAGGTGGACGATGACGAGGGCGCCGACCATGTTGACGGTCAGGAGCGCCGCGAACAGCGGGGTGAGGAGCCCGAGGATGAGGGCCGCGCCGCCGACCGTCTCGACGATCGCGGAGAACCACGCGGACAGGCCGGGCGCCGGCACGCCCATGCCCTCGAAGGCGGCAGCGGTCCCGGGCATCCCCCAGGTCAGCATCTTCTGCAGGCCGTGGGCCAGGAAGACGATGCCCAGCGCGACGCGCGCCACGAGCAGCAGGACGTCCTTCGCGGTTCCGGAGGCAGGGGTGAAGAGCGTGGAGAAGTTCATATGAGGTCCTTCGCGTTGTCGTTGCCGGGCTGCCCGGCGCGGCATGAGCGTGGGCGGGTCGGAACCGCCGCGTGGCCGGCCGAGGACGGGCGGCGGAGGAGACCGCCGCCCACCGCGTCAACGCAACCCGGCCGCGCCGCGGAGAACCACGCTCGCACCAGGGCCCGCGCCGGCCGACGCCACCACCGTAACACAGATTGTTGATGATTCAACCTTCGGTTCGGCAGGCGTGCGGAGACCTCACCTTCCCGACATGACCCACTGCCGCGTGGAGGCCGCCGTTCCGAGATGCGCCGTCTCAGACTGTGTCTCACGCTGGTGGGGAACCTTGCGGATCCGGAGAGGAGCATCATGCCCATCACCGTTGCTGAGACCATGACGCCGAACCCGACCACGGTGCGCGCGGACCAGACCGTGCGTGAGGTCGCGCAGCTCATGGACGCCCAGGACATCGGAAACGTCGTCGTCGTCGACGGCGGGCGCGTCGTCGGCATCGTCACCGACCGCGACATCGTCGTGCGGGTGATCGCCGCCGGCGGCGGACCCGACGACGAGATCCGCCGCGCGTGCAGCACCGAGCTCGTCACGGCGTCGCCGGACGACCCTGTCGACGCGGTCGTCCAGCTCATGCGGGACAAGGCGGTGCGCCGGGTCCCGGTGATGCGCGGGGACGAGCTGGTCGGCATCGTCTCGCTCGGCGACGTCGCCATGGAGCACGAACCCGACTCCGCGCTGGCGGAGATCTCGGCCGAGCCACCCAACGAGTGACGGCAGCGGCACGTCAGGCTGTCGCGCGAGCCCAGGCCGGGACGACGCCGGGGAGTGTGCCCGTCGCGCCCTGCACGGCGGTGAGCACGACGACCCACACGATGTAGACGTCCACCGCGGCGACGAAGAACCACTCGCGCCGGGAGCCGGCGTTGCCGAGCAGCGGCAGCGCGAAGTGGCCGTTGTTGCGCCACAGCGGCGTCGCGAGGGCGGGCCTGGGCCGCAGCGGCCATAGCAGCGGCACGCCCTGGGAGGTGAGCGCGTCACCGGCCAGGTGACACAGGCAGCCGAGGACCACCGCGGCGGGCAACCACCAGGTGGTCTCGGGCGCGAACCAGGCCGCCAGCGAGGCGACCGTCAGCGACACGGCCCACGACGAGAGCCACCCGCGGGTCAGCCGCAGCGCCTTCGCGGCGAAGGCGACGAGGAGCACGATCATCAGCCACGCACCGAGTTGGAACTCCTCCTCCCCCAGCGGGACGCGGACGGCGGACAGCATCCGCGCGAGCAGGCCCGCCCCGAGCACGCCGACGAGCGAGTGGGTGGCGTGCCGGTGCCCGCCCGAGAGGTGGCCGAGGCCCCGGGCCACCCACCGGGACACCGGCGGCAACGACCGTGCGATGGTCCCGGCATGGTGATCGGCGTCGAGGAGGAGCGCGGCGCCCGCCGTGGCCACCGCGCCGGCGAGGACCTCGCCGGGCGGGAGCGGCACCCACCCGGCGGCCCACGGCACGGTGGCGGTGACAGCCAGCCAGGCCGCAGCTCCGGTGGTGGCGTGGGCGTGGCTCATCATCGTTGGGGTGCCCTCCTGGCGGTCGCGAGATCCGGTCATCCTCGCCCACGCCACCGACATCTCCGCGTGACGGACCGCGGTGCGGGAACGTTGCCCCCGGAAATGGGAATGCTTACCGTTCGTGGCGCCGGTGGGCCTCAGACCCTCGCACGCACGAAGAGGCGAGACCGAGCAGGAGCGGCAGCCCGTTCCCGCACGGTCGGAGGCGCCGTCCTGCGGTGACGCGCGTCGGCGTCGCCGCGCCCCCGGCTAGCGCACGCTGCACCCGGACGCCCGGGACCTTCGACCCGCGCGGACCGACCCGCTCACGGACGAGGGTGGAGGTGAACCGCCCGGACGATCCGAGGAGGAGCCATGAGCGAGACCGTGGAGCGGCGGGCCACGGATGCCCGGACCGCCGAAGAGATCAGGCGTCACCACTCGGTGATGGTGGCGGACCTCGACCGGCTCAGCGCGGCGCTCGTCGACGCGGCGGAGTCGGGGACGGACGCCGCGCCGGCGCGGGATGCGCTGCTGGAGTGGATCACCACCGTGCTCGTCCCGCACGCCGCCCAGGAGGAGGAGACGACCTACCCCGCCGCGGCAGGGCTCGTCGAGGGCCACCTCCTGATCATGGGCATGCTCGCTGAGCACGACCTGATCCGCCAACTCGCCGGCCTGGTGCGCGGCACGAAGAACCCGGCGGCGGCCGGCGCCTACGCGCGTGCCCTGTTCGAGACGTTCGCCAGCCACCAGCGCAAGGAGAACGACTACATCCTGCCGCTGCTGGTCGACGAGCCGTCGGTCTCCCTGACCGACCTGATGTCCGCCTCGCACGGCCACCACCACTGAGCGTCCGCCCGCGTTCGAGCGCCGGCCGCGAATCATCCACCGGCGTGACCGGCGCACGACTGCAGCGGCGGGCCGGTCCCGGGGACCGACCCGCCGTAGCCTCAGGCGATCCCGCCGCCGTCGACGACGAGCGCGGAGCCCGTCACGTAGCTCGACTCGTCGCTCGCGAGCCAGACGACGGCGGCGGCGATCTCCTCCGGCTCGCCCATCCGGCGCAGCGGACGGTCGGCGGACTCGGCGAGGAACGAGCCCTCGTCCTGCCCCAGCTGCCGGGCCTCGTCCCGGAGCATCCCGGTGTTGACATCGCCCGGGTTGACCGAGTTCACCCGGATGCCCTGCGGACCGTGGTCGATCGCCAGCGCCCGGGTCATGTTCACCACGGCCCCCTTCGATGCGCAGTACGACAACGCCTGCCCGCCGCCCTTGAGGCCCCAGCCCGAGCCGGTGTTGACGATCGAGCCACCACCCGCCTCCGCCATGACGGGCACGACATGCTTGGCCATGAGGTAGATCGAGCGCACGTTCACGCCGAAGACCCGGTCCCACTCGTCGACGTCGATGTCCAGCGCGGTGGTGCGGCGGATGATCCCGGCGTTGTTGAACACGACGTCCACCCCTCCGTACGCCCCGACCGTCGTCTCCACGACGCGCCGCACGTCGGCCTCGGCGGAGACGTCGGCGGCGACCGCGACGGCCTCTCCTCCATCCCGCCTGATCTCCTCCGCCACCTGCTCCGCCGCCTCGCCCTGGATGTCGACGACGGCGACCCGCGCGCCCTCCGCGGCGAAGGCCAGCGCGGTGGCCCGGCCGATTCCTCCTGCCGCGCCGGTCACGATCGCTCGCTTGTCCTTCAGTCGCACGGTGCTGCTCCTTCGTTCTCGGGTGCTGTGACGGGGTAGAAACTTGTGGTGGACGGACCGGTGACGATCCGGACGTGACCCGCGAGCCGCCCGTCGACCGCGCGGTCCCCGGTGTCGACGAGCAGGGGCCGTCCCGCGAGGCCCGTGAGCTTCTCCTGGGTGGCGACGACCAGGAGCGGGTCCGGTCCCATCCGAGCCAGGACGGCCGCCGAGATCTGCTGGTTCCCCCGGCCCAGGAGGAAGCCCTGCCCCCCGATGACCGTGACGACGGCGCGGGCGGGCCCGGCAGCGACGACGTCCAGGAGCTGCTGCTCCGTGGCGTCGCGGACGACGAGGCGCCCGTCGCGGACGACGTCGACCCCGAGGGGGGTGAAGGGCACGCCGAGGATGCGGGCGACCTCCGCCGTCGTCCCTCCCGGTCCGAGGAGGTAGCTCACGTCGGGTTGCATCGCGCGGACGGCCCCGCGGGCGGCGGCCTCGACGGCGGCCCGCGAGGACGCCGGGGTCGGGGCCTTACGGGCCTGCGTCCGGCCGTCGAGGACGGGGACCTCCACGAGTCCGAAGAGGTGGGGCTCGACCCGCCCGGTGCGGACCTGCTCCTCGTCGACGTCGAGCACCTCCCGCTCCTCCGTGCGCACCGGCCCGGCGAGCCAGGCCAGCGCGAGCGCGCCGGCCGCGGCCGGGCTGACGGCGAAGCAGCCGGAGTACATCTTGACGCCGGCGGGGACCCCGAGGACCGGCACCTCCCCGGCGCCGGCGCAGACGTCCCGGGCGGTGCCGTCCCCGCCGACGAACAGGACGAGGTCCGCACCGGCCGCGGCCATCGCTCGCACGCCGGCGGTGGTGTCCACGCCGGTCGAGCGTCCCGGGGGGGCGCCCGCCCCGACGACGCGCGGGACGAGGCCTGCGGCGGCTACCGCGGCCTCCCCCATCGCGCCACCGACGGTGAGCACCGTGGTGCCCGGCCGGGCGGCGGCGACGTGCGCGAGCGCGCGGACGGCACGCTCGTGGGCGCGCGGCCGGCTGCCGCGCGCCCCGGCTAGCCGCTGCACGTCCGGCCCGTCGCTGCCCTTGAGCGCGACGGGGCCGCCGATCCCGGCGACGGGGTTCACCACGATCCCGAGGACCCCGCGTCGGTCATCGTCCCGCCCCGGACTCATCGGACGCGGCTCATCGGACGCGGCTCACCGGACGGCGGCTTCGGCCGCGGCCCGCTCGGCCCCGGCAGCCCTATTCTGGGCGGCGTGCGGGTACTTGCGCAGGTACGCCCGCCAGCTTGTCGCCCACCGGTCGGGGTCGTCGAGGTCGTCGTGATGGGTGTGGTGGACGGTCTGGTGGTGCGGAGCGGTCCGCACCAGCTCGGGGTCCGTCCGTGCCTCCTTCGCCACCTGGGCGAGGACGTCGGCGTACTCGTCCAGCTCGGCCCGGGAGTAGGACTCCGTCGGCTCGAGGGTGAAGGGCTGCGGCACCACGTACGGGTGGTGGCTGGTCCAGTAGTGCATGCCGTAGTCGGAGGCGCGCACACCGATCTCCTCCGAGCTGATGCCCGTCTCCTCGAACAGCTCCTGCCAGGAGTAGCGCACCTGCTCGACGCGGCGGCGTCCCTGCGCGTAGGGCGCCGACGCCCCCGGGATGTCGAGGATCCGCTTCATGAGGTAGTTGTTGTTGAGGACCGCCACCTCGGCGACCGCCCGGAGCCCCTCGGCGCCCAGCGCCCGGATCCAGGAGTAGGCGCGGACGATGTTCGGGACCACGCCGTAGAACGGGGCGACCTTGCCGATGGACCGCGGCCGGTCGCCGTCGAGGAAGTAGCGGTCGCCGTCCCGCTCGACCACCGGTCCGGGCAGGAACGGAGCGAGCTTCTCCGACACGCCGTTCGCGCCGGCCCCCGGCCCGCCGGACCCGTGCGGGGTGCCGAAGGTCTTGTGCAGGTTGAAGTGGCAGACGTCGAACCCGGCGTCCCGGGCCCGGGTGATGCCGAGGATCCCGTTGGCGTTGGCCTGGTCGTAGGAGGCGAGGGCGCCCACGGAGTGGGCGAGCTCGACCCACTCGCGGATGCGCGGGTTGTAGATGCCGGTGTCCTCCGGGTTCGTCACCATGATCGCCGCGGTGCGCTCGGACAGTGCGGCGCGCAGCGCCTCGATGTCGGGGTAGCCGTCCGCGTCGGGATGGATGGTGACCACCTTGTACCCGGCGACCTTGGCCGCGGCGGCGTTGGACGGGTGGGAGAAGATCGTGGTGATGACCTCGTCGCGCTGGTCCCCCTCCCCGTTGGCCTCGTGGTAGGCGCGGATCATGGCGATGTTTGCCCAGATCGCGGCGGAGCCGCCCTGCGTCGCGAGGGAGACCCGGTGCATGCCGGAGATCTCGGCCATCGCCCGCTCGGTCTGCCAGATGATCTCCAGCACGCCCTGCACGGTGTCCTCGGCCTGCAGCGGGTGCAGGTCGGCGAGCCGGGGGGTGGTGACGATGCGTTCGTTGACCTTCGGGGCGTACTTCATGGTGCAGGTGCCCTGCCCGACGTCGACGTTGAGGTCCGCGCCGAGGTTCTCCTGGCTCAGGCGCAGGAAGTGGCGCACCACGCGCATCTGCGCGATCTCGGGGAGCGCGGGCCGCTCGGGGCGGCGCAGCGTGGCGGGCAGGTCCGCCACGACGTCGCCGACCTCCGCCCGCACCCCGGGCTCGACCGCGGGGACGAGGACGCCCCGCTCCCCGGGCGCGCTCAGCTCGAAGACGATCGGCTCGTCCCAGCGCGCCTGGTGGAACCGGCGCAGGGCGGGCTTGGGGGCGATGGGCAGGCTCACGCGGCACTCTCCTGGAGGATCTCGGCAAGGGTGGTGACGAGGCGGTCGATGTCGTCCTGGGCGGTCACCTCGGTGACGCACACGAGCAGGCGGTGCTCGCCGACGACGACGCCCGGCTCGATGTCGCGGGCGCGGGCGGCGTCGCGCAGCTCGGCGGCGGTGCGGCCGGTGCCGGCGACGTCGAGGAGCAGCTCGCGGAAGTGGACAGCGGTGTCGGTCACCGCGACGCCCGGCAGCCGGCCGAGCCGGGCCGCGGCGTAGGCGGTGCGGGCCAGGACGGTCTCGCCGAGCTCGGCCATCCCCCTCGGGCCCATGAGGCTGAGGTACACCGCGGCGGCGATGCCCCACAGGGCGGCAGCGGTGCCGACCCACTCCTTGCCCTCCTCGCGCAGCGCGAAGGAGGTGCGCTCGTAGGCGACGTCACCGAAGCCGTACTCGCCGGGTACGTCCGTGGAGGCCAGCCCGAACAGCCGGGAGGGCAGCTCCATCACGAGCCGCGGGTCGTCGTGCACGGCGAGGAAGCCGCCGTGACCGCCGCCGAACCACTGGTGGACGCCCAGGGACTGAATGTCGCCGCAGACGATGTCCGCGCCGGCGTCGGCGGGGGCGGCGACCGCGCCGAGCATGATCGGGTCGGTGGTGACCACGAGGAGCGCCCCGGCGGCGTGGGCGGCGTCGGCGAGCGCCGGCAGGGCCGGCTCCAGCGCCCCGGTGAAGGACGGGGTCTGGACCCACACCGCGGCGACGTCGTCGTCGAGCGCCGCACGCACCGCGGCGACGTCCGCGGTGCCGTCCACGGTGGCGACCGGCACCAGCTCGAGGGACGTCCGGACGTAGTCGGTGACCTTCGACAGCTGGTCGGGGGTGACGTCGCTGGCGACGAGGACGCGGCCGCGCCCGGTGATCCGGTGCGCCATCGACAGCGCAGTCCCGCTCGCCTGGAAGCCGTCGTAGGTCGGCACCGTCACGACGTCCATGTTCAGCAGCTCGGCCATGAGCGACTCGTACTCGAACAGGGCCTGGAAGCGGCCGTGGTCCTCGTAGGGCTCGCCCGCGTAGGCGGTGAGGAACTCGCTCCGGGAGATGACCTCGTCGACGACGGCGGGGACGTGGTGGTTGTAGGTGCCGGCGCCCAGGAAGCTCAACCGCTCGCGGGTGGAGCGGTTCCGGTCGAGCAGGCTCGTGAGGTGACGCTCGAGATCCTGCTCCGCGACCAGCGCCGGCGGGAGGTCCAGGCTGCCCTGCACGCGCAGCTCCGGGGGGACGTCGGCGTAGAACTCCTCCACGGAGCTCGCCCCGACGGCCGCCAGCATCTCGGCACGGACGGCCGGGTCGCTGTTGGGGATGTACGGGTGGACGAACGGCTGCGTCATGCGAGCGGCCCCTTCTCGTCGGTGAGCGTGGTGAGGATCCTCACCGCGGGTGGTTGGTCGGTGGTCGGGTGGGTCAGGACGGTGACGTCGAACGGTCCGAGCGTGAGCAGGCCGTTCTCGGGCGCGGGGCCGGCCAGGAAGTCGGCACCCGCGGGAAGGTCGCCGAGCCGGACGGTGCGGCGGCCGTGGTTGAGCACGAAGGTGGTGTCGGTGGTGCCGTCGGTCCGGGTGACGACCTCGACGTCGTCGACGGCGGTCGGCGTGGTGGGCAGGCCGGCGCCCACCAGCACGTCGCGCATCAGCTCGACGAGGGCGGCGTGGTCGAGGACGGCGCCGACGTACCAGGCGGTCCCACCGTCGCTGCGGCGCACGACCGCGGGCCGCCCGGCCAGGTCGCCGGAGCCGTAGGTGGCGACGACCTGGGCGCCGTCGGCCACCTCGAGCCACTCGCCCCAGGTGTGGGTCCGCCAGGTCCGCGAGCCGTCGGTCACGGCGAGCGTCCCGTGGTGACCGTCGGCCAGGGGCCACCACTCGTCGACCTCGACGCCGAGCAGGTCGCGCAGCGGCCCGGGCGCCCCGCCGGGGTGGACCTTCTCGGTGTGGTCGACCACGCCGGAGAACGGGCCGACGGCGAGCGTCCCGCCCCCGCGGACGTGGCCGGCGAGCGCGGCCCCCTGCTCCGCGGTGGTGGCGTAGAGGTTGGGCACCACCACCACGTCGTAGCCGTCGAACGGACCGGCGGCCCGCACGACGTCGACGGCCTGGCCGAGCGCGAAGAGCGCGGCGTGCCAGGCGCGCGCCTGCGCCGCCCAGTCCAGCCGCAGAGAGGGCATCGAATCCGGGGCGGAGAGCCCCCACCAGGCGTCCCAGTCCACCACCAGCGCCACCCGGGAGCGCACACGCGACCCCCGTACGTGCGCGAGCGTGGCAAGCTCGCGGCCGAGGTCGGCCGTCTCGCGGTAGCTGCGCGAGGCGGTGCCACGGTGGCCCAGCATCGCGGAGTGGTACTTCTCCGGGCCGAACCGTGCCTGGCGCCACTGGAAGAACATGACCCCGTCGGAGCCGTGCGCGACGGCGTGGAGGCTCATCGCGCGCATCTGGCCGGGGGCCTTCGGCACGTTGACGTCCCGCCAGCTCACGGCGGAGGGCGCCTGCTCGAGCAGCAGCCACGGCCGGCCGCGCTTGAGCGAGCGCATGAGCCCGTAGTTCAGCGCCGCGCCCACGTGGGCGGCCGGGTCGGCCGGGTCCGGGTAGGCGTCGTCGGTGACAAGGTCCTCCGCCTCGGCGAAGTCCCAGTAGTCGAGCTCGCGGAAGAGGCTCATGAAGTTGGTGGTCACCGGGACGTCCGGGGTGATCTCCCGCAGGACGTCGACCTCGGCGCGGAACAGCTCGAGGAGCGCGTCGGACGAGAAGCGCTCGAAGTCGAGCTGCTGGGCGGGGTTGACCGGCCCGGTCGCCGTACGAGGCGGCTCGATGTGCGTCCAGTCCGTGTAGTGCTGACCCCAGCAGGACGTCCCCCACGCGTCGTTGAGGCCGTCGAGGTCGCCGTAGCGCCGGGCCAGCCACCTGCGGAAATGGTCGGCGGAGACGGGGCACCAGCAACGCGCGACGTGGTCGCCGTACTCGTTCGAGACGTGCCACAGCGAGAGGGCCTCGTGGTCCCCGTACCGGCGGGCCATCGCCTCCGTCAGCCGCACCGCGTGGGCGCGGAACACCGGGGAGCTGGGGCAGTAGGCCTGACGGGAGCCGAACTCCAGCCGGATGCCGTCCCGGTTCACGGGGAGCACCTCGGGGTGCTCCCGGACCAGCCAGGCCGGCGGGGTGGCGGTGGCGGTGGCGAGGTCGACGCGGATGCCCTCCGACCACAGGACCTCGATGACCCGGTCGAGCCAGCCGAAGTCGTACTCACCGGGCCGCGGCTCGAGCCGCGGCCACGAGAAGACGGGCAGGCTCACGAGGTTGACGCCGGCCTCACGCATGAGCCGGGCGTCCTCGCTCCAGGTCTCCTCGGGCCACTGGTCCGGGTTGTAGTCCCCGCCGTAGGCGAGGGCGTCCAGCCGGACGGGCCGGACGTCACTGTGCGGCTGCGCGGTCAAGCCGGCCCCCTCATCGTCGTCGAATGGTTTGTATTTTGTATACAGCACCCTAACGGACCGTGGGGGGCGGGGCAACCACCACGACGGTCGCCCCGCCATGCCGCCCGGGTCACGCCGTCAGGCTCAGCCCTTCACGGCGCCGCCGAGGAGGCCGGCGACGAACTGGCGCTGGACGAGCAGGAACACCACGAGTACGGGCAGGGTGGCGAGCAGCGAGCCGAGCATCAGCCCTGAGTAGTCCACGCGCGTCGCACCGATCATCGTGTTGAGGGCGACCGGCAGCGTGTACGTGTCCTCGCGGTTGAGCATGAGCAGGGGCCAGATGAACGCGTTCCACTGCGTCATGAAGGTGTAGATGACCAGCGCCCCGATCTGCGGCCGGGAGACGGGCACGACGACGCGCCAGAACATCCGCAGCTCGCCGGCGCCGTCGAGCCGCGCCGCCTCGAGAAGCTCGTCGGGGAAGCCGAGGTACGACTGGCGCATGAGGAAGATGCCGAACGCGCTCGCCAGGAACGGCAGGATCACCGCCTGGTAGGAGCCGATCCAGCCCACGGAGGCCATCATCTGGAACAGGGGCACGAGGAGCACCTGCATCGGCACCATCATGGTGACGAGGACCAGGCCGAGGAGAGCCCCTCGGCCGCGGAAACGGTACTTGGCGAGGCCGAACCCGCACATCACCGAGATCGCGACGCTGAGCAGCGTGTAGACGGCGGCGATCCCGACGCTGTTCGCCATCACCCGGACGAAGCCGACCTCGTCGGCGAGGCGTACCAGGTTCGCGGCCAGCTCCCCGCCGGGCAGGACGGGCAGCGGGGTGCCGAACAGGTCGGCGGTGCGGTGCGTCGAGGCGATGAGCATCCACGCGAACGGGACGACGCCGAGCACCGCCGCGACAACGAGCACCACATACGCGGGTGCACGGCGCAGGACCGAGATCATCACTTCTCCCTGGCGAGGCGCAGCTGGAGCACGGAGAGGACCATCGTCAGCAGCACGACGACCCAGGCGATGGCCGAGGCGTACCCGAAGTCGAACTGCTCGAAGCCCACCCGGTAGAGGTAGAGCACCGGGGTGAGCGTGGCGTTGCTCGGGCCCCCGCCGGTGAGGATCACCACCTCGTCGAAGAGCTGGAGCGCGCCGATGGTGGAGGTCACCGTGACGAAGACGAGCACGGGCCGCAGCTGCGGCACCACGACACGGCTGAACACCTGCCACCCGCTCGCCCCGTCCAGCCGGGCGGCCTCGTAGAGCTCCTTGGGCACCGCCTGCAGCCCGGCGAGCAGGATGACCATGTTGTACCCGGTCCACCGCCAGGTGATGGCGGCGACGAGGGCCACCCGCGCCCACAGCGGGTCGTTGAGCCAGTCCACCGGTCCGAGCCCGACGACGCCGAGCAGCTGGTTCACGGCCCCGCCATCGGTGGCGAGCAGCACCCGGAAGACGACCGAGTAGGCCACCAGCGAGGTGACGGCGGGCAGGAACGCCATCAGCCGGAACCCGGTCCGCAGCCGCAGCCAGCTGAGGTTGAGCAGGTACGCCAGGCCGAGGGCCAGGCTCACCATGAGCGGCACCTGGACCAGGAGGAGCAGGCCCGCGTTGAGCAGGCTCTGGGCCACGAGCGGGTCCACCAGCATGCGCCGGTACTGCGCGAGGCCGACGAAGGCGGTCACCCCGCCGTCCGTCGCGTAGAGGCTCTGCCAGAACGAGGCCAGCAGCGGGTAGACGAAGAAGACCGCGAACAGGGCCGTGGCGGGGAGCACGAACAGCCACCCGGACCGGTGACGGCGCCGCTCCGCGCCCGCCGCCCGGGTGCGCACTCGGTCACGCGGGCGCCCCACGGGCCGCTCGGCGGCGAGGGCGCCCGCGCGCGCGACGACGGCCATGTCAGCCCGCGATCTCACGACCGGTGGCCGTGGCGATCTGCTCGGCGGCCGCCTGCAGCGCGGTCGCGGGGTCCTCACCGTTGATCACGGCGGCGACGACGGCGTTGGAGACCGCGTCGTTGGCCAGCGCGTCGTCCGTGGCGTAGGCGATCGTCGGGATCTGCGCGGTCTGCTCGGCGAAGAGCTGGAACACCGGCTGGCCCCCGAAGTACTCCAGCTCCTGCTGGAAGTACTCGTTCTCCAGGGCCGGCAGGTACGAGGGGAAGAGGCCCTCGTTCTCCATCATCGACACCTGGGAGTCGACGTCGGCCAGAGCGAACTCGACGAAGGCGGCGGCCAGCTCGGGGTTCGCGGCCTGCGCCGGAACGGCGAGCCCGGACCCGCCGTTGTTCGCGGTGCGGGCACCGCCCTCCGTGAAGGCGGGAAGCTCGACGACGCCGAACTTGCCGCTCAGCTCGGGCATCTCCGAGGTCAGCGTGCCGGTCCACCACACCGCCTCGGGGTGGAACGCCGAGCTCCCGTCCTTGGTGGCGCTCACCCGCCCGTCCCACCCGCGCACGTTCTGCAGCAGGCCGCGGTCGTTGATGTCCTTGAGCAGGGCGAGCGCCTCGACGGCCTCCGGCGAGGCGACGGTGATCCGCCCGTCGGCGTCGAAGTAGCCCTGACCCTGCTGGTGAAGCATCGTGCGGAAGGTGGCAGCCGAGGCGACGTCGATCGACATGAGGGTGCGGCCCGTGGCCGCCTTCACCTTCTCGCCGGCCTCGACGAGGTCCGCCCACGTCTCGATGGTGGCCGCGTCGACGCCGGCCGCGTCGAGGTAGTCGCTGCGGTAGAACATGGCGACGGTGCCGGAGTCCCAAGGGGCGACGGCGATCGCGCCGTCGGGGCTCGTGCCGGTGGCCCATTTGAAGGGGTCGAAGTCGGCCTCCTGGTCCCCGATCACCGGGGCGAGGTCCGCGAAGGCGTCGGGGAACTCGGCCAGGTACCCCGGCGCCCGGTCCACCTCGATCGTGACGACGTCGGGAAGCCCGCTGCCGGCCTGCAGGCCGACCGAGAGCTTGTCGTAGGCGTTGTCGTAGCCGACGTCCACGACGTCGACCGTCGTGCCGGGGTTCTCCTGCTCGAACTCGGTGGCCAGCCGGTCGAGCGCCGTCGCGGCGACGTCCCAGGACCACACGGTGATCTCGCCCTCGAGCGCCTCGCCGCCGCCGATCGCGACCGGCTCGGCCGAGCCGTCGGAGCGGGCGGTACCGCCGGTGGCGCATCCCGTGAGCAGCAGCGTCGTCGCCACCATCGGGACCAGTGCACGCCGTAGAGCCATGGGATTCCTTCCCTCGTCGTTGAGAATATTGCATACAGTACGCAGAACGCCTAAACTGTCAACACCGGCTGGCACTGTGGGTCTTTCGGCCTGACTCCGCGGCGGTTTCACGGGGTACGGACCACGCCCGGTTCCTAGGATTGGCCGGACCCGACTGTGGAGGCGACATGGTGATCAAGCGGACTGCCCTACGGGCGCAGGTACGCGAGGAGCTGCTGGAGCGGATGCGCTCCGGCGCCGTCCAGCCGGGTCAGACGATCAACGAGGTCCAGCTGGCCACGGAGCTCGGGGTCAGCCGCACCCCGTTGCGCGAGGCGCTCATCGCGCTGGAGACCGAGGGGCAGATCGCGAGCGAGAGCGGCCGCGGCTTCCGCTTCCTGCCGTTGAGCGCCCGTGAGCTGGAGGAGCTCAGCCCCATCATCGCCGCCCTGGAGTGCCTGGCGCTCGAGCTGAGCCCGCCGGACGAGCTCTCCGAGATCGGGGGCCAGCTCCTGTCCCTCGCTCGGGAGTTCAACGACGAGGTGGCCCAGCACGCGCTGATCAACCAGAAGGACGACGAGTGGCACACGCTCATGCTCAGCGCGTGCCCGAACCGGCGGCTGCTCGACCACGTCCAGAGCGTGCGCCTGGCGCTGCACCGCTACGAGTCCCTCCTGGTCCACGACCAGGCGATGGTGGCCAGGAGCTCGGCCGAGCACGAGGCGATCGCCCAGCGTCTCGTCGACGGCGACCTCGCGGGTGCCCAGGCGGCGCTGCGGGCGAACTGGCGCAACGGGGCGCGGCGCCTGCTCGAGACGATCGACTTCCAGGTCGCCGGCTGACCGTCGGCCGCCGCCCCCGACCCTCCCTCACGGGCGGGCGGTTCGGCCGCGCCCCGGGGCGTCAGGCCTGGCGGCCACGCGACCCTCGGGACAGCCGGACGGCGAGGTCGACGAAGAGCGCGGCCGTCCACCCGAACGACGTGGTCGCCGTCGGTGCGCGTTCCCCGGTCAGCGGGTTGAGGTACTCGCACGGCCCGCCCGCCCGGACGACACCGGCGAGCGCCCGCTCGGCCAGGGCGTCAGCCTCCGCCGGGCGGCCGACGGCGTCCAGCCCCTCGACGAGGAGGGCGCACATGTTCAGCCAGGTCGGGCCGCGCCACATGGCGTCGGGGTCGAAGTCCGCGTCGCACCGGGCGACCGTCGGAACCCCCCACGGCGCACCGAAGAGGTGGTCGTCGGTCAACGCGGCCCGCAGCCGGGCCGCGACCGCCTCCGGCAACCGGCCCGTGAGCAGGGGCAGGAGGCTCACCACGGCGTACGTGTCGAGCACCCGGCCTCCCGCCCGGGCCGCGAACAGGCCACGCCCCTCGTCCCACAGCTCCAGCAGGAGGTTCATCGTCCGGTCCGCGCGCTCCCGGAGCGCGGCCGCGGCATCGGCGTCGCCGTCGCTCTCGGCGTGACGCGCCAGCAGGTCGTCCTGCTGGACGAGGTAGGCACCCAGGTCCGGGGAGATCACCGGCGGGGCGGCGTCGAACACGGGGCTGTCGTCGAGCCCCGACGAGTACGGGTGACCGTACTCGGGCATCCCGTCGCCGTCGCTGTCGGCGGCGGCAAACCACCAGTCCTGCGAGCGCCGCGCGGCGCGGTACGCCGTCCGCGCCCACTCGTCGTCGCCCAGCGCCTCGTGGACCTTCCGCACCGCCCAGGCCGTCAGCGGCGGCTTGGTCAGCGGCACGACGGCGTCGCTGTCGGCCGCTCCGGACCCCTTCCGCCGCAGCGCCTCCAGGTCGCCCGGCGGGAGGTCCGCGCTCGAGGCGAGGACGCCGCCGTCGTGGACGACGTCGGGAAGCTGCCCGCCCGCGGCGGCGTGCCGCAGCGCGAGATCGATCTGGTGACGCGCCAGCCGCGGCGCCCCGTGCCGGAGCCCGGCGGCGATGAAGTAGGCGTCCCACTGCCACAGCCCGACGTAGCCGATCTTGGAGGGGACCACCGCGCGGGCGTCGTGGTGGCCGTGGAGGTCCACCTGGTTGGCCCCGAGCACCCACCAGCACAGGGCGGTCATCGGCGCGAGGTCGGGGCGTACGACCGGCGTGCGGGACATCCACCCCGCCCAGGTCGCCCGGGTGGCGGCGAGGTGTGCCGCGTGATCCGCCCCGGCCTCGACGGGTGCGACGGCCAGCTCGACCCAGCCCCCGCCGCCGGAGCTCAGCGCCACCTCCTGCTCGCCCACCGTCACCACGACGCCGCGCGCGGACAGCACGGCGCGCGGGGCGGACGGCAGGCCGACCTCCCAAGAGCCGTCCCGGGCCGGCGCGGGCAGGTCGAGCGCGGCCGACCACGCCTGGCCCGACTCGCTCCCGAGGCTCAGCGCGTGCGGCCCGGCGAAGGTGAGGGTGACGTGCCCGAGCTCGATCCGGTCCGGCGCGACCCGGGTGACCGCCAGCGGACGCCCGGCGCCGTCGCGCACCGCGAGCCGCTCGACAACGACGCAGTCGGCGGGTGCGCGCTCGTACTCGGCCGTGCAGACCGCCAGGGCGTGCACGCCGGCGTCGGGCGCGGGGCTGTGGGAGGGACGACCGCCGGGGTCGCCGAGGGCTGCGCCGACGGCGTCGCCGGACGCCGTCGGCTTGACCGCCCCCTCCGGCCCGGCCGGTCGACGGAGCAGCAGGGCGGCCGCGTCGGCGTCGAGGACGAACAGGCGTGAGCCGGGCAGCGTGAAGGGGGTGGCCTCGAGGTCGAGCAGCGCCTCGACAGCGTCGATCGCGTGGCTCATCGCCCGCCGAGCCCCGAGGCCGCCATCGAGGAGATGATCCGCCGCTGTCCGAGCAGGAAGGCGACGAGCATCGGGATGGTGGCGACGGCCGAGGCGGCCATGACGAGGCCGTAGTTCACCGCTCCGTACTGCCCCTGGAAGCTCGAGAGCAGCAGCGGCACCGTGAACAGCTCCTGGCTGTTGAGCAGCACCAGGGGGAAGAGGAAGTTGTTCCACGTGTCGAGCACGACGATGATGGCGAGCGCCCCCAGGCCCGGCCGGAGATTCGGCAGGATCACCGCGAAGAAGGTGCGCACCGGGCCGGCGCCGTCGAGGGTCGCGGCCTCGCTCAGCTCGCGCGGGATGGACAGCACGAACTGGCGCATGAGGAAGACGGCGAACGGGTTGGCCAGGGCCGCCGGCACGATGAGCGCCAGGTGCGAGTCGACCCAGCCCAGCTTCGCCATGAGCAGGTAGAACGGCACCAGCGTGACCTGCTTGGGGATCATCTGGGTGGCGAGGAAGAGGACGAAGAGCACCTTGGCGCCCCGGAACGGGATCCGGGCGAAGGCGTAGCCGGCCATGGAGGCGGTCAGCAGGGTGCCGGCCACCACGAGTCCCGCGATGTAGATGCTGTTGAGATAGGCCCGGCCGAACGGCAGCGCCTGCCACGCGTCGACGTAGTTGTCCGCCGTCGCCGGATCCGGCATCACGCTCAGCGGGTCGGTGAGCAGCTGGGGCAGCGTCTTCAGCGACGTCAGCAGCATCCAGACGAAGGGTGCCACCATGAGCAGCCCGCCGGCCGCGAGCACCACGTGGAGGGCGACCCGCCCAGGCCGCGGGCCCCGACGGCGGCGGCCGGCCGAGGCGGGTCGTGCCGGCAGCCCGTCCTGGACGCGCCCCTCGACGGCCGTGTCGAGGGCGGTCATGCCGCGTCCTCGTAGTGCACGAAGCGCCTCTGCACGGCGAACTGGGCACCGGTGATGACGAGCGTGAGCACCAGGAGGATGACGGCGGCTGCGCTCGAGGGACCGAACTCGAAACGCCCGAACCCGAGGTCGTAGATGTGGTACACGATCGTTCTCGTGGCGTTGTCGGGGCCGGCGTCGGCGGTGAGCAGGAAGACGGTGTCGAAGGTCTGCAGCGAGCTGATGAAGGCCACGACGGAGGAGTAGAACAGCACCGGGGAGAGCAGCGGCAGCCGGATCCGGAAGAACATCGCCAGGGCGCCCGCGCCGTCGAGGCGCGCCGCCTCGACCACGGTCGGCGGGACGTTCTGCAGCCCCGCGAGGATGATCACCACGTTCAGCCCGAGTGACGCCCAGATCGTCACCACGCACACCGCGAGCAGCGCGAGGCGCGGATCGCCCAGCCAGTCCGGCGGCGCGACGCCGAGGACACGGGCGATCGTGGCCGAGAGGGCGCCGTCGGCGCGGAAGAGCTGCTGCCAGATCATCGCGACGGCCACCGACGAGGTGACCACCGGCGCGAAGAACAGGACGAGGTACAGGGCCCGTGAGCGCAGCCGGTCCAGCGCGACGGCGATGACGGTCGCCAGGCCGAGCCCGACCGGGACGGTGACGAGCGCGAGCAGCAGCGTGTTGAGGATCGAGCGCAGCAGGAGCGGGTCGGTCAGCTGGTCGGCGAAGTTGGCCAGGCCCACCCACTCCAGGTCGGTCAGCCCGTCCCAGCTGGCGAAGGCCAGGACGAGGCTGACCACGAACGGCAGGACGACGAAGACCGCCATGCCGAGCAGCTGAGGGCCGACGAAGAACCAGCCCCAACGGCGTTCCGCGCGACGCCAGGCGGCCTCACGCTGCTCGACCGGCGAGGCCTGCAGGGACCGGAGCCCCTGCGCGACCCTCAGCTGCTGGCTCACCCCTACTCCGCCGTCTTCTCCGCCACCAGGTCGGCGGCGGCGCCGAGCGTGGTCGCAGTGTCCGCCTTCCCCTCGTACAGGGACAGCATCAGGGCGGAGATGTCCGTCGCGAGGCCGGGGACCGCGGCCTCCGCGGGGTAGTTGGCGAACCCGATGTCGCGCATGTCGAGGAACGTCTGGGCGTGCGCGGGGTAGTCGTCCTCGAGGACGACCTCGTCGGCGCCCTTGATCGACGGGACCGCGTTGCCGCCGCCCTGCAGCCGGAACGTCTGGCCCTCAGCGCTGAGGAACTCCGTCCAGAAGGTGAAGGCGGCGTCGACGTCCGAGGCCTCCGGGTTGATGGCGAGGTAGCTCGCGGCCACGCCGGTGGGGGCGGCCTTGCCGTCGGGGGTGGGCCAGCGGACGATGTCGTAGCTGTCCTCCTCGCCCGCCGAGCGCACCGTGCCGATGGTGTAGCGGCCCTGCGCGAAGAAGCCGGCCTTGTGGGTGACGAACATGCTGTCGGCGCCGGACCCCTCGGGCATCGTGTCCGCCACGGCGAACTTCCCGTCCTGGAAGTAGCGGGCCAGGGTGTCGACGGCGTCGACCGTCGTCGGGTCCTCCGCCGCGACGAACTGGCCGTCCTCGGAGTAGGCGGTGCCGCCCTGGGCGGAGATCCAGCTGTAGTGGGTGGCCCAGTAGTTCCAGAAGATCGAGCCGGTCAGGCCGGCGGCGGCGAGCTTGTCGTTCATCTCGAGGTAGGTCTCGGTGGTCCACTCGTCGTTCTCGGCCAGCTCGGCCGGGTCCTCGGTGATGCCGGCGGCCTCCAGCGCCTTCTTGTCGTACCAGAGGACGTCGGGGTTGGTGTCGTTCGGTGCTGCGTAGATCTCCCCGCCGGTCTGCGCGGCGCCGAAGGTACCGGGGAAGAAGTCCTCGGGCCTGGTCTTGCTCGCCTCCGAGCTCATCAGCTCGCTCAGCGGCAGGAGCACGTCGGCCTCGACGAACTGACCGAGCCGGTCGTCACCGATGTAGAAGACGTCGGGCGCGGTGTCGGAGGTGAGCTGGGACAGGAGCTTGGAGTGGTAGTCGTCGTAGGAGGCGACGGGTTCGAGCTCGACCTTGATGTCCGGGTGGCGCTCCATGAAGTCGTCGTTGAACTCCTCGAAACGGCCGAGCTCCTCCGGCGTGCCCCACGTGGACCAGACCACCGTGCCGCCCTCGCTGTCCCCGCCGGAGTCGGCCGAGCCGCCCGAGCCGCTGCACGCGGCGACCAGACTGAGCGCCGCGGCGACCGCAGCGACGGACGCGGTGCGCGGAAGGATTGAACGAGCCATCGGTGACCTCGATTCGTCAGCGCGCCAGAGGGTGGCGTCGAGTGTCTGAATTCTGTATACAGAATGCGGACATGTCAACCAGATTCCGGGGGCAGAACATGATGACCTATCGCGCGGCGCGGAACCGTTACGACACCGCGGTCTTCCGGCGAGCCGGGCGCAGCGGCCTCGACCTGCCTGCGATCTCGCTGGGCCTGTGGCACAACTTCGGGCCCGGGCACCTCTTTGAGGGGCAGCGAGCCATCCTGCGGGCGGCGATGGACCTCGGCGTGACCCACATCGACCTGGCGAACAACTACGGTCCGCCGCCCGGCGGGGCCGAGGAGACCTTCGGGCGGATCCTGGCGACGGACCTCCGGGCGTACCGCGACGAGCTCGTGATCAGCACGAAGGCCGGCTACGACATGTGGCCGGGCCCGTACGGGTGCGGCGGGTCGGCGAAGCACCTGACCGCCTCCCTGGACGCCTCGCTCCGCCGCCTGCAGCTGGACCACGTCGACATCTTCTACTCGCACCGACCGGACCCGACCGTGCCGATCGAGGAGACGGCGGGGGCGCTGGCGCAGGCGGTGCGCCGCGGCAAGGCCCGGTACGTCGCGATCTCGAACTACTCCCCCGCCGAGGCGACAGCGGCCGCCGAGGCGCTGGCCGCACACGGCGTGCCGCTGCTGATCCACCAGGAGTCCTACTCGATGTTCGACCGGCACGTCGAGCGTCCCGTCACGGAGGACGTGGCCTGGCGCGGCCGGCCGGGAGCTCCGGACCGCCCGGCCCGCGCCGCCCGGTCGCTGCTCGAGACGGTGGAGGACCTCGGGGTCGGCCTCGTCGTGTTCTCCCCGCTCGCGCAGGGCCTGCTCACCGACCGGTACCTCGACGGCGGCGTGCCCGCCGGGTCGCGAGCCTCGGTCGGGCACTTCCTCACGCCCGGGGCGATCACCGCCGACTACCTGGCACGGGCGCGGGCGCTGCACGAGATCGCCGCCGCCCGAGGCCAGTCCCTCGCCCAGCTGGCGATCACGTGGCTGCTGCGCGACCAGCGCGTGACCTCCGTGCTGGTGGGCGCGAGTTCGGTCGCACAGCTGCGGGGCAACGTCGAGGCCCGCCACGCACCACCACTCGCGGCCGAGGAGATCGCGGCGATCGAGCCCCTCGCCGTCGACACCGTCGGTGCCGTCTGACGCGGGCCCGCGCGCGGCGACCCGTGGCGACAGAGCCGGCGTCGGCCGGTCACCGTCCGAACGCTGGAGGCGCCGGACGGCCCCGGCGACGAAGCACCTACGTTGAGGACGGGACAAGGCCGGTCCGGCCGGTCATGACTGCCGAGGAGGAACAGTGCCGTACACCGTCAAGGGAGCCATCGCCCGCACCGAGGGTGCCGAGGTCGAGATCGTGGACGTCGTGGTGCCCGATCCGGGCCCGGGTGACGTGATCGTCGACGTCGAGGCCTGCGGGGTGTGCCACACGGACCTCTCCTACCGCGACGGCGGCATCAACGACGAGTTTCCCTTCCTCCTGGGGCACGAGGCCGCCGGGCGGGTCTCCGCCGTCGGCGAGGGGGTCACGCACGTCGCGGTCGGCGACTACGTGGTGCTGAACTGGCGCGCGGTGTGCGGGGAGTGCCGGGCGTGCAAGCGCGGCGAGCTGAAGTACTGCTTCGCCACCCACAACGCGAGCAAGAAGATGACGCTGACCGACGGCACCGAGCTCACCCCGGCGCTCGGCATCGGCGCCTTCATCGAGAAGACGATCGTCCACGAGCGCCAGTGCACCAAGGTCGACCCGCAGGCGGCGCCCGAGGTGGCGGGCCTGCTCGGCTGCGGGGTCATGGCGGGCATCGGTGCCGCCATCAACACCGGCGAGGTCAAGCGCGGCGAGTCCGTCGCCGTCATCGGCTGCGGCGGCGTCGGCAACGCGGCGATCGCCGGGGCCAAGCTCGCCGGGGCGTCGAGGATCATCGCGCTCGACGTCGTCGACGCCAAGCTCGAGGGCGCCAAGGAGTTCGGCGCCACCGACACGATCAACACCAAGGGCCTCTCCGAGGAGGAGGTCGTCTCCGCGGTGCAGGAGCTCACCGGCGGGTTCGGCGCCGACGTCGTCATCGACGCGGTCGGACGCCCGGAGACCTACCGGCAGGCCTTCTACGCCCGCGACCTCGCGGGCCGCGTCGTCCTCGTCGGCGTCCCGCACCCGAAGGCCGAGCTCACCCTGCCGTTCCTCGACGTCTTCGGCCGCGGCGGGTCGCTGAAGTCCTCCTGGTACGGCGACTGCCTACCCGAGCGCGACTTCCCCATGCTGGTCGACCTCTACCTCCAGGGCCGCCTGCCGCTGGACAGGTTCGTCACCGAGACGATCTCCGCCGACCAGATCGAGGCCGCCTTCGGCAAGATCCACGACGGCACCGTCCTGCGCTCCGTCGTGAAGTACTGACGCCCCATCGTTCGTTCAGAAAGGGAGGCGCCATGGTCGCCCGTATCGACAACCTCGTGACGTCCGGGACGTTCTCGCTCGACGGCGGGACGTGGGACGTGGACAACAACGTGTGGATCGTCGGTGACGACGCCGAAGTGATCGTCATCGACCCGGCCCACGACGCGCAGGCGGTCGCCGACGCCGTCGCCGGCCGGACGGTCAAGGCGGTCCTGCTCACCCACGGCCACGACGACCACATCCGCGCGGTCGCGGAGTTCCGGGACCTCGTCGGGGCCCCGGTCCACCTCAACCCCGAGGACCGCATGCTGTGGGACGCCGTCCATGACGGCGCCCCGGACCACGAGATCGCCGACGGCGACCGCTTCGAGGTGGCCGGCACGACGCTCGTCGCGATCCACACCCCGGGCCACTCCCCCGGCTCGACCAGCTTCTACGCCGAGGACCTCGGCGTGGTCTTCACCGGGGACACGCTGTTCAACGGCGGCCCCGGGGCGACGGGCCGGTCCTACTCGGACTACCCGACCATCGTCGCGTCCATCCGCGAGCGGCTGCTCACCCTGCCCGAGGAGACCGTGGTCAAGACCGGGCACGGGGACGACACGTCGGTCGCGGCGGAGAAGCCGTCGCTGGCCGAGTGGGAGGCGAAGCTCTAGGCCGTCGTGAGCTGACGACGGCGGAACGGGCGACGGCGGCCGCGCCCCGGCTCGACGCCTGGGACGCGGCCGCCGCGTTCGCGGGCGGACCCGATCAGTACGGGCTCGCCTCGACGCCGTCGAGCTCGTCGGGCGAGTCGGCCGACGGCGCGGAGTCCCCGGTCTCGGGGCTGGGGGCCGACGGGGTGGACTCCGCGGACGCCGGCGAGACCGGCGAGTCAGCCGTCACGGGCGACTGCGCGGTCTCGGACGTGATCGCGCTGCCCGCGGTCACCGAGGTGGGGTCGACGGCGCGCTCGTCCATCGCCACGGCGGCGGTGGCGGTCACCGCCGCGTCGGGAGCGGCGGCCGCGGTCCCGGCGTCGTCCGTCTCGTCCGGGGCCGGCTCGGTGACGTCCTCGCCCGTCGGGGCGGAAGGCGCCGAGGGCTCCGGCGCCGCGTCCCGGTAGCCCCAGGCCGGCGCGTGGTCCGGCGGGCCCTCGCTGTCGTAGCCGTGCGCGGGGGCGTCCTCGGGCGGGGCTGCGGCGGCCGCACCGGCGCCGCCGACGATGGTGAGCGCCGAGAGCGCTCCGGTGGCGATCCACTTGCTGGACCTCATGCTGCACTCCTCTCGGTAGCCGGGCCCCGTCGGGGCCCGTGGTGCGCGAACGACCGTAGGACGCTGTTACGGACGTCGCCACCCGAGAAAGCGCGCTGCTCGTCCCTACGCCGGCTCGACCTCCAGGACGGGAAGCTTGTCCAGCGCCATCATCATGTTGTTCATGTGTCGCTCCCCGTCCCCGACGGTGATGCGGCGCACCCGGCGGGCGAGCGCGCCGATGACCCCGTACGCCTCCAGGCGGGCCAGGCCCTGACCGGCGCAGCCGTGCACGCCGTAGCCGAAGGAGAGGTGGTCGATCGGGTTCCGGCGGACGTCGAACGTGTCGGGGTCCTCGTAGTGGCGGTGGTCGCGGTTGCCCGAGCCGTACAGGATCGCGATCCGATCCCCGGCGGGGATCAGCTGCCCGTCGACGACCACGTCCTGCTTCACGAGCCGCGCGAAGGCGTGGACTGGCGACTCGTAACGCAGCACCTCGTTGAAGGCCGAGGGGATCAGCGACGGGTCGGCGCGGACCAGGTCGAACTGGTCCGGGTGGGTGGCGAGCTGGCGGATCGCGTTGCCGATCGCCGCGATGGTCGAGTCCATGCCGGCCGCGACGTACTGGTGGATGATGTGCCCGCAGCTCTCGCGCGGGATGTCGCCGCGCTCGCCGGCGTCGAAGATGGCACGGCCCATGCTGCCCTCGGCGAGGTCCGAGGCCTTGACCTGCAGCGACCACTCGAAGAGCTCGCCGGCGATCGGGAAGCTCTCGACGGTGCGCTGGTTCATGGGGCCGAGCACGTTGAACGCGGCCTCGCCCCACTTCAGGATCTTGGCCCGGACGTCGTCCTGGACGCCGATGAGGTCGGCGACCACCTGCAGCGGCAGCGCCCGGGCGAGGTCGTCGATCGCGTCGAAGGAGCCCTGCTCGACCAGCCGCGCGACCATGGCGTCGGCCTTGGCGTCGATCTCGGCCTTCATGCCGCGCAGGGCCCGCGGGGTGAGGTTCTCGGTCAGGGCCGCCCGCAGGGCGGTGTGCTCCGGCGGGTCGGTGGTCAGGGAGGTCCCCCGCAGCGCGTCGTTCATGGCGTCGTTGAAGGCGACGGTGTTGGAGGAGAACACCTCCCAGTTGGCCAGCGCGTCGCGGATCTGGTCGTAGCGCGTGAGCGCCCAGGCCCCGTTCTTCTCGAGCCGGACCACCGAGGCCTGCTCGCGGAGCTGCGCGAAGTACGGGTAGGGGTCGGCCAGGACCTCGTCGGAGAAGAGGTCGATGTCGGACGTAGCGATCGTTTCCACGGTCATGAGGCACCTCGGGGCTTGGGGGTCGGAGGGGGCGGGTCCGGCGCCGGCGCGGTGCCGTCGGTGGGGCGGTTGCGAGGCGGCGGGGCGGCCACGGGGACCGGCGCCCAGGCGGCGGGCGAGGCCGCGCTCAGGCGGGCGAGGCCACCGGGGCGGCGGCGCCCAGGCGCCGCAGCTTGGGGACGGGGATGCGGTAGTTGATGGCGACGGCAGTGCCGGCGCCGTCCTGGTGGCCCCAGCGCAGGAGCGCCGGGCCGTCGAAGGGGTCGCCGTCGACGATCGCGGGCGCCCCCTCCACCGGCGTGAAGCCGGTGGCCTTGAGGTTGAGGCCGAACTGCTCGGTCCAGAAGTAGGGCTGGAGGTCGAGCTCGGGGGCGTCGTCGCCGCGGACCAGGGCGGCCGCGGCGATCCTGCTCTGGTCGATGGCGCTCGTCCACAGCGGCACCCGGCGGGCACCGAGCCGGGTCCGCACGGTCGCCACGTCCCCGGCGGCGACGACGTCGGGGCGGAGCCGGCCGCGGCTGTCGACGTCGAGCCGGCCGTCGGTGAGCAGCCCGCTGGTCGTGAGCCACTCGACGTTGGGGTCGTCGCCCACGGCGGTGATCACGAGGTCGGCCTCGAGCACCGAGCCGTCGGCGAGGACCGCCCGGGGGTGCCCGCCGGCGTGGCTCACCTCGACGGCATGGGTGGGCGCGATGACGAGCCCGTGCCGCAGGGCGGCGTCGACGAAGACGTCGGAGAGGTACGGCCCGAGCTGCAGGGCGAGCGGGCGGCCGTAGGTGGCGAGGGTGACCTCGCACCCGGAGGCGAGGCAGCCCGAGGCGACCTCCATGCCGAGCGGCCCGCCGCCGATGACGATGACGCGCGGACGGTCCACGAGACGACGGCGGAGCTCCAGCGCGTCCTCGAGCGTGCGGATGGTCAGCTCGCCCTCGTCGCCCGTGAGGCGCCTGGCCCGCGATCCGGTGGCGATCACGACGCCGTCGTACGGCAGGTCCGTGCCGTCCTCGAGCACGACCACCTTGCTCTCGACGTCCAGGCGCGACGCCCTGACGCCGAGGATCTCGGTGGCCTCGTGCGTGGGGGCGGGGAGGTGGTGGGAGGTCATGGTCCCGGCGTCGAGGAGCGCGGCCTTCGAGAGCGCGGGCCGGCTGTACGGGGCGTGCCTCTCCTCGCCGACGACGGTGAGCTCGCCGTCGAACCCGGCGGCCCGGAGAGAGTCGCCGGCGGTGAGGCCGGCGATGCTGTTGCCGACGACGACGATCCGGCGCGGCGCCGTCATCCCGCGAGCCTCAGCGCGGCGACGGGGCAGACGCGCACGGCGGCCTGCGCGGCGCCGGCGTCCGTGCTGCCGTCCTCGACGTCCTCGACGTCCAGGACGAGCTCGCCGTCGTCGTCGAGGTGCATCAGGTGCGGCGCGGCCTCCTCGCACAGGCCGTGGCCCTCGCAACGGGGGCGGTCGAGGATGATCTTCATGGGGGTCTCCGCTGAGCTGGGCGTGGTGGCGGCGGTGCCGACCTTGCTTTACACAGCAGTGTGTGGCTTGACACACTGTCAAGCAAATGAATACTAGGCATCACCGGCATGCACGCAGTTCATGAGCAGCCGGGCTGAGGCGGCACCAACACGACGAGGTGGGCGATGACGACGACGGCGGGCCTGACGTGGGCGGTCAAGGAGAGCCTGGTGTCCTACGTGGAGGCGCTCGACGACGGGGTCGTCGAGGCGGTCGCGCCCGCCACCCGCTCGGAGGCCGGCTTCTTCTTCCCGACGGCGGAGCCGGACGCTGGCACCGCGGGCGAGGAAGGGGCGAGCGGCGGCCCCGCCGACGGCGCACCGAGCGCTGACCGTGCCGGACACGCGCTGCAGTTCCGCGGCGCCGTCCGTCTCACCGGGCACTGGGGCATGCTGGACGTGGAGCTGCGGGACCCGAGCGTGGAGCTGGACGGCGACCACGGAACCCTGTTCGTCCGCGAGCGCGGCAGCCGCGACGCCCGGGCGAGACTCCCCCTCGCCGACCTCACGGTCGGTGCGACGACGACGGAGCCGGGCCCCGCCGTCGTGCAGGCCGCCGCCAGCCTGACCGGGCACGGGCGGCTCCTGCTGGGCGGGCAGTACGCCGTCGGCGAGCCGCTGAGCCCCGTGCTGATCACGCTGCCGGCACGCCGTGGCTGAGGACGGCTCGGCCTTCGACACCGACCTGGCGCGACTGGCGTCGGTCAACCTCAACCTGCTCGTGCCGCTGCTGGCGCTGCTCGAGGAGCGGTCGGTGACCCGGGCGGCGGACGCGGTCGGGGTCTCCCAGCCGGCGATGAGCCACGCGCTGCGGCGGATGCGGCGTCTGCTCGGCGACGAGCTCCTGGTGCGGCAGGGCGCCACGATGTCGCTCACCCCGCGCGCGACGTCGCTGATCGCGCCGCTGCAGCGGGTGCTCCAGCAGACGGCGCGGATCGTCAGCGCCGGGCCGTTCGACCCCGCCGACGACCGCCGGGTCATCACCGTGGCGATGACCACCAGCACGGCGCTGGTCATGGGCGGGGCGTTCGCGCGGCTGGTGGCGGAGCGGGCGCCGAACGCCGTGCTGCGGCTACGCACCGCCACCATCACCTCCACGGCGATGGTCACCGAGGAGGGCGCCGACGTGGTCCTGCTCTCCGAGGCCCTCCCCTCGCCCCACCCGCGCGAGCGCCTGTACGACGACCGGTGGGTCGTCATCACCAACTCCTCCGCCCCGAAGGACGCGGACGCGCTCGAGCTGCTCACCACGCTGCCCCACGTCGTCTTCGAGGCCGCCCCGCTGCGCCTGCGCCCCTACCAGGTGCTCGACGCCGAGGGGATCGCGTACACGGTGCGCCGGCACACCTCGGACAACCTCCTGGTCCCGGAGCTGATCTCCGCCGCGGGCGGGGTGGCCCTCCACCGGTACCGGGTGGCGGCGGCGATGAGCCGCCACCTCGACCTGCGCATCGAGGAGTTCCCCTTCCCCGTGCAAAGCGTGGGCATGGACCTGGTCTGGAACCCCTGGCTCGCCGACGACGAGTTCAAGCTCTGGCTGCGCGGGCTCCTCTTCGAGGCCGCCGGCTGACCCGCAGGGCCGACACCGCGGCGGGCCGGCGCGACGTCGATCGTCCGCTCAGCTTCCCAGCGCACCGGGGCCCCTCAGGACCCCCAGCACGGCACTGAGCGCGAGCACGGCCGCCACCACGGCGACCACCCCGGCCGCGAGCACCCAGTCGGCCGTGGTGATCCGCACCGGCTTCCAGGTGGTCCGCGGCTCCAGGCCGAGCCCGCGGGACTCCAGCGCCTGGGCCATCCGCTCGCCCTTGCGCACCGAGACCACGAGCAGCGTGAACACCACGCCGGCGAGGTGTCGCGGGCCCCGCGGCGGCCGCCCGCCGTCGCGCAGGTCCGCCCGCACGGTGTGCGCATGGGCGATGGTGGCCCACTCGCGCGGCAGCTCCTGCAGCATCCGGTAGCCGGCCAGGATCGCGTAGGTGACCCGGGCGCCGAGCCGGGCGTTCTGGTGCAGGCTCGTCATCAGGGCGACGCCGTCGGTGGACAGCAGGAAGCCGATCGCCAGGACCCCGACCAGCAGTGTGCGGACCGCCAGCGCCGCGCCCACGCTGAGCCCCTCCTCCGTCACCCGCAGGAGACCCGCCTGCCAGAGCACGGTGCCCGGCCGGGCGAGGGCGTTGACCGTCAGCACTCCGAGCGCGAACAGCACGAACGGCACGTGGGCGAGCGCCAGCGTGCGCGCCGGCACCCGCACCGAGGCCGCCACCGCGACGAACCCGAGCAGGTAGAGCACCGTCGGCGTGACCGGGTCGAGCACGAGGACGACGACGAGCGAGACCAGCGTCAGCAGCGCCAGCTTCACCGTGGGGTTGCGGCGGGCGAGCGGTGAGTCCGCGGCGGGCGCCCCCGTCAGTGCGCTCACGGCGCGTCCTCCGCACCATGCACGCCCCCGCGGTCTGCCGCGTCGGACGCGGCACCCACGGCAGCGTCGAGCTCCCGCAGCACGTGGCCGACGGCGGAGCGCGGCACGTGCCCCAGCAGCCAGGCGACCAGCGGCGGCAGGGCGAGCCCGGCTCGGGCGAGGAGGTCGGGATCGCCGAGCACCGCGGCCGTCGGCCCGTCGGCGAGCACGCCGCCGGGCGCGCCGCCGGAGGCACCGTCTCGGCGCCCCAGCACGACCACCCGCGTGGCGAGCGACGCCACCGTGCGCAGGTCGTGGCTGACGAGCACCACCGCTCCCCCACCGGCGGCGACGTCGCGCAGCGTGGCCGCGGTGGCGATGGTGTCCCGCCGGTCCAGGCCCAGCGTGGGTTCGTCGGCGAGGAGCACCGGCCGGTCGTGCGCCAGCATCGCGGCCAGGCTCAGCCGCCGCTTCTCGCCGCCGGAGAGCCGGAACGGGTTCTGCTCCGCCAGGTGCTCGAGCCGGTGCCGGCGCAGCCGGCACGGCACCACCTCGGCCGCGACGTCGGCCGGCAGCCCATGGGCGATCTCCTCCCGCACGGTGCCGGCGAGGAACTGGTGCTCGGCGTTCTGGAAGACCAGGCCCGGCCGCAGGCCGTCGACCCGCCCGGCGAGCGGCTCCAGCAGACCCGCGAGGGTGAGCAGCAACGTCGACTTCCCGGCGCCGTTCGCGCCCAGCAGCGCAACGACCTCGCCGGGGTGCACCTCCAGGTCGATCCCGGCGAGCAGCGCACCGGGCTCGAGAGGGACCATCGCTGGGCGGGTGGACCGTCGCCGGCGCCACCGAAGCCCGCGCCTGGCGCCACCCGCGGACGCGACCTGGCGGCCCACGGTGAGGCCGCGGGCGGCGAGGAGGGGGACGGCTACGTCGGCCGTCGGCGAGGCAGGTGGACCGGCCGGGACCGGGTCCGCCGGGACCGGTTCGGCGACGATTCCGGAGAGCGCCGGCCGACGCGGAGCGCCGTCGGCCAGCCGCCGCAGCAGCTCGGTGTTCGCCGTCGCCGCCAGGCCCCCCTCGGCGCCCGTGAGCGCCAGGAGCTCGGCGTCCAGAGGCAGCCAGCACCCGGCGGCGTGCAGCGCCCGGGCGTGGTCGCGTAGGACGAGAGCGGTGGGCCCGTCCGCGAGCACCTCCCCCGACTCCGAGAGCGCCACCGCCCGGGCGGGCAGCCCCGCGACGCCGTCGGCGCCGGCCCACTCGTCGAGCCGGTGCTCGACCAGCACCACCGCCGGCCGGTACGTGGCCACCGCCCCCGTCACGGCCCCGCGGACGGCGACAACGCCGGCCGGGTCGAGCATCGAGGTCGGCTCGTCCAGGAGCAGCACGTCCGGCTCGGTCACCATCGCGGCCGCGAGCGCGACCCGCTGCGACTCACCGCCGGAGAGCGTCGCCGTCGCCCGTGACCGGAGACCTCCGGCCCCGGCGGTCTCGAGGGCCGCGGCCACCCGCGGGCCGATGGTCGCCGGGTCGACCCCGTGGTTCTCCAGGGGCAGGGCGAGCTCCTGCTCCACGCCCGGCAGGCACACCGCCGCTGACGGGTCCTGCGCCAGGACGCCGAGGTGGCGGGACCGCTCGACGACGGGGCTCGCCTGGGTCGTCGTCCCGACCCTGACCTCGCCCCTCAGCGTCGCGGTGACGCTGTGCGGCACCACGCCGGTGATCGCGTGGAGCACCGTGGACTTTCCGGACCCGGAGGCGCCGAGGACGATCACCTGCTCCCCCGGCGCCAGCCGCAGCGACACCTCGCGGAGCACCGGCTCGGCCCGGCGGGGAAAGGCCACGCCGACGTCGCGCAGCTCGACGACCGCGCCGTCGCCCCGCCCGACCGTCGCCCCCTCGCCCGCCGGGGCGGCCGTCTGGGTCACGCCCGCTCCAGGTCCCGGCCGATGGCGAAGTTGTCCACGACGCCGGTGCGCGCCAGGCCGTCGACGATCACCTTGCCGAGCAGCCCGCCCAGGACGATCCCGGAGACGCACTGCATGACCAGGCGCAGGACGAAGATGTCCTGCCCGTACCAGCCGGCCCGGAAGGCGGACCAGAAGAACACCAGCCCCGCGCCGAGCAGGCCGGAGAGGGCGAAGACACCCCAGCCGAACCGGCGGTAGCGGGTCAGCGCGAAGGGGAGCTCGCTGCCGACGCCCTGGATCGCGGCGGCGACGAACAGCAGCGGGCCGACCGGCGAGCCGAGGAACACCACCTCCACGACGGAGGCGATGACCTCGGCGATCACCCCGGCGCCGGGGCGGCGGATGATGGCGACGGCCAGCGGGGCGACGAGCAGCCAGCCGCCCAGGAGAACGTGCTGGGCGAGGTCGCCGGCGGGGCCCATGAGGATGCTCAGGCCGTTCCAGGCCTGGACGAGCGCCCAGTAGGCGAAGCCGAAGACGACGCCGAGCACGACCATGAGGACCAGGTCCTTCATGGCCCAGCGCGGGCTGACGGCGGACGATGTTGTGGGTTCGGTGGTGGCCATGGCGTCTCCCCCGCTCAGTTCGTGGCCGGGCTCGGCGAGCCGACGGAGAGGGTCAGGTGGGTGACGACGTGCGGCACGCGGGCGCCGACCTGGGCCCAGGCGTCGACGGCGGTGGCGAGGACGTCGGCGACGTCGCCGGTGAGCTTGGTGGCGTAGTGCGCCGGGCTGGCCGCGGTGCCGCGGGCGGTGGCCGCGGCGATGGCGCCCTCGATGTGGGCCATGTGGTCGCCGGCGTCGGAGCCGCCGTCGAGCAGCGGGTAGAGCGACCAGTGCGCGGCGGCGTGGATGCCGGTCGGCTCGATCGCCACCGGGGCCGGGCTGGGCAGCCCGGTCACCGTGAGGTCGCAGGCGACCTCGCCGGGGCAGCCCCGGGAGAGAAGGACGTGGGCGACGACGTGCCCGCCGCCCGAGCGCAGCGAGGCGGCCGCGACGACGGCGGAGAGGTACGCGGCCAGGCGCTGCTCCGCCGGGGCGGTGCGGGCACCGACGTAGGTGCTGACCTCGTCGGTCTCGATGACCAGGCCGTCGGTGAGGCCGGCGGCCTCGGCGTCCGCGAGCGCGCCGAGGATGACCTCGACGAAGCCGTCGGTGTGGGGGTGGATGCTGAACCGCATCCCGATGCCGAGATCGGCCGGCGTGGCTCCGGCCGGCGTCGTCGTCTCGTCGATCTTGGTGCTCATCACGGTCCCTTCGATGGGCCCGCGGGTACCTCGAGACCCACGCCGGCGCACGCGTGCGCCGGGCGGGTGCCCTGCTCCCTACGCCGGTACGAACCGGATCAGGTAAACGGGTCTGCGGACTCTCCGCACTCTCAGCGCCGTTCGGCGCTCCCCGGGGGTTGGGGCGAACCTAGCCACGCCGGGGTGCCGTTGTCCAGGTCGTCCGGTTCCCGGGACCGGCCACGCTGCCCGACCACGGCCCGCGGGCCCGCGGGCCCGCGAGGACCTGCTCACCTCGTCGCAAGGGCCACGACCGGGGTGGTGGTCGGCTGGGCGGAGCCTCCGGCCGGCTCCACGGTGAGCGCCAGGACGGCACCGTCCGGCAGGTCCCCCACCCGGGTGGTGACCAGCCCGTCCTCCGGCCGGAGGACGCCGGCCGACGACGCTTCCCCGTCCTGGACCACCCACAGCTGGTACACCCGCTCGTCCGCCGGCACGGGGAGTGCCTGGGCGGTGAACAGCGCCGAGCCGGCGGCGACCACCGCGACGGCGCGGCCCCCGCCGGTGACGTCCTCGGCGACGAGCCGGGCGTCGGGGGCGGAGAGTGCCTCGGCGATCGCGGTGGTCTGCTCCTCCGCGCGGTCCGCGCGCTGCGCCTGCTGCACGGCGACGCCGCTGGGCACCGCGATCGCGGCGACCACCGCCGCGGCCGCCAGGCAGCGCCCCAGCGTCGCGCGCCGCCGGCGCGGGGCGATCC
>NZ_BAABBA010000019.1:0-77906 GCF_039537705.1 Georgenia daeguensis
ACGATGCCGGCGATCTTGGCGATGCTGCTGCTCATGGTGGTTTCCCCGTATCTGCGGGCAGCCACCTGTTGGCTTCCCGCGCGGTGTTCCGGGCCGGTATCGGACCGGCCCTTCTTCCTTACGGGACCAACGTAGGCCGGGCAGAACGGGACGAACCGGGACAGAGGTCCTGACCTGGCTGAAGTGCCGTGAAGCGGTTTCCGACCGGCGTCGGCACGTCGGCGACCGGCGTGTCCGGCGTCGCCCGTCCGGTTCGTCGGTAGCATCCGGCCAGGTCAGGACGTCCCGTCCGGGACGGGTCGGCGAGTCGCGACGTGCCGGCAGCCCTCCGAGCACGGGAGCGCGATGAGCGAGCTGGCGATCGAGACGACGGCGCTGCGCCGGACCTACCGCGGCCGGGGCGGGGCGCGGGTGGGCGTGGAGGGGCTGGACCTGCGCGTCCCGCAGGGCGGCGTGCACGGGTTCCTCGGGCCCAACGGGTCCGGCAAGACCACGACGATCCGCATGCTGCTCGGCCTGGTGCGTGCCGAGTCCGGGTCGATGCGCATCTTCGGCCAGGAGATCCCCGCGCGGCTGCCCGACGTGATCGGGCGGGTGGGCGCGATCGTGGAGTCGCCGAAGTTCTTCCCCACCTTCTCGGGGCGCCGGAACCTCGAGCTGCTGGCGGGCGCGATCGGGGCGCCGCGCGCCCGCGTCGGGGAGGTGCTGGAGTCCACCGGCCTCGCCGACCGCGGCCGCGACCGGTACAAGGGGTACTCCCTGGGCATGAAGCAGCGGCTGGCCATCGCCGCCACGCTGCTGAAGTCGCCGGACCTGCTGATCTTCGACGAGCCCACCAACGGGCTCGACCCCGCGGGCATCCGCGAGATCCGGGAGACCATGCGGAGGCTGGGGGAGGAGGGCCGCACCGTGCTGGTCTCCAGCCACATCCTCGCCGAGGTCGAGCAGGTGGCCGACACCGTCTCGATCATCGGCCGGGGTCGGCTGCTCGCCGAGGGGCGGGTGAACGACGTCATCGGGGAACGGGGCATCACCGCGGTGCGCGTGGGCGTCCCGGACCCCGCGGCCGCCGCGGCGGTGCTGACCGCGGCCGGCCTGCGGTTCCGGCCCGACGGTCCCGCCCTGCGGGTGCGCGGCGTCGAGGACCCCGCCCGCATCACCGAGCTGCTCGCCCGAGCGGGCATCTACGTCCGCGAGCTCACGCCGCTGCGGGCCGACCTCGAGCAGGTCTTCCTCGACCTGACGACCGGCGAGGGCCCCGGTCAGACGCCGCCGGGCGGCAGGCACGCCGGCGCGGACCGCAGCCCCCCGGCGGCGCCCCCGCTCGGCGAGCCGGTCCCCGCGACGGTCGAGGGCGGTGAGCCCCGATGACGCGTCTGTTCCGGGTGGAGCTGCGCCGGCTGATCTCCCGGCGCCTCGTCGTCCTCGCGACGGCCGGAGCCGTCGTCGTCACCGGCATGCTGCTGTTCGGGTTCTGGCAGTCGTCCCAGCCGATGTCCGGCGCGGAACGCGCGCAGGCGCAGACGGAGTACGAGCGCGCACGGGCGGACTGGGAGGAGAACGGCGAGGAGTACCTGGCGCAGTGCCTCGCCGACGAGGAGCTCGAGCGGGAGACCACCGGCCAGGACGTCGACTACGGCTGCCAGGACATGGAGCCCAAGGAGGAGTGGTTCCTCCGCAGCGCCCCGCCGCTGAAGGACTCCCTGCCCGGCGTCCTCTCGGGCGGGGCCTTCCAGCTGCTCTTCCTCGCCTTCCTCGTCGGTGCGACGTTCACCGCGGCCGAGGCCAGCACGGGCTCGCTGAGCAACTGGCTGACCTTCGAGCCGCGCCGCCTCCGGGTCTACGGGTCGAAGCTCCTCGCCGCCGCCGTCGGCGTCCTGCCGGTGACCGCCGTCCTCCTCGGCGTCGTGGTGGCCGGGGCGTGGGCGATCGCCGGCAGCTTCGGCCTGGCGGGTGGGATGACGGCGCAGGACTGGTCCGGCGCCGCGGCCACCGCGGGGCGCATCCTCGCCCTCTGCGCCGTGGTCGCCGCCGTCGCCGCGGCGCTGGGGTTCCTCCTGCGGCACACGGCCGCGGTGCTCGGGGTCGCCGTCGGGTGGGTGGTGGTCGTCGAGCTCATGCTCGCGGGCTACCTCGAGCGGTTCCAGCCCTGGCTGGTGAGCAGGAACGTCGACGGGTGGATCAGCCGCGGCACCACCTACTTCGTGAACACCTGCACCACGGACAGCACGGGCACCCTCTGCGAGTACACCGAGAAGTCGTTGGCGTTCGGGCACTCGGCGGCCTACCTCCTCGTGCTCGCGGCGCTCCTCGTCCTGGCCGGCGCACTCGTCTTCCGCCGTCGCGACGTGGTTTGACCCCCGTGGCACCGCCCGCCGTGGGAATGTGGAGCATGGGTGACCGATGGGTCCCCTGGCCCGTCCTGGCGGGCGGCCCCGGGGGAGATGCCGCACGTGCGGACGACGACGAGCCGCGCGTGGTCGGCCCGCGCCGATGGTGGGCCGGGCCCCTCGACGTCGAGGGGCTGGCGGTCGGCTCGGTGGCGGCGTGCGCCCGGGCGGCGGCGCGCCTTGGTCGCCTCCGCGGCCGCGAACCGGGGATCACGGTGGACAGCTCCGACGTCGCCGCGTCCTTCGCGTCGTTCCGGCACCTGCGCGTGGACGGGCGCGAGATCGTCGGCTTCGCCCCGTTGTCCCGCTTCTTCGCGGCGGCCGACGGCTGGGTGCGTTTCCACGCCAACTACCCGCACCACCGCCAGGCGCTCCTCCAGTCGCTCGGGGTCGACCCCGGCCTGCCCGACGACGCCGCCTCCGTCATGGTGGGGGCCGCCGTCCGGCGCGAGGCGGCACGCACGCTCGAGACCCACGTGCGCGCCGGTGGCGGCGTGGCCGCCGCCCTGCGCACGCCGGAGGAGTGGCTCGCCCACGAGCACGGCGCCGTCGTGGCCGCCGCCCCGCTCGTGGAGGCGCGGCCTGGCGGGGGAGCGGGCCGTGCGCTGCCACCGACGGCCGACGGGCCGATGTCGGGCCTGCGCGTGCTCGACCTGACCCGGGTCATCGCCGGGCCGACCGCCACCCGCACGCTCGGCGCGCTCGGCGCCGACGTCCTGCGGGTCGACCCGCCGGGCCGCCCGGAGCTCCTCGACCAGCACCTCGACACCGGGTTCGCCAAGCGGTCCGCGGAGGCCGACCTCGCCGAGCCGGCCGTGCGGGCACGGGTGGAGGAGCTCCTCGCCGACGCGGACGTCCTCGTCTCGGGCTACCGCCCCGGCGCGCTCGCCGGGCTCGGCCTGGGCGCGCCGGAGGTCCTTCGGCGGCACCCGCACCTCGTCGTGGCCGAGCTCTCCGCCTGGGGCGAGCGTGGGCCGTGGGGGCACGAGCGCGGGTTCGACTCCATCGTGCAGGTCGCGACGGGCGTCGCGCACCGCTACGCCACCTCGGGCCCCGGCGGCCTGCGTCCCGGCGCGCTGCCCGTCCAGGCGTTGGACCACACCGCCGGCTACCTCCTCGCCGCGGCGGTGATGGACGGGCTCGTCGAGCGCGCGGACCACGGCGGCCGCGCCGTGCGCCTGAGCCTGGCCCGGATCTCCCACGAGCTCCAGGGCATGCCGGTGCCGGACGCGGAGGCCGGAGAGACGGCGGTGCGGACAGCGACGACGGAGTCGGAGTACGGCCCCCTCGTCCACGTGCCGCCGCCCCTGACGGTCGACGGGGCGCGGCTGGCCTACCCCGCGCCGCCGCGCCCGTACGGCGGGGACGACCTCGCCTGGCGCTGACGGCTCCGACCGCACGCCGTGGGACGACGAGGCCCCGGCCGCCTGTGGCGGCCGGGGCCTCTTCTCGGGCCGGGGCGGCCGGGCCCGGCCGGGGCTGCCCGACCGGGCCTCAGGGTGGTGGAGTCAGCGCACGCCCTCGACGTTCAGCTCGGCCACCGAGGCCCACCGGTCCCCGCCGATCGAGCTCGTCGCGACGAGCCGCACGTACCGGGCCGTGGTCGCGTCGAACGCGACCCGCTGGGTGGCGCTCCCGGGCGCGAACGTCCCGGTCGTCGCCGGCACCCAGGTGCTGGCGTCCGTGCTGGTCCAGACCTCGTAGCCGCCGATCCGGCCGTTGGTGCCGCTCTGGCGCGGCGTGTAGTGCAGCGCCCAGATCTCGTGCTCGGCGCCGAGGTCGACGGTCAGGTGGTGCGGGTAGCCCGGGGCCGGGGACACCGACCACGCGGAGTGCCAGTGCGTGCTCGTGCTGCCGTCGATCGCCTGGGCCGCGCCCTCGCCGGAGCTCGGGTTCTCGCTGGAGACCTCGGCGATCGAGAAGGCGCCCTGGTCGAGCAGGCTGACCTCGACGTCGAAGGTCCTCGACGTCGACGTCCCGTCCGAGCTGAGCGTCGCCGTCACGGTGTGACGGCCGCCGACCGCGTCGGCCGGGACGCTGACCGTAGCGGTCGCGGTCGCGCTGGCTCCCGGGAGGAGGTGCGGGACTTCCGTGCCCTCCAGCACCCACCCCTCGGGGAGGTCGAGGGACAGCTCCGCCTCGGGGAGCGCGCGCCCGCTCTGGTTCTCGATCTGCACGTCGACCTGGAAGGTCTCGCCGCGGTCCGCGACGACGTCCGCGACGGTGAGCGGCGCGGCCAGGCCCTGCAGCCAGGCGAGGTTGAACTGCGCGAACCGGATGCCGTTGTGGCCGGGCTCGTAGAGCAGGCCGACGTTACCGTCGGGCAGGGTGGCCAGCGTGGAGTAGGCCATCTCTCCGGGCTGGAAGACCTTCGCGACGGGCCAGGTCTCGCCGTCGTCGAAACTCATGCGGATGGTGCCGTTGGTGCGCGAGGTCTGGGAGCCGGAGTTGGAGAACAGCAGCACCTTGGCGCGGGCGGAGCCCTCGGGGGCGTCGGGGTAGGCCCGGACGATGGAGGCGTTGTTGGTCGGGTCCGGCAGCTCACGGTCGATCGTGACCTCGCCGTAGGTGACGCCGCCGTCCTCCGAGATCGCCACCGTGCGGTAGCCGGAGCGGTGGGAGTCGCGCGAGTTGAGCATGACGCGGCCGTCCGAGAGCTCGACGGTCTTGTTCTCGTCCATGCCGACGCCGACCGGCTCGCCGACCTGCCAGGTCTGGCCGTGGTCGTCGGAGTAGACCGAGACGGCCTGGAACGTGCCGGCGGCGTTGATGATCGTGAACTGCTGGATCAGCCGGCCGGCGTGCTCGCCGTACTTGAGCTGGATGCCCTGGCCGGAGGCGGCGAAGCGCGAGCGCCACCCGAGGTCGGCGGTGACGTCAGCGGTGATGACCTCGTGCTCCCAGGTCTCGCCGTCGTCGTGGGAGACGCTGACCTCGGCGTGCAGGACGTTGCGGGCCTCGGGGTCCACGCCGGGCTGGGAGTTGCCGAAGCCGCGGTCGAAGGACTTGACGTGGAAGTTGAAGATGTCGCCGGTGTGCCGGTCGACGATGTAGCTCGGGTCCGAGTAGCCCTCGATCGGGGCCTCGACCTTGCCCTCGTGGACGAACGTCTGCTCCTCCCACGTCACGCCGCCGTCGGTGGAGCGGCGCTGGAGGATGGAGTTGGGGCCGGGGGCGTCCCATGCGGTCGGCCGGCCGTCGTAGGAGGCGAGGATGTCGCCGTCGTTCGTCACGGCCAGCGCCGGGATCCGGTAGTTCGGGAAACCGCCCTCGCCGCCGACGGCGAGGTCCTGCTCGGTGTAGAACGGCTCGCCCGCCTGCGGGGGCGTCGCGTCGAAGTCCGGGGCGGGCGCGGTGTCCGCCTGCGCGGCCAGGGGCGCGGCGCACGCGAGTGCGACGGCGAGGGTCAGCGAGGCGGCGGAGCGCCGCCTCGAACGGAGGAGTGACATCGATGTCCTTTCGTTCCTGGCGAGGCGGGAGGTCCGTCTCACCAGAACCGAGCGTATGACGTCTGATGTCTGATGTGGAAGTCGCGCCGGGTGGCAGGTAGTGGCCGTGGCAGCAGGTGCCCGACCGTGCTCAGCGCACCGCCGCGACGTCGCCCGCCTCGAGCGACCGGTAGGCGGCGTCGATCACGGCCATCGCCTCCCGGGCGTGGGACGCCGTGTAGTCCGGCGAAGCGCCGGCCAGCAGCGCTTCCACGACGTGCCCGAGGTAGGCCTCCAGGGCCACCTGCCCGGCGTCGGCCGCCAGCGTCGTGCGGCCGGACGCCCCGAAGTGCGACACCGCCGGGACGTCGTCGTCCGCCACGGCGTGGCCGTGCGAGCCGAGGACGCGCACGGAGGAGGTGGTCGGCGTGCCGCCGGGTGCGTGCGGCACCCGCCCGAGCGTGATCGTCGCGGTCACGCCGCGCTCCAGCGCCAGGGTGACGACGGCGGAGTCCTCCACGCCGGCGGAGCGGTGCGCGGGCGAGAACAGCGAGCCGGCCAGCGCGTGCACCTCGAGCGTGCGCAGACCGGTGAGGTAGTGGGTGGCGTCGGCGCAGTAGCCGAGGAAGTTCATGATCTCCCCGCCGCCGGACAGGGCTGTGTCGACCACCAGCTCCGGGCGCTCCACCGAGGTGGCGAAGTGGGCGCCCGAGGCGAAGAACTCCAGGTCCAGGTGCCGGGGCAGCCCGAGGTGACCGGCGTCGATCCAGCCGCGCGCCCGGCGCAGCGCGGGGGAGTGGGTGCGGTTGACCACGGCGCAGACGCGGCCGGCCCGTGCCGCGGCGGCGACCACGGCGTCGGCGTCGGCGAGCGAGGTCGCCACGGGCTTGTCCACGAGCACGTCGGCGCCGGCCTCCAGCGCCGCGACGGCGAGTCTGGCGTGCCGGGTGGGCTCGGAGCACACGAGAACGAGGTCGGCGACGTCGGGGCCGAGCACCGACGCGACGTCCTCGGTGTAGCGGACACCGGCCCGGTCGGCGGCGCGCCGGGAGTCGGCGCGCACCCATTCGGGGGTGTCCGGCTCCTCGGACACGGCGACGAGCTCGACGCGGGGGTCCGCGCCGAGGATCCGCAGGTAGTCGGCGGCGTGGCGCACGCCGGAGGCGAGCGCGACGCGCAGGGGGGTGGAGGCGCCGGGAGGCGTGCGGTGCATCATGCGAGGGTTCCCTTCCCGGCGACGCCGGAGCGGTCGTGGCCGGCGATCTCGTCCACGTGGACGCGCCGGCCGGTGACGAGCGAGCGCTGGGCGGCGAGGGCCCCGGCGAGGGCCGCCTGCACCTCGGTTGTCCGGACCACCTGCTCGGCGCGTCCGCGGACCACGTCGACCCAGTGCGCCAGCTGCGTGCGCAGGGCGCCCTCGAGCGAGAGGGGACCCGGGCGCGCGGCGTCGGAGGCGAGGCCGGGCTCGTCCTCGGTGGAATGGCGCAGCGTGCCCTCGGTGCCCACGAGCACGACGCGGCGCAGCATGTCCCCGCGCTGGCGCAGCGCGTAGCACAGCTCGAGCGTGGCCAGTGAGCCGTCGGCCGTGCGCACCTGGATGTGGAAGCTGTCCGGGGATTCCATCTCGGGGGAGAAGGTGCGGAAGCCCCGGGTGAAGACCTCCTCCGGGGCGGAGCCGAGCAGCCAGGTCGCGGCGTCCATGATGTGGGTGCCGTTGTGCACCGGGTGCCCGCCCGAGAGGGCCGGGTCCAGCTGCCAGCTGCGCCAGCCGCCGGGCCAGGCGTGGCCGGTGTACCAGGTGATGTGGGCCAGGCGCGGGTCGCCGACCCGGCCGGCGCGCACGGCCTCGGCGAGGGCCCGGACGGCGGGCTGGAAGCGCACGGTCTGCCCGACCATGAGGGTCAGGTCCCGCCCCTCCGTGGCCGCGACCATGGCGTCGAGGTCGGGCAGCGACAGCGCGGCCGGCTTGTCCACGTGGACGTGCTTGCCGGCCTCGCCGGCGGCGATCGTCCACGGCGCGTGCCCCGGGGTCGCGTTGACGACGTCGACGGCCTCGACCGCGGGGTCGGCGACCGCGGCGGCGACGTCCGTGGTGGCGCGCGCGCCGGGAGCGAGCCGCGCCAGCTCCTCGGCGCGGTCGAGCTCCCGGCCGGCCACCCACCGCACCTCGATCTCGGGGATGCCCGCCATCGCCAGGAGGTGCTCCCGGGCGAAGGCGCCCGTGCCGACGACGGTGACCGCCAGCGTCATCGGGGCCGGACCTCGTCGAGCGTGCGCTGCAGCGGGGCGTAGTGGTCGACGACGGCGGCGCGGAAGGCCTCGACGTCGCCGGCCTCGGCCGCCACGAGCATGTCGCGGTGCGCGCGGGCCGTCTGGTCGAGGTCGGCGGGCAGGGAGAGGCCCAGGCGCGGCAGGACCGCGGTGTGCACGTCCCAGAACGCGGTGACGAGCTGGCCCACGAGGGAGTTGTCGATGTGGTCGAGCAGCTCGGCGTGGAACAGGCGGTCCTGGCGCGCGAAGGTCTCCCCGGCGGCCGCGCTGGCCACCATCTGGTCGACCAGCTCGTGCAGGTTGGGGTTCTCGGTGCCGCGCATCGCGGTCACGATCCGCTCCGCCATCGACAGGTCGAGCGCCTGGCGGATCTCGAGCACCTCACGCAGGGCCTGCAGGTCGTCGCCCGGGCTGAGCACGCCCCGGAAGACCAGGGCCTCGACGAGGGCGTCGAGGGACATCTGCCCGACGAAGGTCCCACGCCCGTGGCGCACCTCGACGATGTCGAGGGTGGACAGGGTCTGGATCGCCTCCCGCACGCTGGAGCGCGAGACGCCCAGACGCTCGCACAGCTCCGACTCGGTCGGCAGGTGGTCCCCGGGGCGCAGGCCCTGGGTCAGGATGTAGTCCTTGATCTGGTCGGCGGTGCTGGCCCGGCGCGACACCACGGGTGTTCGCGTGGTGAACGTAGGCTGTCCTCCGGTCCCGGCAGGTGCGTTCGTCGTCATGTTTGACCCCTTCGGCTTCGACGTTCTAGTGTCATCGTAATACGTCAGACATCAGACGTCAGTCCCAATGGAGGGTACGCAATGCACCGTTCAGAGACAGGGCTCGCCGGCACGCGCCGCGGGTGGAAGGTCGCCGCCGTCGGCACGACCGCGGCGCTCGCGCTCGCGGCCTGCGCCGGTGGCTCCGGGTCCGGGGAGCCCGCTGCGGGCGGCTCCGCCGCCGCGGGCGAGGTCAACCCCGACGCCGTCATCGAGGCCGGCATCTCCTACTCGCTCAGCGGCGGGTTCGACCCCATGGTCACCACCGGCGCGGTCACCGTCGCCGCCAACTGGCACACCATGGAGGGGCTGACCGAGCTGGACCCCGTCACCCGCGAGGTCTACCCGGCGCTCGGGGCCGAGCTGCCCACCCAGGTCGACGAGACCCGCTGGGAGGTCGACCTGCGGGAGGGAGCCGTCTTCCACGACGGCGACCCGGTGACCGTCGAGGACGTCGTCTTCAGCTTCGAGCGCGTCCTCGACCCGGCGAACGAGTCGCTCTACGCCGGCTTCATCGACTTCGTCGAGTCCGTCGAGGCGGTCGACGAGGACACCGTCGGCGTCAACCTCAAGTACCCCTTCTCGCTGGTCCCCGAGCGCCTCTCCGTGGTCAAGGTCGTCCCGCAGGACGACGTCGAGAGCGACTACGAGGCCTTCAACGCCCTGCCCGTGGGCACCGGCCCGTACAAGATCACCTCGGCCACCCCGGATGACAAGATCACGTTCGAGCGGTTCGACGACTACACCGGCACCCGCCCCGCGCAGGCCGCCGGGATGAACTGGAACCTGCTGTCCGACCCGGCCGCCCGCGTCACCGCGCTGAGCTCGGGCACCGTGCACGCGATCGAGGACGTGCCCTACATCGACCTGCCGGCCCTCGAGGGCCAGGTGGACGTCGAGTCGGTGCAGTCCTTCGGCCTCCTGTTCATGATGTTCAACACGGACAAGGAGCCCTTCGACGACCCGCGCGTGCGCCAGGCGTTCTTCTACGCGCTGGACATGGACAAGATCATCGAGACCGGCCTGCTCGGCAACGCCGCGCCGGCGACGGGCTTCCTCCCCGAGGACCACCCGAACTACAACGAGGCCTCCACCGTCTACACCTACGACCCGGAGAAGGCCAAGGCGCTGCTGGCGGAGGCCGGCGTGGAGAACCTCTCCATCAACCTCCTCACCACGGACACCGGCTGGGTCTCCGACGTCGCCCCGCTGATCAAGGAGGACCTCGACGCCATCGGCGTCGACACCACCCTCGACATCGGCCAGTCCGGCGGCCAGTACACCAAGGTGGACGCGGGCGAGCTGGACGTGATGGTCGCCCCCGGTGACCCCTCCGTCTTCGGCAACGACCCCGACATCCTCATGCGCTGGTGGTACGGGGACAACGTGTGGTCCGAGAGCCGCTACCGCTGGAACGACACCGAGGAGTTCGCCGAGCTGAGCGGCCTGCTCGACCAGGCGGTCCAGGCCGAGGGCGAGGAGCAGCAGGAGCTCTGGAACCAGGCCTTCGACCTGATCTCGGAGGAGGTCCCGCTCTACCCGCTGCTGCACCGCCAGCTGCCGACCGCGTGGGACTCCGGCTCGCTGTCCGGCTTCGCGCCCGTGCCGCTGACCGGCCTGTCCTTCCTGGACGTCGGCGTCACCGAGTGACCCGTGGTGGCGAGGCTCCCTCGGGAGCCTCGCCACCGCCCCGCGGCCCCGTGCCGCGACCCGCCCGCGGCCCGCGCCGCACGCCCCACCCCGCGGCCCCGCGCCGCATGCCCCGACGGCGGCCCGCAGGCCGTCGCCCCAGACGGCGGCCCGTGCCGTCCCGAACGAAGGAGTCCGAGCGTGAGCGCACTCCTGCGGCTGACCGGCCGACGCCTGCTCCAGCTGCCCGTCATGATCCTGGGGATCAGCCTCCTGGTCTTCGTGGTGATGTCCTTCTCGAGGATCGACCCCGCGATCAACGCCCTCGGCGAGGGCGCCTCCGTCGAGGCCCGCGAGGCCTACCGGGCGGCGAACGGCCTCGACGACCCCCTGCTGCTGCGCTACTGGAACTTCCTCGTCGGGCTCGTCCAGCTCGACCTCGGCACGTTCAGCGCACGCCAGACCCCGGTGGTGGACGAGGTGGCGCGGGCGTTCCCGATCACCCTCCAGCTGACCTTCCTCGGCCTGGTCATCGCCGTCGTCGGAGCCCTCGTCCTCGGCATCCTGGCGGCGCTCTACCGCGACCGGTGGCCGGACAAGGCGATCCGCATCCTCTCCGTCGGCTCCCTCGCCACGCCGTCGTTCTGGCTGGCCGTGCTCCTCATCCAGGCCTTCACGCTCGGCCTCGGGCTGCTGCCGGCGTCCGGCCCCCTGCCCGCGTTCTCCGAGGACCCGGGCGCCTACCTCGCCCGCATGGCGCTGCCGGCCTTCGCGCTCGGCGTGCCGGTCGTCGGCCAGCTCACCCGCGTGATCCGCACCGCCGTCGTCGAGGAGCTCGACAAGGACTACGTGCGCACCGCGCTCGGTGCCGGCATCCCGCGGTCGGTCGTCGTGGGACGCAACGTGCTGCGCAACGCGCTGATCACCCCGATCACCGTGCTCGGCCTGCGCGTCGGCTACCTCATGGGCGGCGCCGTCGTCATCGAGATCATCTTCGCCCTCCCGGGCATGGGCACCCTCATCCTCAACGGCGTGACCAACAACGAGCCCAACCTCGTCCAGGGCGTGACGCTCACGGTGGCCATGGCCTTCGTCGTCATCAACATCGTGGTCGACCTGCTGTACGTGCTGGTCAACCCCCGCATCAGGACGGTCTGACATGCGACGCAAGCTCACCGAACGTCTCTCCACCCCGGGCCTGCGCCTGCGGGCGCTCCCGGCCGGCTCGAAGGTGGCGCTGGCCTTCGTCGCCCTCGTGGCGCTCGTGGCGGTCTTCGCGCCGCTGGTCACCGCCCACGGCCCGCTCGCCTCCGGCGCGCCGGTGCAGCCGCCCAGCGGCGAGCACTGGTTCGGCACCGACCGCCAGGGCCGCGACATCTTCTCGCGCGTCGCCTACGGCGCCCGCTACTCCCTGGTCATCGGGCTCGGGGCGACGGCGATCGCCCTCGCCGTCGCCGCCGTCCTCGGCTCCGTCGCGGCGACCGCCAGGAAGTGGGTCTCCGAGACCCTCATGCGGGTCCTGGACGTCATCATGTCCTTCCCCGGCATCGCGCTGGCCGCAGTATTCGTCACGGTCTTCGGCCGGTCGCTGCCCGTCCTCGTGCTCACCATCGCCTTCCTCTACGTCCCGCAGCTCACCCGGGTGGTCCGCGCGAACGTGCTGGACCAGTACGGCGAGGACTACGTCGCCGCCTCGAAGGTCATGGGCGCGCGCACCTCGTGGGTGCTCGTCAAGCACGTCGCCCGTAACTGCATCGCCCCCGTGATGGTCTTCGCGACCGTCCTGGTGGCCGACGCGATCGTCTTCGAGGCCTCGCTGTCCTTCATCCAGGCCGGCGTGCCGGACCCCGAGCCCTCGTGGGGCAACGTCATCGCCGCCGGGCGTGACCTGGTCATGGCCGGCTACTGGTGGGCGACGTTCTTCCCCGGCCTGGCCATCATGCTCACCGTGCTGTGCCTGAACATCCTCTCCGAGGGCATGACGGACGCGATGGTCGCCCCCAAGGGCAGGAAGATCGTCGAGACCCCCGCCGAGGCCGCCCTCGCGGCCGCCGCCGGCGAGGAGGTCGCCGTCGCCCGGGAGCCCGCGGTCGAGGCGGCCACCGCCGAGGTGCCGCTCGAGGAGCGGCTCGCCGAGCTGCGCGCGGTGGAGGCCGTCCGCACGGACCGCCTCGAGTACACCGACGACGCCGAGCCGCTGCTCGAGGTCGAGGACCTGTGCATCCGCTTCCCCCAGCGCCACGGCGACGTGCACGTCGTCGACCACGTGTCCTTCTCGGTCCGCCCGGGCGAGACCATGGCGCTGGTGGGGGAGTCCGGCTGCGGCAAGTCGATCACGTCGCTGGCGATCATGGGGCTGCTCGACCGCAGCGCCGAGATCAGCGGTCAGATCCGCTACCGGGGCACCAACCTGCTCGACCTCTCGCCGCGGCAGCGCGCCGGGCTGCGGGGGCGCGACCTGGCGATGATCTACCAGGACGCGCTGTCCTCGCTGAACCCCTCGATGCTGATCTCGTCGCAGATGAAGCAGCTCACCCGGCGCGGCGGGACGCGCACCGCCGAGGAGCTCCTCGAGCTGGTGGGCCTCGACCCGGCCCGCACGCTGAAGAGCTATCCGCACGAGCTCTCCGGCGGCCAGCGCCAGCGCGTCCTCATCGCGATGGCCCTGACCCGCGACCCGAAGCTGGTGATCGCCGACGAGCCGACCACCGCGCTGGACGTCACGGTGCAGAAGCAGGTGATCGACCTCCTCAACGACCTGCGCGAGAAGCTGGGCTTCGCGATGGTGTTCGTCAGCCACGACCTGGCCCTGGTGGCCAAGGTGGCCCACCGCGTGACGGTCATGTACGCCGGCCAGGTGGTGGAGCAGGCCCCGACGAGCGAGCTGCTCACGAACCCGCTGCACGAGTACACGCGCGGCCTCCTCGGCTCGGTGCTCTCGATCGAGTCCGGTGCCGACCGCCTGCACCAGGTGGCCGGGACGGTGCCCTCGCCGCGGGAGTTCCCGGCCGGCGACCGCTTCGCGCCGCGGTCCTCGCGCCCCGACGTCGGACTGGACGAGCGACCCGTGATGCGGGAGCTCCCCGGGCGAGACCACCGCTACGCCGCCCACGCCAGCGACCCCGAGCTCGTCGTCCCCGGAGGTGTCCGATGACCGTCACCCACGCTGCCCCGTCCAGTCCCCGGGGCGAGGACGTCCCGATCGTCGCGGTCCGCGACGTGCACGTGGTCTACAAGAGCCGGCTCGGCGGGATGTTCTCCGCCCAGCGGGTCCGCGCCGTCGACGGCGTCTCCTTCGAGATCCGCCGCGGCGAGACGCTCGGCATCGTCGGGGAGTCCGGGTGCGGGAAGTCCACCACCGCCCGCGTGCTCACCGGGCTCGAGGAGCCCACCTCCGGCCAGGTGTTCTTCCGGGGCGAGCCCGTCACCCGGCGCACGGCCGCGGACCGGAAGCGGTTCGGCCGGGTCGTCTCGGTGGTCTTCCAGGACCCGGCGACCGCGCTGAACGCCCGCATGCTCGTCCGCGACACCCTGCGCGACCCGCTCGACGTCCACCGCGTGGGGACGCCCGCCCAGCGTGCGGCGCGGGTGAAGGACCTCGTGGCGATGGTCGGGCTGCCGCCGTCCGCGCTCGAGGCCCTGCCGAGCCAGCTCTCCGGCGGCCAGCGCCAGCGCGTCGCCATCGCCCGCGCCCTGGCCCTGGAGCCGGAGATCGTCGTGGCCGACGAGCCCACCTCCGCCCTCGACGTCTCCGTGCGCGCGCAGATCCTCAACCTGCTCATGGACCTCAAGAACCAGCTCGGCCTGTCCATGGTGTTCATCTCGCACGACATCCAGACGGTGCGCTACATCTCGGACCGGATCGTCGTGATGAACGCCGGCCGCATCGTCGAGGAGGGGACCCCGGAGCAGATCTTCGAGCAGGCCCAGGACCCCTACACCCGCACGCTCATGGGGGCCGCCCCCTCGCTGCTGCACCCGGCCCGCTGACCGCGGCGCCCCAACCTGTGTCCGAGCCGTCCGGCTCACCGAGAAATGGAGTCATCGTGACCGTCGCCCGCCTGCGTGGCATCGTCCCGCCCGTCGTCACCCCGTTCACCGCCGAGGGCGACGTCGACGTGCCCTCCCTCGAGCGCGTCACCGAGCACCTGCTCGCCTCGGGCGTGCACGGCGTGTTCGTCCTGGGCTCGACCGGCGAGGTCGCCTACCTCACCGACGACCAGCGCGACCTCGTGGTCCGCACGGTTGTCGCCACCGTCGCCGGCCGCGTGCCGGTGCTCGCGGGCGCCATCGACCTGACCTCGGCGCGCGTGGTCGAGCAGGCGCGCCGCTCGGTCGCGGCCGGCGTGGACGCCGTCGTCGCCACCGCCCCCGTCTACGCGATCAACGACGCCGCCGAGATCGAGGACCACTTCCGCGCCGTCGCCGCCGCCTCCGAGGTGCCGGTGCTCGCCTACGACATCCCGGTCCGGGTGAAGGTCAAGCTCGGCGCCGACCTTCTCGTGCGGCTGGGCACGGAGGGCGTGCTCGCCGGGGTGAAGGACTCCTCGGGCGACGACGTCGGCTTCCGCCGCCTCGTCGCCGCGAACGCGGCAGCGGGCTCGCCGCTGACGCTCTTCACGGGCCACGAGGTCGTCGTCGACGGCATGCTGCTGCTCGGCGCCGACGGCGTGGTGCCCGGCCTGGCCAACGTCGACGCCGCCGGGTACGCCCGCCTGTGGGACCGCGCCGAGGCCGGCGACTGGGCCGGCGCCCGCGCGGAGCAGGACCGCCTCGCCCGACTCTTCGAGATCGTCTTCCAGGCGGCGGGGCGTTCCGGCGACGCCGCCGGCGTGGGCGCGTTCAAGGTCGCGATGCAGCGCCAGGGCCTCATCGACAGCGCCACCATGGCGTTCCCGGTCCGCGCCCTGGACGGCGAGGTCGCCGAGCGCATCGAGGAGATCACCCGCGCGGCGGGGCTCCTCGCGGCGCCGGAGGCGTCCCTCTCCGGCCGGTGACCCCGATGAGCACCCCCCTGCGTCACGACGCCGTGGTGATCGGCGTCGACCTGGGCGGCACGAAGACTGCCGCCGCCGCGGTCTCCCTCGAGGGCGCCGTCGGACCTCTCCGCACGGTGGCGACCCCCGCGCAGGCCGGTCCGGCCGCGATCCTCGACGCCGTGGCGGGCCTGGTCCGTGAGGTCGCTGCCGGCGCGGGCGGACCGGTGCTCGGCCTGGGGGTGGGCACCGCCGGCGTCGTCGACGTGACCTCCGGCACGATCGTCTCCGCCACGGACGCGATCGCCGGCTGGACCGGTACCGACGTCGCGGGCGGGCTGCGCGACCGGCTCGCCGACCTGGCGCTCGGGGGCGTCCACGTCGAGAACGACGTCGACGCCCACGCCGCCGGCGAGGCCTGGCTGGGCGCGGCCGCGGGGCTGCCGAGCGTCCTCATGGTCGCCGTCGGGACCGGCGTCGGGGGCGCGGTCGTCCTCGGCGGGCGGCCCCTGCGCGGCGCCCACCACGTGGCCGGGGAGATCGGGCACCTGCCCACCCCGGGCGCCGAGGGCCTGCGGTGCACCTGCGGGCGACCCGGGCACCTCGAGGCGCTCGGCGCCGGGCCTGCGCTGCACCGGCACTACCTGGCCCTCGGCGGGGACCCGGCGAGCCCGGACACCCGCGACGTCGTCGCCCGGGCCGACGCCGGCGAGGAGACCGCCGTCCGCGCCGTGCGCGAGTCGGCCGCCGCCGTCGGCCGCGCCACCGCGGCCGTCGTCACGGTGCTCGACCCGGCCGCCGTCGTGGTCGGCGGCGGCATGGCCGCCGCGGGGCCGCTGTGGTGGGAGGCGATGGACTCCGCCCTGCGCGGCGAGCTCATCGCGCCGCTGGCCGGGCTGCCGGTGCTGCCCGCCGCGCTCGGCGGGTCGGCCGCCGTGGTCGGCGCGGCGCGCGGCGCGTGGGACCTGCTTCGGACGACGTCCCCGGCCGCCGTGCCGGGAGAGGAAGGACAACCGTGAACCCCCTGATCGAGTCCATGCGCGGCCGGCTGGTCGTCTCCTGCCAGGCCTACCCGGGCGAGCCGATGCGGGACCCGCGCACCATGGCGCAGGTCGCGGCCGCCGTCGTCGCCGGCGGCGCCGCCGCCGTGCGCGCCCAGGGCGTCGAGGACGTCCGCCAGGTCGTGGCCGCCGTCGACGTCCCCGTCATCGGGCTGTGGAAGGACGGCGACGACGGCGTCTACATCACCCCGACGCTGGACCACGCCGTGGCGGTGGCCGAGGCAGGCGCGCAGATCGTCGCGCTGGACGGCACCCGGCGGCCGCGTCCGGACGGGCGCACCCTCGCCGAGACGGTCGCCGCGCTCCGCGAGCGGTCCGACGTCCTCGTGATGGCCGACTGCGGGTCCCTGGCGGACGCGCTGGAGGCCGAGCGGGCCGGCGTCGACATCCTCGGCACCACCCTCGCCGGGTACAGCGGCGAGCGGCCCCGCACCGACGGGCCCGACTACGACCTGGTCGACGAGATGGTGGCGGCCTGCCGCCTGCCCGTCATGGTGGAGGGCCGGGTGCACAGCCCGGCGCAGGCCGCCGAGGCGCTGGGCCGCGGGGCCTTCGCCGTCTGCGTCGGCACCGCGATCACCCACCCCACCACCATCACGGGGTGGTTCGCGGAGGCGGTCGCGGGCGCGCGCTGAGCGGGCGCCCGCTGAGCGGACCGTCGCGGGCGGGCGCGTCCCGGGCGCTTCGCGCCTACCAGCGGTGGTGGACCTGGGCGCGGACCCGCTCGTCGTAGAGCGCGGCGACGGCCGCGAGCAGCTCCTCGGACAGCGGCTCGAGGTCCGCGGCCGCCGCGTTGGCGCGCGCCTGCTCGGCGTTGCGCGCCCCCGGGATGACCGTCGTGACGCCCTCCTGCTGGATCACCCAGCGCAGGGCGACCTGGGCGGGCGAGGCCCCCTCGGGGCCCAGCTCGACCACGAGGCGGGAGAACTCCTGGGCGGCCGCGACCCCGGTGGCGAAGTCGACGCCCGAGAAGGTCTCCCCGATGTCGAACTGCTCGCCGTTGCGGTTGTAGGTGCGGTGGTCCGTCTCGGCGAACGTCGTGCCCGCCGTGTACCGGCCCGAGAGCAGCCCGGAGGCGAGCGGCACGCGGGCGATGATCCCGACACCCTCCTCGGCGGCGCGGGGGAGCACCTGCTCGAGGGGCTTGCGCCGGAAGGCGTTGAGAATGATCTGGACGCTGACGGGGTGGAGCGCGTCGATGGCCGCCAGCGCCTGGTCGCACGTCTCCACGCTGACGCCGTACGCGGCGATCCGCTCCTCGGCCACCAGCGTTTCCAGGGCCTCGAACACCGCCGGCGAGGTCAGGACCTCCGAGGGCGGGCAGTGGAGCTGGACCAGGTCGAGCCGGTCGACGCCGAGGTTGGTGCGGGACCTGTCGGCCCACTCGCGGAACGCGGCGAGGTGGTAGGACGCGGGCACCTGCTCCGCGCGCCGGCCCATCTTGGTGGCGACCGTGAGCTCGACGCCGGGGTTCTCGCGGAGGAACGACCCGATCAGCCGCTCGCTGCGGCCGTCGCCGTAGACGTCGGCGGTGTCCAGGAACGTCACGCCGGAGTCGACCGCCGCGGCCAGCACCCCGCGCGCCTGCTCCTCGTCGATCTCGCCCCACTCGGTCCCCAGCTGCCACGTGCCCAGGCCGACCACCGAGACCTCCCGGCCCGACCCGCCCAGCGTGCGCTCCTCCATGCCGTCCTCCTGACGTGTTCGCGTGCGCCCCATCCTGCCGTGGTCCGGGCGGTCCCCGCCCGGGCTGGCCGGTGTGACGGATGTGACTCGAGTGACGCTCACGGTGCCCTTCCGGACCCCGAGAACGGCGAAGACACGCGGAAAAGCGGCGCGTTAGATGCGACAACCGCGCCGACGTGTGCGTAGTGTCGGCGCAGCGGCACCAGCAACGGGTGCCCGAACCCGAACGATGAGAGGGATTTCATGTCCGTCAACCGCACCGAGCTCGTCGCCGCCGTCGCCGAGCGTTCCTCGCTGACCAAGACCCAGGCCGACGCCGCGCTGTCCGCGCTGCAGGAGGTCCTCGTGGACTCGCTCGGCAAGGGCGAGGCCGTCAAGGTCACCGGCCTGCTGAGCGTCGAGCGTGTCGAGCGCGCCGCCCGCACGGGCCGCAACCCCCGCACCGGTGAGGAGATCCAGATCCCCGCCGGCTACGGCGTCAAGATCTCCGCCGGCTCGGCCCTGAAGAAGGCCGTCGCCAAGTGACCCTGCGCTGACGCGCCGGGAGCGGGCAGGACCGAGGGCGGTCCTGCCCGCTTCTGCTTGTCCGGCACCGGGTGGCCGGCCCGGGGCGGCCGGCGCAGGGCGGCCGGAGCTTGGAGCCGGGCGCGCCCGGATCCGAGCGGATCCCGGAGACGTCTGATGTCTCACGGCCCGGGCGGTAGGGTGGCCGTGCCGGAGATCGTCCGGTACCGCTCAGGCCGGTACCGCTCAGAGGAATGGGGTAGCCCGTGCAGGTCGTCATCCAGCCGGACGCAGAGGCGATCGCCTCGCTCGTCGCCGACGAGATCGAGCGGCTGCTCAGGCAGCGGCCCGAGACCGTGCTCGGTCTGGCCACCGGGTCCAGCCCGCTGGCGATCTACGACGAGCTCGTGCGCCGGTACGAGGCCGGGCGTATCTCTTTCGCCCGGTCCCGCGCCTTCATGCTCGACGAGTACGTCGGCCTCCCGGCGGACCACCCCGAGCGCTACCGCAACGTCATCGAGCGCGAGATCGCCGGCCGCGTCGACTTCGCCCCGGGCGCCGTGCAGGGCCCCGACGGGAACGCCGAGGACATCCCCGCCGCGTGCGAGCAGTACGAGGCAGCCATCGCTGAGGCCGGCGGCGTCGACCTCCAGATCCTCGGGATCGGCAGCGACGGCCACATCGCGTTCAACGAGCCCGGCTCGTCCCTGGCCTCGCGCACCCGCATCAAGACCCTGACCTCGCAGACCCGCCGTGACAACGCCCGCTTTTTCGACGGTGACGTCGACGCGGTGCCGCACCACTGCCTCACCCAGGGCCTGGCCACGATCATGTCGGCGCGGCATCTCGTCCTGGTCGCCACCGGCGCCGGGAAGGCTGAGGCCGTCCACCACCTCGTCGAGGGGCCGGTCAGCGCCATGTGGCCCGCCACGGTCATGCAGCACCACCCGCGCGCCACGGTGCTCCTCGACGCCGCCGCCGCGTCCCGGCTCCAGCTCGGGGACTACTACCGCGAGGTGTTCGCCAACAAGCCTGCGTGGCAGGGCCTGTGACGGCGCGGGCGCCCCGCCCCCACCGCGACAGCGTGCTTAGACTGTCCGCATGAGCTCGACGACCCCCTCCTCACCGTCCGGCCCGCAGCAGCCCGCAGCGCCGTCCTCCCCCGCCGGCGGCACCGGGGTTCTTGAGCGCGAGGAGCTCCGCGAGCAGGTCTCGCCCGGGGACGACGAGCGTTACGCGCACTACGTCCGCAAGGACAAGATCACCGCGTCGGCGGTCTCCGGCCAGCCGGTCATCGCGCTGTGCGGGAAGGTCTGGACCCCCGGCCGCGACCCGCGGAAGTACCCCGTGTGCCCCACCTGCAAGGCCATCTACGAGGGCATGAGCGACGGCGCAGACTCCGGTTCCGGCAAGGGCCGCGGCTGGCCGTTCGGCCGCAAGGGCGGCGCCTCGGGAAGCGGGGAGTGACCGCCCCGCACCTGCGCAGGTCGACGCCGACCCACCCAGCCGGACCCGCCGCCGTCTCCACGGCCGCGGCCGAGCAGCTGTCGCCCGCCTACCCGGCGCGCGCGGCCTGGGGGACGGCGTCGCGCCTGCGGGCGTGGCAGGCCGAGGCGCTCCAGATCTATCTGGAGCGGCAGCCGCAGGACTTCCTCGCCGTCGCCACGCCGGGCGCTGGAAAGACCACGTTCGCGCTGCGTATCGCGACCGAGCTCCTCTCCTCCGGCACCGTCCGGCGCATCACGGTGGTGTGTCCCACAGAGCACCTCAAGACGCAGTGGGCCGATGCCGCCGCCCGGGTGGGCGTGCAGCTCGACCCGAACTTCAAGAACGCCCAGGGCCGGCACGGGGCCAGCTTCGACGGGGTCGCGCTGACGTACGCGCAGGTCGCGGCGAACGCGGCCCTGCACCGCGCCCGCACCTCGGCCGAGCCCACCCTGGTGATCCTCGATGAGGTCCACCACGGCGGCGACGCGCTGAGCTGGGGCGACGCCGTCCGGGAGGCCTTCGAGCCCGCACGGCGGCGGCTGGCCCTGACGGGGACGCCGTTCCGCTCCGACACCGCGGCCATCCCGTTCGTCGAGTACGCGCGGGACAAGGACGGGATCCGGCGCTCGAAGGCCGACTACTCGTACAACTACGGCGACGCGCTGCGTGACGGCGTGGTGCGCCCGGTGATCTTCCTCAGCTACTCGGGGCAGATGCGCTGGCGCACCAAGGCCGGCGACGAGGTCTCCGCCACACTCGGCGAGCCGCTCACCAAGGACATGACCGCCCAGGCCTGGCGCACGGCGCTCGACCCCAAGGGCGAGTGGATCCCGGCGGTGCTGCAGGCCGCCGACCAGCGGCTGACCGAGGTCCGGCGCAGCGTCCCCGATGCCGGCGGCCTCGTCATCGCGACCGACCAGACGGCGGCCCGCGCCTACGCCAGGACCATCCACAGCATCACCGGCGAGCCGGCCGTGACCGTGCTCTCCGACGACGACGGCGCCAACCAGCGCATCGAGGACTTCGCCGCCGGCGACCAGCGCTGGATGGTCGCCGTCCGCATGGTGTCCGAGGGCGTCGACGTGCCCCGTCTCGCGGTCGGCGTGTACGCCACGGCCACCTCCACCCCGCTGTTCTTCGCGCAGGCCGTGGGCCGGTTCGTTCGCGCCCGCCGCCGGGGCGAGACCGCCTCGGTGTTCCTGCCATCCGTGCAGCACCTGCTCGGGCTGGCGAACGAGCTGGAGATCGAGCGCGACCACGCGCTGGACCGCGTGCTCACCGCGGAGGAGAAGGGCACCTTCTTCAACCCGGAGGACGCCCTCGTCGCGGCGGCCAACAAGACCGAGCAGGCGAGCGACGGCCTGCTCCCGGGTTTCGAGGCCCTCGAGGCCCAGGCCACCTTCGACAAGGTGCTCTTCGACGGCGGCGAGTTCGGCACCGGCGCGGAGGTCGGGTCGGTCGAGGAGCAGGAGTTCCTCGGCATCCCCGGCCTGCTGGAGCCCGAGCAGGTCACCTCGCTGCTGCGGGCCCGTCAGGCGGAGCAGATCAAGACGCAGAAGCGCCAGGCCAAGGCGGACGCCACGCGGCACACGAACGCGGGGGTGGACGACCACCGTCGTCGCCAGGCGGCCCGCAAGGAGCTCTCGACCCTCGTGTCGGCCTGGTCGCGACGGTCCGGCAAGCCGCACGGCGTCGTCCACACGGAACTGCGCAGCCGGTGCGGGGGTCCGGAGGTGGCGCTGGCGCGCACGGACGAGATCGAGGCGCGCATCGCGATGCTGCGGGAGTGGTTCGTCGGACGCGGCTGAAATCGCGTCAGAACCGTTTCAGGATGCGGTCAGTCCCGAGTGCTGGGACGCTTGTCGCATCGTGCAGGCAGGACTTCCGGTCCTGCCCCTCAAATAGAAAGGGCGTGCCGTGAACATCTGGCTCATCCTCATCATCGTCGGCGTCATCATGCTCATCCTCGGTGTCGCCGTCGAGGCAGCGAAGGTGCTCCTCTGGATCGGCATCGCCGTCCTGGTGATCTCGCTGATCATGTCGTTCGTGTCCCGGGGCAGGAACAGGGTCTGACCGACCTGCCGGTGGGCCGGGCCCGCCGGCCAGCACGATGAGGCCGCCCCGTCAGGGGCGGCCTCTCCGTGTCTCCGGGCGCGGGTGCCCTCCATGTCCGGGCGCGCGGGCGCTCACCGTGTCCGGGCGCCCTCCCGTGCCCGGCCGTCAGATGATCGCGGCGGGGTCGCGGTCGTCCGCGGGGAAGATGTCCACGTGCCGGGTCGGGATCGCCGGCTCGCCCTCGCTGAGGCGCCACCCCGCGTACGGCAGCTCGGCGCGGGAGGCGAGGTGCCGCTGGGCGGCTGCGGCGAGGGCGCCGTCGTCGCAGTGCTCCGGCACGGTCTCGCCGTCACGCACCAGCTCCACCTGCAGCGGCCGGGCCTCCGCCCGCCGGAGCTCGGCCAGGCCGTCCTCGAACGTCTCGCACGAGACGACGAGCTCCTCGGCGGCGCGGCCCTCCTCGTCCAGCACGCGGCCGGCCACCTTCAGGCCGCCCACGGAGGCCTTGGACTTCGACGCCTTGGCCACCTCGTGCATCTGGCCGTCCGCCCCCTCGCGGGCGACGAGCTTGTAGACCAGCTCCGCCGTCGGGTGCCCCGAGCCGGTCACGAGCTTGGTGCCCACGCCGTAGGAGTCCACCGGGGCCGCGTTCAGGGCGGCGATGGCGTACTCGTCCAGGTCGGACGTCACGGTGATCTTCGTCGTCGTCGCGCCGAGGTCGTCCAGCTGCTTGCGCACGGTGAAGGCCTGGGCCACCAGGTCGCCGGAGTCCAGGCGCACCGCACCGAGCTCGCCGCCCGCCGCGCGCGCCGCCGCGACGGCGCGCTCCACGCCCCGCGTGACGTCGTAGGTGTCGACCAGGAGCGTCGTGCCCGGCCCCATCGTGGCGACCTGCGCCGCGAACGCGGCCTCCTCGTCGTCGTGGACGAGGGTGAACGAGTGCGCCGCGGTCCCGATGGCCCGGATCCCGTAGGACCGGCCGGCCTCCAGCACGGACGTGCCGACGAACCCGCCGACGACGGCGGCCCTCGCCGCGGCGACCGCGGCCCCCTCGTGGGTGCGGCGGGCGCCCATCTCCAGGCAGGGGCGGCCGTGCGCTGCCATCGTCATGCGTGACGCGGCGGCGGCGACGGCGCTGTCGTGGTTGAGGATGGAGAGGATGACGGTCTCGAGGACGACGGCGTCGGCGAAGGTGCCCTCGACCGTCATGATCGGCGAGCCGGGGAAGAAGCACTCGCCCTCCGCGTAGCCGCGGATGGTGCCGCCGAAGCGGTAGTCGCGCAGGAGGTCGAGCGTCTCCTGGCCGACGATGCCCGCCTCGGCGAGGTAGTCCAGCTCCTCGGGCCCGAACCGGAAGGCCCGCACCGCGTCCAGGACGCGTGCGGTGCCCGCCACCACGCCGTAGCGGCGCCCGGCCGGCAGGCGCCGGGTGAAGACCTCGAAGACGCTGCGCCGGCCGGCGGCGCCGGAGCGCACGGCGCCCTCGATCATCGTGAGCTCGTACATGTCCGTCAGCAGTGCCGTGCTGCCCAGGGTCCGCATGGGGTCACGTTAGCCGCCGGGGCCCGGCGTCGCCGGGGCTGACCGTGGACCGGCGGGCACGGCCCCGGCCACCTCGTAGTCTGGGGACGTGAGTGTCACGCACCTGGCCGCCGCCCCCGCCGAGCAGGAGTCGACGGCCCAGGAGAGCCAGGTGGTGCCCGACCGCGTCTGGCGCACCATCGTCTGGGACGACCCGGTGAACCTCATGAGCTACGTCACGTACGTCTTCCAGTCCTACTTCGGCTACGACGAGCCGACCGCGAGCCGGCTCATGATGCAGGTCCACACCCGCGGACGCGCCGTCGTCTCCACCGGGCACCGTGAGCAGATGGAGGTGGACGTGCAGGCGATGCACGGGTTCGGGCTGTGGGCGACCCTGGACCAGGAGGGCGAGTAGGTGCACGCCTTCCTGCCCGTCCCCGGCGGCTACGCCTCCCGCCTGGACGACGTCGAGCGCACGATCCTCGCCCGGCTCGTCCGCGACACCGCCGAGCTGCTCGGGACGCGGTTCGACGACGCCGCCACCGGCCCCACCCCCGGCGGCCACGAGGCGGGGGACGACGCCGTGCTGGCCGCCCTGGACTTCGAGCCTGCGTCCGACCGTGCGCCCGACGCGCCGTCGGACCCGGCCCTGGCCCGCCTGCTGCCGCCGATGAGCCACGACGACCCGGCCCTCTCGTCCGAGCTCCGCGCGCTGACCGAGGGTTCCCTGCGGGCGGGGAAGGTCTCCCGGCTCGAGGTGGTCTGGCGCGAGCTGGCCGCGCCGGCCGTGCGGCCGGGCGCCGTCGTCGTCCGCGCCGGCCAGGAGGGGCGGTGGCTCGCGGCCCTCACCGACGTCCGGCTCGTGCTCGCGAGCCGGCTCGGGATCTCGGACGAGGCCGACGCGGAGAGGGTGTACGACCGGGCGCAGGGGGAGGGGCCGGCAGCGGAGGACGAGGCCGACGAGGTCACCGACGCCCTGGCCACGATGTACGCGGCCCTCACGTGGTGGCAGGAGTCACTGCTGGAGGCTATGTCCCGGACAAGGCGCGGCCGTTAGGCTCCAAAATCGTGGACGACGCACCCATCGGCATCTTCGACTCGGGCGTGGGCGGTCTGACCGTGGCACGCGCGGTGATCGACCAGCTGCCGGGGGAGTCCGTCCTGTACCTGGGCGACACGGCCAACACCCCGTACGGGCCCAAGCCCATCGCGCAGGTGCGCGCGCTCGCCCTGGAGGTCATGGACCGTCTCGTGGTCTCGGGCGTCAAGATGCTCGTCATCGCCTGCAACTCCGCCTCCGCGGCTGTCCTGCGCGACGCGCGTGAGCGTTACTCGATCGACGCGGGGGTGCCCGTGGTCGAGGTCATCCAGCCGGCCGTGCGCCGCGCGGTGGCCGCCACGCGCACCGGCCGGGTGGGCGTCATCGGCACCCGGGCGACGATCGACTCGGGCGCCTACCGGGACGCGTTCGCCGCCGCCCCGCAGCTGCAGCTGACCATGGCCGCGGCCCCCCGGTTCGTCGAGTTCGTCGAGCAGGGCGTCACCTCCGGGCCCGAGGTGCTCGCGGCGGCCGAGGAGTACCTGGCGCCGGTGAAGGCCGCCGGGGTCGACACCCTCGTGCTGGGCTGCACCCACTACCCGCTCCTGACCGGCGTCATCTCCTATGTCATGGGGGAGGGCGTCACCCTCGTCTCCTCCGCCGAGGAGACCGCCAAGGACGTCTACCGGACCCTCGTGGCGCACGACCTGCTGCGCGACCCGGCGACGCCGCCGCCCCCGCACCGCTTCCTGGCCACCGGCGAGCCCGAGTCGTTCGCCCGGCTGGCCCGCCGCTTCCTCGGGCCCGAGGTCACCGAGGTCCATGCCGCGGACGAGCTGGCGGGCACCCGATGAGGCTGACCGTCGTCGGCTGCTCGGGGTCCATGTCGGGGCCCGCGTCGGCCGCCTCGTGCTACCTCGTCCAGGCCGACGGCGCGGACGACTCCGGGCGGCCCCGCACCTGGTCCGTGCTGATGGACCTCGGCTCCGGCGCCATGGGGGCCCTGCTGAACCACGTCGACCCCGCGGAGGTCGACCTCCTGGTGCTGTCCCACCTCCACGCCGACCACATGGTCGACATGATCGGCATGCAGGTCTACCGGCGCTGGCACCCCGTCGGCGGCCTCTCCCCGCTGCCCGTGCTGGCCCCGGCCGGCGCCCTGGAGCGGGTGCGCGGCGTCGGCGGCGACGACGAGAGCGAGACCTACGCGGGGGAGTTCACCTTCGCCGAGCACCGGCCCGGTGAACCGGTGCAGCTCGGCCCGCTCACGATCGAGTCCTTCCCCGTCAACCACCCGGTGCCCGCCTACGGCATCCGCGTCACCGGGCCCAGCTCACGGCCGGGCGGCCCCGAGCGGGTCACCCTGGCGTACACGGGCGACACGGACCTCTGCGAGCAGCTGGTCCCCCTCGCCGCCGACGTTGACCTGCTGCTCAGCGAAGCCGCGTTCCAGGAGGGTCGGGACACCGTGCGCGGCGTGCACCTGACCGGCCGGCGCGCGGGGCAGCTCGCCGCCTCCGCGAGCGTGCGCCGCCTTGTCCTGACCCACCTGCAGCCCTGGACCGACCCCGAGGTGGTCCGCGGCGAGGCCCACGAGTCGTACCGCGGACCGGTCGACGTCGCCGCGCCGGGCGCCCGCTGGGTGCTCTGAACCGACCGCCGGGTCCGGATCAGGGGTGTCTCACCCTGGGGCCCCCGGAGCGGGCGCCGCGCCGTCGTCGGTAGCCTGGTCGGCATGAGCGACGCTCCCCGACGTGACCCCCTGCCCGTCGACCGGCACTCCCGCGGCGCCGCCAAGCACGAGATCCCGGACGCGATGCGTCAGGACGTCCGGCTGCTCGGCGGCCTGCTCGGCCAGGTGCTCCGGGAGTACGGCAGCGCCGGGCTGTTCGAGGACGTCGAGGCGCTGCGCGAGCTCGCCATCGCCGCGCTCGAGGACCCGGGCAACGACGCGCTGACCCGGGCCGAGGAGCTGGTGGACTCCTTCTCCGCCGAGCGCGCCGAGGAGGTGGCACGGGCCTTCACCTGCTACTTCCACCTCACCAACCTCGCCGAGGAGCAGCAGCGCGTCCGCATGCTGCGGGCCCGCGACGGCGAGGTCCCGCTCGCCGAGCAGCGCGCCTCCGACTCCGTGGCCGCCGCGTTCACGCACCTGGCCGAGGAGGTCGGCCAGGAGGAGGCCGAGCGGCGCCTGTCGGGGCTCGAGTTCCATCCCGTCCTCACCGCGCACCCCACGGAGGCGCGGCGCAACGCGATCGCGGCCTCGGTGCGGCGCCTCGGAGTCCTGCTCGACCAGCGCGACGACCCCCGGCTCGGCCCCGGGGCGCTGGAGGAGAACCGGCGCGAGCTGCTCGAGGAGGTCGACAGCATGTGGCGCACCGCCCAGCTGCGCCCCTCCAACCCCTCGCCCCTGGACGAGGTCCGCACCTCCCTGGCGGTCTTCGACTCCTCCCTCGTCGACGTCTTCGTCGCGTCCTACCGCCGGCTCGACGACTGGATGCAGGGCGAGCACCGCGGCCTGCGCGCGCCCAAGGCACCCGCGTTCGTGCGCCTCGGCACCTGGATCGGCGGCGACCGTGACGGCAACCCGAACGTGACGGCCTCCGTCACGCGCCAGGCGGCCGCGCAGTCCGCCGAGCGCATCCTCACCGCGCTGGAGGCGACCGCCCGCCGCGTGGGCCTCGCCCTCACGCTCGACGACCGGTTCGCGCCGCCCAGCGACGCCCTCATTGGCCTCTGGGGACGCCAGCGCCTGCTCAACCAGGAACTCACCGAACAGATCGCGGCGCACTCCCCGGGGGAAAGCCACCGCCGGGTGCTCCTGTTCGTCACCGAGCGCATCGCGGCCACCCGCCGCCGCGACGCCGACCTCGCCTACCCGGACGCCGCGGCCCTGCGGGCGGATCTGGCCGTGGTGCAGGAGTCCCTCGTGGCGGCCGGCGCTACCCGCGCCGCGTACGGCGACCTGCAGGACCTGATCTGGCTGGTGGAGACCTTCGGCTTCCACCTGTCGGAGATGGAGGTGCGCCAGCACTCCAAGGTCCACCTGCAGACCCTGGCGTGGCTGGACGACCCGGCGTCCGTGCCGGCCCCGGCCGTGCCGCCGGAGGAGGTGCTGGAGACCTTCCGCGCGATCGCCGCGGTCCAGGAGCGCCACGGCGTCGACGCGTGCCGCCGCTACATCATCTCCTTCACGCAGTCCGCGCAGAACATCGCGGACGTCTACGCCCTCGCCGAGCGGGCGCTGGGATCGGCGGAGGCCGCGCCCGTGCTCGACGTCATCCCCCTGTTCGAGACGTTCGACGACCTGCAGGCGGCGCCCGGCATCCTCGACGAGATGATCCGCCTGGCGCCGGTGCAGCGCCGGCTCGAGCAGACCGGGCGGCGCCTGGAGGTCATGCTCGGCTACTCCGACTCGGCCAAGGACGTGGGCCCCGTCTCGGCGACCCTCGCCCTGTACGAGGCCCAGGCCCGCATCGCCGCGTGGGCCCGCGAGAACGACATCGTCCTGACCCAGTTCCACGGCCGCGGTGGTGCGCTGGGCCGCGGCGGCGGCCCCGCCAACCGCGCGATCCTCGCCCAGCCGCCGCACTCGGTGGACCTGCGCTTCAAGGTCACCGAGCAGGGGGAGGTGATCTCCGCCAGGTACGGCAACCCCGCCATCGCGGTGCGCCACATCGAGCAGGTGGCGGCAGCCACCCTCATGGCGTCGGCCCCCTCGACCGAGCGGCGCAACGCCCAGGCCGCCGAGCGGTACGCCGACCTCGCCGCCCGGCTCGACGCGGTCTCCCGGACGCGGTTCTTCGAGCTGATCAGGGCCGACGGGTTCGCCCCGTGGTTCGCCGAGGTCACCCCGCAGGAGGAGATCGGCCTGCTCGCCATCGGCTCGCGGCCATCCCGGCGCGGGCTCAGCGTGGAGTCCCTGGAGGACCTGCGCGCCATCCCGTGGAACTTCGCGTGGACGCAGGCGCGGATCAACCTCACGGGCTGGTTCGGGCTCGGGTCCGCGCTGGAGGCCGTGGGTGACCTCGAGCTCCTCCGCCGCGCGTACGCCGAGTGGCCCCTGTTCGCGGCGATGATCGACAACGTCGAGATGTCCCTGGCCAAGACCGACCGGCGGATCGCCGTGCGCTACCTCGACCTCGGCGACCGGCCTGACCTCGCGGAGAAGGTGGTCGACGAGCTGGACCTCACGACCCGGTGGGTGCTGGACGTGACCGGCCACGGGCGCCTGCTCGAGGGGCACCGGGTGCTCGGCCGTGCCGTGCAGCTGCGCAACCCCTACGTCGACGCTCTCTCCCTGCTCCAGCTGCGTGCGCTGCGCACCCTGCGCGACAGCTCCCGCGAGCTCGACGAGCGCGAGGTCGCCGACCAGCAGCGCCTGCTGCTGCTCACCCTCAAGGGGGTGGCGGCCGGCCTGCAGAACACGGGCTGACCGCACGTCCCTGCGCGCGCCCGTGGCTCCGGCCACGGGCCGCGGCGTGGCCACGGCGTCGTCGGACGGTAATCTCGAGGTCATGACTTCTCCAGACCTCTCCACGTCCCTGCGCGCCGACGGTCGCCGCCCCGACGAGCTGCGGGAGGTGCGCATCACCCGCGGCTGGCTCGACGCCGCCGAGGGCAGCGTGCTCGTGGAGTTCGGCCGCACCCGCGTGCTGTGCGCGGCCTCGTTCACCGAAGGGGTGCCGCGCTGGCGCCAGGGCTCCGGCGAGGGCTGGGTCACGGCCGAGTACGCGATGCTGCCGCGCGCCACGAACACCCGCAGCCAGCGCGAGTCGGTCAAGGGCCGGGTCGGGGGCCGCACGCACGAGATCTCGCGCCTCGTCGGACGGTCGCTGCGGGCGATCATCGACGTCGCCGCGCTCGGGGAGAACACCATCGTCCTGGACTGCGACGTCCTCCAGGCCGACGGCGGGACCCGGACCGCGGCCATCACCGGCGCGTACGTCGCCCTCGCCGACGCCGTGGCCTGGGGCACCGAGGCCGGACACATCCGGCCCTCGCGCAACAAGCCCGTCCTCACGGACTCCGTCGCGGCCGTCTCCGTCGGCATCATCGACGGCCGCCCCGTCCTCGACCTGCCCTACGTCGAGGACGTGCGCGCGGAGACGGACATGAACGTCGTCGTCACGGGCTCGGGCGACTTCGTCGAGGTGCAGGGCACGGCCGAGGGCGTCCCGTTCAAGCGGGCCGAGCTCGACGCCATGCTCGACCTCGCCGTCGCCGGCACCGCCCGCCTGCGCGACCTCCAGGTCGAGGCCCTGGCCCGGCCGCTGGAGCGCCGCCCGTGAGCGGGAGCGCACCCGCGCGCCCGGCGGACGGCGGGCCGCGGCTCGTCCTCGCGACGCACAACCGGCACAAGGTCCGGGAGCTGCGCGAGATCCTGGCACCCCTGCTGCCGGGACTTCGGCCCGGCGACGTCGTGGGGGCCGGCGACGTCGGCGCGGAGCCGCCCGTCGAGGACGGGGTCACCTTCGCGCAGAACGCGCTCGTCAAGGCCCGCGCCCTCGCCGCGGCGACCGGCCTGCCCGCCGTCGCCGACGACTCCGGCCTCTGCGTGGACGTGCTCGGCGGCGCCCCCGGGGTCTTCTCGGCACGCTGGGCCGGCCGGCACGGCGACGACCGCGCCAACCTCGAGCTGCTGCTCGCACAGCTGGCCGAGGTCCCCGAGGAGCACCGCGGGGCCCACTTCGCCTGCGCGGCCGCCCTCGTCACGCCGTCGGGCCTCGAGGTGGTCGAGGAGGGGCGGATGCCCGGCGTCCTCCTGACCGCGCCCCGTGGCGACGGCGGCTTCGGCTACGACCCCATCCTCCGGCCGGCGGGGGAGAGCCGCTCGGCGGCCGAGCTGACGCCGGAGGAGAAGAACGCCGTCAGCCACCGCGGCAAGGCGTTCCGAGCGCTCGCGCCGCACATCGCCGCCGCGCTGCGCTAGCCGTCGCCCCGGCAGCTGTCGTGCGTGCCAGGGGCTGGGTCAGAGGTAGCGTGCCTGCCGCTCGTGGCGGCGTTCCTTGATCTCCAGGACGCCGCGCCAGCCCAGGATGAGCACCGCGAGCACGGCGGCGGTGACGACCGGGAAGGCCCCGGAGACCCCGCCTCCGGTGATCGCCCGCAGGGCCAGGCCGACCACGGTGGTGACGGCCCACACGATGACGCCGGTGGGCCACAGGAGCAGCGGCAACGAGCGCACGCCCGGCAGCGCCCAGGCGATGGCCAGGCCGAGGACGAACGGCCACACGGTCAGGAGGAACTCGCCGACGGGCGAGCCGTGCATGGCCATGCCGATGATCGTGAACACGACCACGCAGGCGAGGTCGAGGGCGAACCACTTCAGCGGGTTCGTCGCCCCGGGGACGATCGGTTCCGGTGCGGTGTCCATCAGCGCAACCTCCCCAGGTGGGCCAGCGCCTGCTTGAGCAGGATCGCATGGCCCTCGATCATGTCGTTGAGGATCTCGGGCGTGACCGCCTCCGCCGGGGTCAGCCAGGTCAGCTCGAGGGTGTCGTTGGCCGGCTGGCAGTCGCCGACCACGGGGACGACGTACGCCAGCGACACGGCGTGCTGGCGCGGGTCGTGGAACGGGCCGCCCGGGGTGGGGAAGTACTCGCCGACGGCGTAGGGCACCAGGGACTGGGGCAGCCGGGGCAGCGCCATCGGGCCGAGATCCTTGTCCAGGTGCCGCGCGAGCGCCTCCCGGATGGTCTCGTGGTACAGGACCCGCCCCGAGACGAGCGCCCGGGAGATCGTCCCCTCCGACGTCGCCCGGAGCAGCAGGCCGACGGACTCGACCTCGCCGTGGCCGTCCAGCCGCGCCGGCAGCGCGTCGATGTAGAGGATGGGCACCTTCCGGCGTACCTGGTCCAGCTCCTCGGGGGAGAGCCAGGGGCCGAGGTCACCGCTCGCAATGTCGCTCACCCTCTGTTTCTATCGCGCCCGGCGGCCCGGCGCGACAAGGCTGGCCGTGGGGGCCGACCGGTGGCGGTCCCGGGCCGGGGGCGGAGCATGGAAAGCACACCTTCGACGACGATGCGTGTGCACCATGGGAGCGGGATCTCCGAGGAGGTAGCCATGTCGGACGAGGAGAGCTTTCCCGAGGGCGCGGTCGTGGCCGGAGTCGACGGGTCGGAGAAGGATCTGCGAGTCCTGGACTGGGCGGCGGAGGAGGCGGGGCGCCGGGGCGCCGGGCTGCATGTGCTCTCCGCCGTCCCGCTGTTCACGGGCACGACGTACTACGACGTCATGCCGACCCAGGAGCTGCAGGACTCCGCGAGACGGATCGCCCGAGCCGGGGCGGAGCACGTGCGGGCGGCGCACCCCGGGCTCGAGGTGACGTCGCAGGTCCTCCGCATGGATCCGGCGTCCGCCCTCGTCCACGCCTCCGAGCGCGCCTCGGTCGTCGTCGTCGGGGCGCGCGGGCTGGGGCGGATCGCAGGCCGGATCCTCGGGTCCGTGTCGCAGAAGGTGGCGGCCCACGCGCACAGTCCCGTGGTGATGGTGCGTGACCTGGCGCCCGCCCCGGACGGGCCCGTCGTCGTCGGGGTGGATCCGGACCACGTCTCGCCCGAGGTGATGCGGTTCGCCTTCGCACAGGCCCAGCAGCGTGGAGCCGGGGTGCGCATCGTCCACGGAGGGGCGCGCCCGCAGTTCCGGCCCGAGCTGCAGGACCCCCGCATCGACGTGCTGCTCGACAGCGTCGCCGAGAACCGGGCGACCGAGGTGCAGAGAACCGCGGAGGAGTGGTCCGAGCGGTACCCCGGCGTCCCGGTCGACGTCCGGGTGGTGCCTCGCCATCCCGTAGAGGCGCTGGCGGAGGCGGCAGCCACCGCGAGCCTGCTGGTGGTGGGAAGCCGGACCCGCGGAGGGCTGGCCAACGTCCGTCTCGGCTCGGTGAGCCGCGGCGTGCTCCACGAGGCGCCGGTCGTGGCGGTCGTCCGGGTCGGGCACGAGCCGGGCCGGACGACCTGAGCCGCGACCTGCCTGCCGTGGCGCAGCCGTGCGGGTGCGGCGCCGAGACGAGGCGAGTGCGCGAGAGGGGACTCGAACCCCTACGCCCGAAGGCACCAGGACCTAAACCTGGCGCGGCTGCCAGTTACGCCACTCGCGCTCGCGGGCCAGCCTATCGGCCCCGTCAGCCGACCCCGAGCAGCGTGCGGAGCCTGGCGACGTGGCCGGTGGCCTTGACGTTGTACTGGGCGAGCTCGACCGTCCCGTCCTTGCCGACAACCACGGTCGAACGGATGACGCCGACGTACGTCCGGCCGTAGTTCTTCTTCTCGCCCCAGGCGCCGTAGGCCTCGAGCACCTCGTGGTCGGGGTCGGAGGCGAGCGGGAAGGTGAGTCCCTCGGCCTCGGCGAAGCGGGCCAGCTTCGCGACGCCGTCGGGAGAGATGCCGACGACGGCGTACCCGGCCCCCTGGAGGGAGGCGAGGGAGTCGCGGAAGTCGCAGGCCTCCTTGGTGCACCCCGGCGTCCCGGCCGCCGGGTAGAAGTAGACGACCACGCCCTTCGTCGCGTCGGCCCTCAGCGCGGAGAGCGTCACCTCGCCGCCGTCGGCGGTGGGCAGGGTGAAGTCGGGGGCGATGTCGGCGGGCTCGAGACGAGGCATGTCACTTCCTGGGCAGGGTGGGCTGACGGCGCCATCCTCTCAGACGGCGACCGACGCTCGGCCCAGCCGGCGGTCACCGCACGTCGCGGCAGCGCCAGGCGGCGTAGATGCTCTCGGCCTCGAGAAGAGCGCCCTGGCCGACGAGGGCGACCGGGCGGGCGGGTGCGACGAGCGGCTCCCCGTCCGCGCCGCGGCCGACGACAGGGCCCGTCAGCAACCAGGCTCGCGACCGTTCGGAGATCAGGTAGGAGTGGCTGACGAGCTGACGGGCCACCCAGACGTGCTCACCGGCGGGCCACCACGGCTCCGCGCTCAGCGGCCAGCACGCCAGCCCGGGCAAGGGGTAGCCGCTCTCCTGGTGGCGGCTGCCGCTGCGCACGTCCGCCGGGCCGTTGCTGATGCGGAGGAAGAGCTCTCCCTCACGCTGCTGCGCCTGCACGATGTCGGAGACGGTCTCCAGCGTGGGCAGTTCCCGCACGGACCGGTCGTCGTTGGTGGGGATCTCGATCACATCGGCGTACGACATTGTTCGCTCCAGTAGTCGGTGCTCGCGCGAGCGCGCGCACTCTCGCCGCCAGGGTCCGGAGCGGCAGTTCCCGCCGGGTTGTTCTGGGGCGGGTTGTTACAAAACCGTAACCCCTCGGGGAAAAGGGTGGCAACCGGTCCGTTAGAGCCGCAGGCCCATGCGAACGATCGCCTCGGAGACGTCACGGACCTTGACGCTGTGGCTCCTGGCGTGCGAGCGGATCCGCTCGAAGGCGCTCTCGACCGTCTCGCCGCGCGACTCGGCGACGACTCCCTTGGCCTGCTCGATGACGATCCTGGACTCCAGGGCCTGGGCGAGCTGGTCGTTCAGCTCCTGCTGCTGGTGGTGCGACGAGGCGTTGATGAGGTAGGCCGTGGCCATGTCCCCGAGCAGCGCCGCGGCGGCGAGGTCCTGCTCCGGCCACTCACGCTCGCCGGCGTACATGGACAGCGCGCCGTAGGTGTTGCCCCCCAGTGCGAGGGGCAGGGCGGCCACCGCGCACGTGCCCGTCTCGCGGGCGACGGCGGCGAGGGCCGGCCACCGCTCCTCCAGCTCCGCCGGGCCCGAGACGATCACGGGCTCGCTGCCGCGAACGGCGTCGACGGACGGGCCCACCTGGTGCTCCTCCTGGAGCTTCTCGAGGAGGGTGAGGTGCGGAGGGATGACGGTGGCCGCCCGGACCTTGCCCTCCTCGGCCAGCGAGACGCCCGCTGCGGTCAGGTGCAGCACCTCCTTGACGCGCACGGCGAGCGCCTCCAGCACCGCGTCGACGTCGTAGGGCCGGATCAACGCCCGCACGAAGTCGGAGAGGGTCTGGACGAACAGGTCGTGGTCGTACAAGGTTTCCGCTCCTCCTCGCCGCGATGGCGCTGTTCCCGGGATCTGCCGAGGCTAGTGCGGGCGCACGGCGGCGGCATCCGGGCGACCCAGCGGTCACGCGCCGGGACGCTCGTCGGCGGTGCGCGGCGCCACGCCCCAGTGCCCGAGCTCGACCTCGGCCAGCCGCGCGGTGGTCACCGGGTCCCCGGCCCGCCAGGCCGCCGCCGGCGCCGGCCCGACGGCGGAGAGTACGGCGGGCGGCCGTGAGGCGAGGGCACGGAGCGCGAGGAGGTCGGCGCCGCCGGGCTGGGCCTGCAGGCACCGCACGGCGCCGGCCCCTGCCGCGTACCGCACGCGCAGCGCCAGCCACGGCAGGAGGACGACGCCGGAGAGCATGACGGCGACGAGGACCGCGACCAGCACCGCCAGCGTCTCGACCAGGACTGCGCCGTCCGCCCCGGCCTCCTGCAGGCGCGCGCCCGAGTCTGCGACGTCGTCGAAGGGCTGCCGGAGCCGCTCGCCCAGCAGCGGCAGCTCGCCCGCGCCGCGCCCGGCGTCGCCCATGCCGTCCTCGATGGCGGCGCCGACGTCGGCGACGCGCCGCAGCGGGGCCGCGCCTGCCTCGAGGAGCGCGTGGAGGGCCATGCCCAGCACCGTGCACATTGCGAGCCAGACGGCCACGAGGACGTCGCCGGCCACCTGGCGCGCGCGGCGGGAGGGCTGGTCCGCGTAGAACTTCATGATGGCGTTGTACCGGGGTCGACCGGGGGGCGCACCCTCCGGTGTGCCCGACGGGGGACGCACGCTCCGGTGTGCTCGACGTCACCCGTTCGGGGGCCCTCCTGGTTTTGAGGCCTCCTGCGCGGTGCGGTAAAGTCACTTCTCGCGCACCGAGCACCGCTAGCTCAATTGGCAGAGCAACTGACTCTTAATCAGTGGGTTCTGGGTTCAAGTCCCAGGCGGTGTACTTCCGAAGGTCCCTGTCCCGCTCCGCGGGGCGGGGACCTTCCTCGTACAGGCCGAGCAACCAGGCCGCTGACACCTTCGTCACCGCCTCTACGCGGCGCGCCACGTGCACCACGTTGCGCGGGCCGTTCCGGCCCGACTCCCACTGTGAGTACGCGGCTGGGGATACCCCCAGCTCCTCCGCGAACCGGGCCTGAGGCATGTCCACCGTGAGACGGGCCTTCCTGAGTTTGTCCGCAAACGTCCATTGCGGGACGAACGCCGAAACTTCACCTTGTGTCGCAGCCATGACGCCAAGCATGCACCTCTGCGTACAGACATGCAAGCATCGCTATGTAGGTATGTTGACATGATGTGAGCGTCTATGGTCCTATCTCCTTCATGGAACCTAGGCATGCTGACGTACCGGCAGGTTTGCTGACGGTGGGGCAGACGGCCGCCCTGCTCGGCGTCTCGGTGGACACTGTCCGCCGGTGGGAGAGGGACGGTCGCGTGGCGGGATTCCGAACGCCGACTGGGCAACGTCGCTTCCGGCAGCACGACGTGGAGCAACTGCTCACACCCGGCGGTACCTCTCGGGAGGGAGGTGAGCAGGGGTGACACGTCCGGCCGGCCCGGTGGATGTCTCGAGTGACGAGGCGCTCCGCGACGCGCTTCGCGACGTCGTCTCAGCAGGCTGGGACTCAAGTCTGGCGCATGCCGTCGGTGCCGAAATTGTCTCCGAGGCGTCTCGTCGCGTCGGCGGTCTCGCGGCACGCAGGCGCGGTGTCGAGTTCGCCGAGGCTCGCGCGGACCTCGCCTCCCGGTCATGGGAGGCTGCGCGGACGCATACGGACCGCATCTGCGCGGCGCAGGACAACGCCTGGGGGCTGGTCGTCACGATCGCGTCCCGCGAGGCGGCGAAGGACGATGCCGCCGCCAGGCTGGCCGGCATGGCGCTGCCGCACTCGGCGCGGCGCGCTGCGGAGACCGTCGCCGTGGACCTGCGTGACTTCACGACGTTACGCCTGCTTGAGACAACCGTGCGTCCGCTCCACGAAATGGCCACCACCGCGCCCGCCACGGTCGCGGCGGACGAACTGGGCCCGCTGCTCGGCGGCGTCAGTAACCTTCTCGCCCACCACGGCCTTGGCCGCGCCCGTGCGCGGCGCGCGGTGGCACGCGCAAGCGAGCTGGCTGTCCGGGAGAGAGCCTCCTACCGGCACGGTGCCGCGAGGCAGGATGCGGAACCTGGCGGCACGCTCCATTCGCTGGGTTTCAACCCCGAACGCGCCTCGGCCCTGATGAATCTTCTGGTGGGTACCCGCCGCGGGGGGCCTCAGAGCTCGATGCTGCTGCAGGCCGCCACCAGGGGCGGCATCGACAGGGTGGCACTGACATGGCAGCAGATGACTTGGCTCTTCTGCGCAGCAACTCCCTCAGAGATCCCGCCCGGCTTCCAGATGCCCTTGCCGTTCGCGGCCTGAGGCTCCCAAGACCGAAGGCCCGGCAACGGCCGAGCCTCCTGTCCCGAGTAGTGGTCCCGCACAGTGCTGGCAGGCGCTCGAGACCACTGACAACCCCCTCGCCCGTCGCACACGACCGCTGAGATGAGGTTGAAGGTGACCACGACGGTACCGCCGGTCCATGGTGCTGGTCCAGACTTCCGCGTCGACGCGGACGCAGTGACCGCTGAGCGCGCCTGGTCCCTGGCGCCGATGATCGCCGGGCGCCCGCGAATGCGCGTAGGCGTCCGAACCGGGCGCCCCGGTGAGTTCACATACCCCCAGCGGGCCGAGAGGCCGCTAACCGCCGTGCTCCCGAGCGCACCGGCCGCTGTCCGGCTCGCGGACAAGCACGGGTGCATCCACACGCTGTGCCTCGACCTCGACGTCGGTGGGCACGGCGCCCACCAGGTTGAGGCGGACCGGCGCACGCTCAGCGCCTGGCTCGACTCGTTCGGCGCGAGGTATGTGACCGACCGGTCTCCCTCTGGCGGCCACCACATCTACGTTCCCCTCGCGATTCCGGTGCCGTACCGGGATGCCTGGGAGGTCGTCCGCGCGCTGCGGTCGATCGCCCCGTCCCTCGACCCCTCTGTGTTCAACAGCGTCCATGGGTGCATCCGCCCCCCTGGAGCGCGATGGAAACACGGCGGCTACCAGCTCCTGCTTGGAGACATCGACGAAGCCAGCTTCATCCTGAGCACGAGAAACGCCGAATCGCTGTGGCTGAGCATGTGGAGCAGCCTCGAGCAGGAACGGCATGAGCTTGGCATGAACGAGCCGGCGGCACCGGAGCCCGAGGCCGTAGAGGCTGCGGCCGGCGTCTCGACTACCCGCCCGTTCTTCGCCCGTCTCGAGGCGGTCGCGCGTGAGGGGACGACCGAGGGGTACAAGAGCCGCTCTGAGGCCCGTATGGCCGTCCTGGTCGGCGCCGCGCGCATCGGTATGCGATTTCAGGACGTCGTTGCCCGTGTGGAGGACGGGCGGTGGGCCGGACTGGCGTCCTTCTACGCCAAGTACACCGGCACGGTCGCCCGTCGCAGGCTCGCATCGGAGTGGAACAAGGCCCTCCGCTTCCTCGCCGCCAACGGGCTGAAGCAGCCGCCGCCAACGCAGCGGGAGAGCCACGGCCGTATCTCTTACACCAGCCCCGCAGGGTCACACGCCCCTACCAGGGGGACTCGCTCACACCGAGATTCCATCTTGCAGTGGCTCGCTGCCGCGGACCGTCAGCTCACTGTCCACTCCACCTCCTCGCGTCAGGCCCGCTCGGCCCGGTGGGTCGCGAGAGCGCTCGCCGAGGCCGCGGTGAAAAGCGGAGGTCAGAACGTCGCATTCGGCGTCCGGTCGCTGGCGGTCGCGGCCGGCATGTCCCACACATCAGTGGCCACGCACCTGAAGTGGTTGCGCAGCCTCCCGGACCCGCCCATCGTGCTCGACCAAGTGGGGCGCCTCGAGCACGCCGACACCTACTTGCTCGTCATTCCCGACGAGTTCGGCTCGACCGTGCCTCCTCGCGGACGACGGCGGGTCTTTGCCCTCCGACCGGCCTTCCGCGCCCTTGGTCACGTCGCCGCGGAGGTCTTCGAAGCGGTGGAGGACGGACGCGCGGACTCTGCCGTGTCTGCCTCCTCGGTCTGCCGGATGTCGCTGACTGCGGCCAGGGAGGCGACGGACATCTTGCTGTCCTACGGCCTCCTGGCGCGCGCCGCAGGCCGGCTTGTCGCCCGGCCTGGCCGGCTGCCGAGCATCGCGGAGTACCTGGGCGCCCACATCGAACTGCGCGACCAAGTCGATGCCTACAGGCTGCAGCGCAGGGCGTGGCATGCCTACCTGGAGTGGCTACTGGCCCGTCCCCTCGGCGGACAGCTCGGGTCGCACGGAAGCCCTTGCCGGGAGCCGGCCGCCTCGAGCCCCGGAAACGCTCTTCCACAGGGACAGCGACATTCAGGTGGCTGTCCACAGGCGGCCGACACGGCGCCGTCGCATCGTCCCACGATGGGCCAGACGAACCGGTGCGCGGCCCTGCCCACTAGGTAACCGAGCGGCCGCCGAACCCAGCGGCTCGATCCAACGAGGGGAACTCCGATGCCATCGATTGAAGGAAGCCCGTTCGCTGGCGCCCATCGCGTCAGCCTGTTCGAGGAGGGGGATCCGGATCCTGTGAGTGCCAGTGGGTCTGGCTTGGACGTGATCACGCCGGAGCTCCCCGGGGTTCAGTGGCCTGCCCACCCGTTGGTCCTGCCAGAGGCCTCACGAGCCGACCTGATCCCACCCGGCTCCGGGGTAAAGCCCGTCGCCTCGTGGGGATGGCGGGGCGCTGTGGTCCGCGCGACAGGCGGCCTAGTTCGAGTGCGGCCAGGCGTAGCGGAGCTCGCCCACCTTGCTGCAGAACGCACCATCAGGCAGGCGACCTGGTCTGGGGCCGTCAACGTCCTCGTCGCCAACAAGTCCGGCGGCGTCGGCAAGACCGTGACCTCGGTCGTCCTCGCTGGCGTCCTCGCCGCTGCCCGAGGTGGCTCGGTCGCAGCGTTCGAGGTCTCGGACGCGAGCGGCGCGTTGAGCAAACGCGCCGAGGGTGTTCCCGTGCGCGGCCTTGGCGAACTTGTCGAGCGCCTGCACGCAATCGAATCGGCTGGTGAGCTGGGCGGGTACACGACGCCGCAGACGTCGCACGCGGACCTCATCGGATCGGTCCAGGACCGGCCGGTGCTGACGGCCGAGCACGTACTCGCGCTTCGCACCGTCCTTGACCGGTACTACCGCGTCACCGTCGCCGACTCGGGCAACAACCCCCACTCCGACGCATTCTGTGCCGCTGTCTCGACAGCGGACGTCCTCCTCCTTCCGGTCCAGGTCTCGGCGGTCCCGTTCCTCGACATGGTGGACGTGCTGACCGCGGTACGCGCCATGGGAGAGCACGGCAGGCACCTCAGCGCCAAGCCCCTCATCGTCGTCAACGACGACGGCCGGCCGAAGCCGGCGGACGCCAGCCACCGGGTCCGCCAAGAGCTCGATCGGCTGGCTCGTGAGGGAGCGACGGTTCTCGAAGTCCCCTTCGACCCTCACCTGGCGGAGGGCGGCGAGATCACCCTCGCCTCGCTTTCCGACAGCTCGCTGCGCGCCTGGACGAAGGTCGGTTCGGCAGTCATTGCACAACTCGCGTACGAGGCTCAGTAGGAGGTCGCGGTGTACGACGTCATTTCGGCCGGCGCTACAGTCATGGCCATCGACAACCCCATCGATGGCATCGTCCCCAATTTCGGAATCTTCGGTGCCGAGTTCACCGCGTGGTGGCAGAAACTCTTCGCCGCCGCCTGGGCGATCGGCATCCTCGTCGCCATCTTCTTCCTGCTCCAGGGCGTGGTGACGATGGCGAACGCTGGCGACAACCCGCACGACTACGCCCAAGGTCGCGGCCGCGCGATCAAGGCGCTGATCGGCCTGGTGCTGGTGGCAGCTTTCGCGATCCTCGTGGGGGCAATCCTCTCCGTGGCCACCTGACCGGAGACCCAGCCGATGAGTTTCGAGCTGCAGTTTCGTTACCGCCGCCGCTGGGTGCGGTGGCTCGTCGCAGGCATTCTCGTGCTCGCATTGAGTGCGGGTGGCCTGACCTGGCTGCATGGCCAGCGCGACGGGAACGCCGCGCCCTCGCCCGCTCCGATCACCGCTACGGCACCGACCCCCACACCGACAGTCGGCCGGGTGGCGAACGGGTGTCTCGGTGGGTCCGCGATCACCGCGCACACCGTACTGACGGCTCTGCAGCAGGCGGAGCTCGACGACGTCGGAGCTGCTGAGTTCGCCGCAACCGTCTATCGCTGGCTGGGCTCGGACGAGTCACTACCGCCCGCAGACGAAGTGCCCGTTGTCCTGGGCGCAATCACGGCGCCCGACGCCACGGAGACGGTCGCGGGTATGGCTGATCGGGTAGAGGAGCCCGGCCTAACAGACGAGCGGCAAGGCCCACCGTCCTCGACCGAGGGCGGTGGGTACTACATCGAGTCCTCAAGCGGGGACGAGGTCGTGGTGTCCGTCTTGCTCACCATCCCCGACATGAAGGACCAGGCAGGGAACGTGATGGCCACCGCTACCACGTTCACCCTGGACCGGTCCAGCGGGGAGTGGCAGCTGAAGGACAACAGCGCTGATCGGCGGATATCCGACCTCAAGGAGATAGCACAGCCGTTTTCCGGGGGGTGCTGACGATGGCGGCGCACGACGGCGAGGGGCGAGGCCTCGCGGAGAATGCCCAGGGGTGGGTCCGGGATGCACTTGACGCTGGTCTAGGCACAATCGATGAAGCCGCTGGAACTGTTCGGACGGCGGTGGATTTCGGATCGGACCCGTTGGGGTTCTTGTTCGACAAGACGCAGGAGGCCGCGCACGGGCTGAGCTCGTCGGTGCTGCCGACGTTGTTCGACGCGACCCAGCCGGACCTGTCCGCGGAATGGTTTCTCGATGCGTACCGGGTGAGTTTCGCGCTCGGGGTCTTCCTGTGGGCGTTCCTGCTTCTGGTGACGGTGGTCCGCAGCGCTCAGGGTGTGTACTCCTCGAACCAGGTGGCTGACGTGCTCACCCGTGGTTCGGTGCTGTTCCTCGGCGGGGCGATGTTCGGGCCGGCGGCCGGGTGGTTCGTGCTCGAGTTCGTCGGCTCGTTGAGCGACGTCATCGCCAGGTGGGCGATCGAGTCGTCCACCGACGAGGTCGTCTCGAGCATCTCGGAGATGGTCGCGGACGGCGACGCCTCGGGAGTCACTGGCGGCGTGCTGGTGGCCCTGTGCCTGATGGTGCTGATGCTCGTCGGCCTGGTGCTGGTCATCGCGATGCTGATCGTGACGATGGTGACCATCTACATCGGTGGCGCCGTGGTCCCGATCGCCCTGGCCTGGTACGCCAGCCCGGAGCAGCGGCGGATCGTGACCCGGCTGCTGATGGTCCTTGGTGGGGTGATCGCCGCCAAGCCGGTGCTGTTCTTGGTGCTGGGACTGGCCTACCGGTTGGCGGCGAGCCAGGCGCGGTGGCTCAGCGACACCCCGGACGTGGCGACGCTGGCGAACCACCTGGCGGCCGCGTGTGCGCTGTGCCTGGCCGGCCTGACGCCGTTCCTGCTGTTCAAGTTCGCGCCGGTGCTGCCGACCACGGCGGGGCAGGCCGGTCCGGCGTTGAGCATGGCCGCCAGCGACGGCGCCTCGGGCGGCAGCTGGGGTGGATCGGAGACCGCTCGCCGGGCACAGGACCGGGTACAGCGGTCCGACGCCGGCACCGACTCGGGCGACGACGGCGGCCCGGACGACGGCTCCGACGACGGGGGCGGCGACTCGGCAGGTTCGTCGACGTCGTCCCGGCGCGCGGATGAGGGCGGGACGGTCCAGAAGGCGTTGGAGGCCAAGCAGCAGGTCGCGAGCGACGGCCAGGGCGGCGAGGGGGCTGACGCCGCGTGGAAGGGCACCTTGGCAGGGGGGTCGACCACCGAGGCTGCGGCCGCGAAGGGATCGGCCGCCGGCTCCGAGGGTGCGGCTGCGACGAGCAGCTCGTCGAGCGCGGCCGCCGGCTCCTCCGGTGCCGCGGCCGGGGCTGCCGGTGCCGCGGTCGCGGCCGGGGCCGTGGCGGTCGTGGCCACGACGAAGGCGGCCGACTTCGGTACCCGCGGCGGGGAGATCGCGGCCGCGGAGATGGACGAGGACCCGGCCGGAGGTGCGCGATGAGCCGCACGTCGGTGCTGGGCGGGGAGTCCCGCCGCCGGTCCTGGCTGGGTGGGTCGGTGCCGACCTGGCGCCTGGTCAGCGTCGGCGCGGCTGTCCTGGTCGCGATGGTGCTGACGATGACGATGGCCGAGGCTGGGTTCGCCATCGGGGTCGTGGTCGTCGCGGCGACGTGGGCCGCGACTGCGGCCACCCCGCGTGGCTCGGTGGTCTCGCGGTTCGTGACTAGGCGGCGCTGGCTCGAGCGCAACAGGACCGGCACGGTGGCGTTCCGCCCCTTCGACCAGGGCGAGTGGGACGCGCTGGCCGCGCAGGCCCGCGCGCGGGACGGCAGGGTGCGCGCGGACGCAGCCCGGCAGGCCGCGGCGTACCGGGATGTGCCGGACGGGGCCGAGGGCATGGGCTGGCTCGAGCGGCGTCCGCGGCGGCCGGGGATCGCCTGGCATGCCCCGACCGGGGAGGACGCCTATCTGTCGGTGGTCTTCGAGGTGTCCGGGCAGATCCGCGGTCTGGAGTCCGACCGTGCCACGGGGGAGGCCGCCGCGCGCTGGGGCCGGTTTCTGGCTTCGTTGGGGTCGGAGGAGTCCGTGGCCCGGGTGGTCCAGTCCCTGACCCGGGTGCTCCCTCCGGACTCGGCCCGTCACGAGGCGTGGCTGCTGGAGAACCTTGGCTCCGCGGTGCCGCGCGAGCTCGCACAGTCCTACGACGATCTGATCCGGCGCAGCGACGCCTCGAGCATGGTCCAGCGCCACTACGTCGCGGTGCGCTGGCCGCTGGGCGCGGCCTTCTGCGCCGCGGCCGCCCGGTTCGGCGAGGGCCGGGACGGGTGGCGGGCGTTCATGGCCACGGAGATCGCTGCGGTCGCCCGGGGGCTGCGCCAGGCGCGCCACGGGCAGGTGCGGGCGCTCAGCGCCGCACAGGTCGCTGCGGTGATGCTGCACATGCAGGACCCGTCCCGGCCGATCGACCAGGTCGCCGACGTCGACCCGGACCGGTTCGGGCTGGCGAGCCGGGACGAGTACTCCGCCCACGTGGTCATCGCGAATGATCCGGCCACGGGGGAGGAGCGGCGGTGGTGGCACCGCACCGCACGGATCAGCGCTGACGCCTTGGCCACGGTGCCGCGCACGTCGATGTGGCTGACCCCGATGCTTGCCGGCGGCCCGGAGGGCACGTTGCTCACGCTCAGCTTTCAGACGTGGATCATCCCGGCCCGGCAGGCCCGCGGGGCCGCCCGCTCGGATCTGACCCGCGATGCGGCCGACCGGGTGGCTCGCAACCAGGACGGGCGCCTGCTGGACGAGGAGAACGAGCTGCGCCTCAGCGCGGCGCAGCGCCGGGCCGCCGACCTGCGCCCGGGGCAGCACAACGCCGGGGTGGAGTGGGCCGGCTACCTCACGATCAGCGCCCGCACCCGGGAGGAGCTCGGCCGCGCCGCCCGCCACGCGGCCGCGATCGCCGAGCGTGACCTGGGCATCGAGCGGCTGGAGTGGCTCGACACGTATCAGGCTGCGGCCTCGGGGTGTACGTGGCCGATCGTGCGGGGGATCAGGACCCCGCTGTCCTCGGCCGGAGACCGCGTGATGAGCGCCCTGTCCGGCCATGGCGCGAAGGAGTCTCTGTGACGACCACGAACGTCCCGGCCACGCGCCGCGCCCAGCGCGAGCTCGCGGCCGGGAACCAGGCACCGACCACGCCGCCGGCGAAGGAGACCAAGCGCCGACGCCGGCTGCTCGCGCCGCCCTCGCCGCCAGCGCCGCGGGAGGAGGGCCTGACCCCGTACAACGCGCGCGGTACGCGCCTGCGCCCCAAGCCGGGCTGGGCCAGGCGCGGCTACTACGCCCCGCTGCCCCAGGGGGCGCCGAGCACGACCCGGCAGGCCGAGGTGCTCAACACCGGTGTGGTCGCCGCCCCCACGGACGTCGAGGCGCTCATCGTCGGCCTGGACTGCCTCAGCTCCTCCCGGGTCCACCACGACCCGTTCGTGGCCTACCAGAAGGGCATCGTCTCCTCCCCGAACGTGGTGGTGGTCGGTGACGTCGGTTCGGGCAAGTCCTCGGTCTGCAAGTCCGCCTACGCGCTGCGCCCGCTGCTCCTGCGGGACCGCCGTGCGGTCATCTTCGACAAGAAGGACCGCGGCGGCGAGGGCGAGTACGCCGAGCTGGTCCGCTTCTTCGGCGGCGAGCCGTTGACGTTCAGCACCGACGGCGACGGGGTCGTGTTGAACCTGCTCGACCCGATCATCACCGGCGCCGGGGCGAAGAACCAGGTCCGTCTCCTCCAGGTCGCCGCCGAGCTCGCGCAGGACGGCGAGCCGCTGGACGAGTGGGAGCGCGAGGCGCTGCGCTCGGCGTACCGCCTGACCATGCGCCAGGCGGAGGTGGACGGCCGGGTGCCGGTCCTGCCCGACGTGCTCGCCAACTTGGGGCACATCGAGGCGGACCACGAGGGCGGCTACGGCGACGCCTCGGCCGCCGCGAAGGAACGGCTGCACGAGGCCGCCCTGGGGGTGCGGTTCCTGATGGGGGGCCTGCTCGAGGAGTACGGCGGCATCTTCGACGGGCCGACCTCCAGGGGGGTGCGGCTGGAGGAGAAGCTGACCAGTTTCGACATCTCCCAGCTGCCCGACGACGGCCCCGCGGTCCCGACGGTGATGGCGATCGCGAACCTGTGGCTGCTCGGGTCGCTGCGCCGCAACCGCGGCAAGATGACCAACCTCGTCGTCGAGGAGGGGTGGCACCTGGTCGCGGGCCCGAACGCCGGTCTGCTGCGCTCGAACACGAAGCTCGCCCGCGCCCTCGGCCTGGCCCTGGTGGTGGCGATCCACAAGCTCGCCGACATTCCGGTGACCTCGCCGGCCATGGCGGTCCTGCAGGAGGCGCAGACGATCCACGTCTACCGCCAGTCCCGCGCCGCCGACGTCGAGCGGTGCGTGCGCGACTTCAACCTCACCGCCGACGCCGCCGAGGTCATCCCGTCGTTGCAGACCGGGTTCCACATCTTCAAGCGGGGCACCGCCCCGGAGGTGATGGTCCGGCACGTGCGCTCCGAGCTCGAGGAACGGCTGACCGAGACCGACGCGGCGATGGGAGGACGGCGCTGATGGTGACGAGAGAGAACCGCCCGCCGATCAAGGCGAGCACCCGGGCCAACGTCCAGCTCGCGCTGCTGGCCGCGGCGCTGCTCGCCTACTGGCACCTGACCTTGTGGGTGACCTCGACCGGCCTGGGACTGGCCGGCGTCGACCGCACTTTCCTCGCGCTGGTGCGCCTGTCACCGCTCGACCTCGGCGAGGACGTGACCACCGCGAGCCTGCCGGTGGTCCTGGCGGTCTGGTTCGCCCTGGTCATCCTCACCGCCGTCGCCCTGGTCGGGGCCGTGGCGGCGCGCCACCGCGGCCGGGCCGAGAAGGGCATGGTCACCGGCAAGGCGCTCAAGGACCGCGTGACCGGCGGGCCGTCCGCGACCCTGCTGGAGCCGATCGCGAGCTATCACGGGCAGCCGGTACGTCCCCGTACCGAGGACACCGGCTGCGTGATCGCCCCGCCCCGGCAGGGAAAGACGGCCTATCTCGCCGTCGGGCAGGTCGTCGACGCCCCTGGTGCGGTGGTGGCGACCTCGACGAAGGTCGACCTGTTCCGGCTCACGGCCCAGCCGCGGGCCGAGCGTGGCCGGGTGTGGGTCTTCGACCCCGAGGGCGTCTCCGCGTGGCCCGAGGCGGCGCGGTGGAACATCGTCGCCGGCTGCGCGGACGTCAAGGTCGCGATGGACCGCGCGAAGGCGATGGTCGCGGCCCGGCCGATGGACGGCTCCCGCAACGCCGGCTTCTTCCACGAGGCCGCCGACACGGTGCTGCGCTGCCTGCTGCACGCCGCCGACCTCGGTGGTCACACCATGCGGGAGGTGCTCGCCTGGGCGCGGGACTTCGACAACGAAACTCCCTACGCGATCCTGCGCGAGCACGAGGGCGCGGCCCCGGGCTGGGCGAAGGATCTGGAGAAGTTCGCCCGGGGTGAGGCCCGGGAGACCGTCTCCTCCACCGACATGTCCCTCTCCCTGGTCCTCAAGCCGCTGGCCGACCCCCGGGTCGTCGACTTCGTCTGCCCCGCGGCCGGCGACGGCGAGGCGTTCGACCCGGACCGGTTCGTCCGGTCCTCCGACACCCTCTACCTGCTCTCCGAGGGCGGGTCCAGCGGCGTCGCCCCACTGGTCACCGCCCTGGTCTCCGCCGTGGTCCGGGCCGGGCGACTCGCCTCCCAGCGCACCGCCGCCGGCCGCCTCGACCTGCCGATCACTTTCGTGCTCGACGAGGTCGCCAACATCGCTCCGATCCCGGACCTGCCCCAGCTCATGGCCGACGGCGGCGGCCGCGGGATGAGCGTGTGGCCGGTCGTCCAGGACGAGTCCCAGCTGCGCAGCCGCTACGGCGACGAGGGCGCCAAGACCATCTGGGCGGCCGCGGCGGTCAAGCTCCTCATGGGTGGCTCGAGCAACGACGGTTTCCTGGAGTCGGTGTCCCGACTCCTCGGGGACCGCCGGGTCACCCGTTCCGCCCGCCACTACTCCGAGCGCGGCGAGACGCCCTCGTTCAACGTCTCGACGGAGAAGGAGCGCGTGCTCAGCGTCTCCGACCTGCGCACCATCCCCGAGGGGCGTGCGCTGCTGCTCTACCGCGACCTGCCCGGCGGGATCGTGGATCTTACCCCGTGGTGGAAGCGATCCGACGCCGAGGAGCTCAAGGCCTCGACGTCCTGGGTGCTGGACCGGGAGGGCATCACCGCATGACGACCACCGAAGAGCTCGGCGACCTCCAGGCGCGACTGGAGACCGTCGAGGGCGCCCTGGCGGACCTGATCGATGCCGTCTCGGAGCGGCCCGCGGGTGGGCCGTGGCTGTGGACCCGCCTGGGCAGGGACCGCCAGGTCGCCCTGTGGGAGGAGCTCGCCGACTTCGTCGCCTGGCTCACCGCCCGGTACCTGTCCAACCTGCAGGTGCGGGAGTACCGCCTCCCGCCGTGCTGGTACCGCCACCCCGTCGCCGTCGAGCAGCTCACAGCCCTGATGGTCGCCCACCAGGGCGCCTACAACGAGGCGGCGGCCGAGCCCTCGCCCGCCCTTGTCGACTGGCACGAACGATCCCTGTGGCCGACCCTCGACCGGCTCCGGCACCTCAAGGTCTTCTCCGGCTGCGACGACGGCCACCAGGACCACCAGTGGACCGCACCACCCTGGCAGGCCGACGAGACGTTCTACGAGTTCGTCGCACAGTCCCTCCCGGCCGAGCCCGAGGAGGAGCGATGACGCCGCGCCGCACCGCCGGCCTCACAGCCGCGGTGGCCGCGATCCTGACCGCCGCGGGGTGCGCGAGCACCCCGGCCGAGCCGCAGCCGGCAGCCGCACCGACGGCGCCGAGCTCCGCACCGGCCACCTCAAGCTCCCGGCCGACGGATGAGCCGATGGAGGAGCTGACCGGGCAGGAACAGGTACCCACCGAGCGGCCGCCGACGTGGGACGAGACCGCCGCCGAGGAGGCCGCCGACCGGGCGGTGGCGTTCATGCGCGCGTTCGCCCGCCCCGACCTGGCCGCTCAGCAGTGGCATGCCGGGATCGCCGGGCTGATGACCACCACCGGCGCGGAGACCTTCGCCTACGTCGACCCCGCGGCGGTGCCGGCCACCACCGTGACCGACGGCGGGGAGGTCCTGGACACCAGCTCCGCGTCGCTCGCCGAGGTCCGTGTCGAAACCGACGCCGGCCCGTACCTGGTCACGCTCACCCGCACCGGGGCCACCGATCCCTGGCTGGTCGAGTACGCCGACCCGATCGACTGAGCACGCCCGTCCCGGGGGGGAGGACGAGAAACGCTGTGAACAAGGCTGCCGTCGTGGTCTGCGCGGTCCTCGCCGTGCTCGGTGGGTTCGTGCTCGTGCTCTTCGTCGGCTCGGGCCTGAGCCGGTCCGCCCCCGCGGGCGTGTGCACACCGGGCATGGCCCTCGCCGTCGGCGACGTCCCCGACGGGGAGATCGCCGGCTACTCCGGCGAGCAGCTCGCCAACGCCGCCACGATCATGCGTGTGGGCGCCGAGCGCGGCATGGATGCCTGGGGTCAGACCATCGGCGTCATGACGGCCATGGGCGAGTCCGGTCTGCGGGTCCTCGACCGGGGAGATGCCGTCGGCCCGGACAGCCGCGGCCTGTTCCAGCAGCGCGACAACGGCGCCTGGGGCACCTACGCCGATCGGATGGACCCCGCCCGCTCGGCCGTCATGTTCTTCGACGCCCTGAACAAGATCGAGGGGTGGCGCGACCTGCAACCCACGCTTGCCGCCAACCGGGTCCAGCGCAACGCCGACCCGCTGCACTACGCCGACTACTGGGACGCCGCTGTCCAGGTCGTCACCGCTCTCAGCGAGACAGACACGACCGACGACCGTGCCCCAGATCATCGCTATGACCTCGGCCCGGTCAAGCCCCACGCGCAAGCCCTTGCCGAGGAGGTCGGTGCGCGCTTCGACGTCGCGGAGATCGGCGGCTACCGGGACAGCGCGGTCGACGCCGGCGGCCACCCCGCCGGACTCGCCGTGGACTTCATGACCCACGACGACACCGCCACCGGCGACGCGATCGTCTCCTATCTCATCGAGCACGCCGACCGGCTCAGCGTGGACTACATCATCTGGCGCCAGGCGATCTGGCGCGCCGCCGAGGCGGACAGGGGCTGGCAGCCCATGGCCGACCGCGGCTCGGACACCGCCAACCACCTCGACCACCCGCACGTCAACGTCACCCCGACCCCGTCGGCGAACGCCGGATCCGGGCCGCTGGACTGCCTCACCGCCACCACAGCGGGACCGGCCGGACCCGCCACCGGGCAGTGGGTGGCACCGGTCGACGGACCCGTCACCTCCCGGTACGGGCCACGTCTGCTCTTCGGCTCCAGCTTCCACGCCGGCACCGACTTCGGCGCCGCCTGCGGAACACCGATCTACGCCGCCGCCGACGGCCGGGTCACCTACGCCGGCGGCCCGCACCCGCGCCTGGGACTGACCGGGCACGTCATCGTCCTCCACCACGGCGACGGCATCCAGACCAGCTACAACCACATGTACGCCAGCGGCCTGCTGGCCCGGCCCGGCCAGCACGTCACCGCCGGCCAACTCATCGCCGTCGTCGGCAACGACGGCAACTCCACCAACTGCCACCTGCACTTCGCCGTCTACATCAACGGCGAGCACACCGACCCGGAGCCCTTCATGTCCACCCGAGCCGCCCACCTCGGTTAGGAGAGGTAAAACAACCGGCCTCCCCATAGCAGGGCCTCAGGCAAGGGCTCATGCCGAGTAGCGCAACCAACCAAGTGGAACCCGAAAGGACAAAAGCTATTCCGGACATGCCAGACACCGGCTCTCCGGCTGCCATGGACTCAGGGACTAACAGACTTCCGGCGTTTCGACGAGTGACGAAGTAACAGACGTCGCCCGCCGCATGAGGCCCGTGATCGATGCAGCGGCGGAGGGTCGCGAGAGAAGGAGAACTTATGGGTACGGGACTTGAACGTGTCGTCGCCGTGGTCAACGGCAAGGGCGGCGTCGGCAAGACCACCATCACTGCCAACCTCGGCGGGATGCTGGCCGCGAGTGGCTACCGAGTCCTGCTGGTCGACATGGACCCGCAGGGCAACCTGGCCGAAGAGCTGGGCTACACCCACAGCGACATCAACGACGACGGCCTCGCGCTGGCCCAGGCGCTCACCTTCGCCAGCACGCCGCAGCCGGTCGCCGGGATCCGGGAGAACCTCGACGTTCTCGTCGGCGGACCGCACCTGGACATGGCGGCCGCCGGCCTGACCATGAAGGCCCAGAAGGACCCGACAGCCTCCAAGCTCGCCCTGGCCAGCGCGCTGACAACGCTGGCCGGCGAGTACGACCTGATCTTCATCGACTGCCTGCCTGGTCAGGAGACCCTGCAGCAGGCCGCCCTGGCGGCCGCCCGCTGGGCCCTGATCCCGGTCAAGACCGACGCCTCCTCACGCAAGGGCCTGCGCGACGTCGCCCGACGCCTGGACGCCGTCGTAGACCTCAACCCCGACCTCGACCTGCTCGGTGTCGTGCTGTTCGGGGTGAACCGCTCCGCGAAACGGGTCTCGGAGACCGCGCGCGAGGCGATCGAGCAGGACCTGGGCGCCGGCGCACCCATCTTCACCACCTCCATCCGGCACGCCGAAGCGGCAGCGCAGGAGAGCCGCGAACGTGGTCTGCTCGTGTTCGAGCTCGAGGAGGCTGTGCTGTCGGCCCCCAAGTGGTGGGAGCTTCGACGCGACCAGACCCACCACGACGGCCCGCGCTCACGCAGCGCCGTGGGCCTGGCCGAGGACTTCCAGGCCCTCGGCGAGGAAGTCGTCGGCCGGATCACCGCGAGCGAAGCGAGCCAGGTTCTGACGGGGGAGGAGTCCAGGTGACCAGCGAAGCGCCACGCCGCACCCTGACCGGCCTCGCGCCCCGGACGGGCGCACCGGGGAACGCCCGACTCATCCGCAGCAACCGGCTGGCGGCGGCGCCGGCCGCGGCCGAGCCGGAAGAGTCCCGCGCTCTGTCGCCGCAGCACGGGGCCTCCCGAGCCGTTGAACCCGCTCCCTCGCAGACTGCCGGACTAACAGAGTCTGAGAGTGGGCCGGGTGCCCCGTCGCTGCCGAAGTACCAACGCCTCCGGCGACGAGAGGCCCGCGTCCACGACGACCAGGCGAACGCCCTGACCGAGCTGAGCCGCCGCCTCAACAAGGAGCGGCGCCGGCCCGACGGCACGACGTCGGGGGAGCGAATCACCGACAACACCCTGCTGCGCATCGCCATCGACCTGCTGCTCTCCCGAGCCGACGAGCTGACGGGAACGACCGAACAAGAGCTGGCCGCGAGCCTCGGCCTCGAGCCCCGCCGGCAAGACCCGGCCTGACGAGACCGGACAAGACCGGGCCCTGAACAAGGCGCGCGCCGACAGGAGACGTGATGGACGACCGATCCGCGAGAGAAGCACGCGAGCAGTACGAGGCACTCCGAGGCGAAGCGATCCGAGTGCTGACCCAAGCAGCCCTAACGGGCCGGGCAGATGACAGCCCCACCGACTTCGCCGACTTCCTCGCGCAGGTGGTGACCGCCGTCGCCGCCAACGTCGGCGGAGTGGAGGCGCAGCTGGCCGGACGCCCCGGCTCCTGGGAAGCCGACCACGTGCGCCAGCTCGTCGCCGGCACCGCACCCGAGGACGAGCTGTGGCGCTGGCGCACCGAGCCGGTACGCCTGTACCTCGACGTCGCCGGCACCTTCGACGACTTCGGTCTGTACGAGCTGGCCGAGGAGGAACTCCGCGCGGCCGCGAAGCGCACGGAGGGCGAGAGCGTCACCGACGCCGAGCTCGAGAGCGCCGAGAACCTGCTCGACGCCATCGACCGCCTGCGCGAGTAGGACATGACCGCCTACGCCCAGGCGTACGCCGCAACGGCGCGTCAGGCGCTCACCGAGCGCGGACTCGAGCTCGACGTCGAGGCGATCCGCACACCCGACTTCGAGCCCCGCACCCAGCCGTGGGACGCACTCGTCGACGAACTGCACTCGATCGCCCGCGAGGAAACCCCGCTGCCGGCCACCGGCCAGGCGCCCGACTGGTCGACCGGCAGTCCCGCCGACGCCGTGCGCGCCGCAGGCCGCACGTACACGGCACGAGCCGAGGAGGAGTAATCAGGAGGGATGCCTCCAATTCGCCTGCGATGGCCTGACGTCGGCCAATAGCGTCAACCTATGACGCTCAAGCCGCTGCCTGACAACGAGGCCGCGCACACCCTGACACCTGATCAGTACGGCCGGCCCGTCAAGAAGGCAGACATTCCCGTCCCCGCGCTGGCATGGGTCCGGAACGGTGACGGGCCGCACCGCCTCGTCGACGCCGTCGCGACAGCTTGGACGCCGCGGGCTGTCCAAGTTCAGTACGCAAGCCCTCACGGGCACGGCTATTCGGTCTGGGTCTGGGCGAACGCCGTCATCCGCCGCTGGGATACCGAATAACCCCGAACATAGCGCGCCCCCCGTTCTGAATTCCTCCCCGGACCCCCTAACCTGGGGACCCCTCAATAGTTCACCTCCGCCCCAAAGGAGCCCGTCGTGGCACAGAAGAAGCACGTCGTACTCATCGACGACCTAGACGGCTCGCCGGCAGCGGAGACCGTGCTCTTCAGCCTCGACGGCGTCGAGTACGAGGTCGATCTCAACGACGCGCACGCCGAAGCACTGCGCGAATCTTTCGCCGAGTGGATCGGACACGCCCGCAAGGTGAATGGGCGAAAGAAGCCCTCGGCGCGCCGACAGCGCGCCGCATCGGCGGGCGACACCGGCAAGATCCGGGAATGGGCACGCCAGAACGGTTACACCGTCTCCGACCGGGGACGCATCCCGGCGAGCGTTCGAGAGGCCTACGAACTCGCCAACTGAGCTAGTCGTAGAACTAGTCGGCGGGGTTCATTTCGGCGAGGAACGTCCTGGCTAGTGCCATCCATTCCTGTGGTGTGGCGCCCTCCGCCCGGATCGCGAGGTACTCCTGCGGGTCCAGGCCCATCGGGGACGGGTTGAGCGGCTGTTGGTCGTAACCATGGAACGGCGATGTCCGCTTCACCTCCCACAGGAGCTCACGTGCCTGCGAGATCCGTCCGTCCGCGGACCCGCCGACCTTGAAACGAGGGAAGTACTCAGGATTGCGAGATGCTGGCGGCCAATCCCGCCATGCCTTGTAGAAGGCGCCCTCCCACTGGTGATGTGCCCATCTGAAGGGACCGTCGAACCCGACCGCAACCAATCCTGCGAGCAACCCCTCCGCTACGTTTCGAAGCCGCTGCTGTTTATTCATCGACATGAGTCCAGTTTGGCCGGGGTCTGGTGGAACTGTCCTGCAGCTGGCCGAGGGGGAGTTCTGGAACTCTCTCCTCGACGTCCTGTCCGCTGGCCGCTGGAGTAGCCGCAACGGTGTCCAGATTTGTTGCTTACTGACGACCTGCCCGTCACGACGTCATTGGTGAGGGGTCGTACGGCTCGTAGCGCCGGACGGTGCTTGGGCCGCGCCTGGACCTGAGGGTCAGGCCGTGGATCGTGCGGGTGCTCACCTCTGTGCCATCGGCAAGCCATACCCGGCACTCCGAGCTGCGGCGCCATGTTTCCTCTTCCGCGCGGCCGTTGCGCGCGGCTTCGAGGATCTCGCGGATTTTCGATCGGGTGGGCGCATCGTCAGCGCTGAGCTCGAAGCGGCAACCGTCGTGTCCGAGTCCCAGGATCACTTCGTCCGGGCCGACGACGATCGACAGCGGGATCGCGTGCTGGTTGTTCGGCACCACCTGGACTGCGCGCAGGCGCGGAGCCAGCTGTGTTTCGTTGACGCGTGCGCTGGGTCGCACGGATTCACAGAAGTCGTCGATCATGTTCCAGAGCGCCGCCGGGCCGGGCCGCTCGCCCTCGACGTCCGCGGGGGTGGGCTCTGAGAGGGGCGAACGGCTGTTGGCCGGTGTGTGGGTTGACGTCCACCCGGCAGAACGGGCGAAGTCCGAGAGGAATCGGCGCAGTTCAGACTCCGTTCGTGAGGAGACCTCGAGCTCCATCTCGTCACTGACGTAATGCACGATCGCATGTACCGCGCCATCAAGGTCGCCGCGCCGCAATGCGGAGATCCCGGCGTCCGCGATCGGATCCCACTCATCGTTGGGCCGGTCGTCGTCGTGCCAATCCCCGCGGTTCCAGAACGCGTTGAACTCACGCCGGAACCGGCCAACAAGCACAGCGTCGTTCCTGTCCGACCCGTCGCTCATGGTCACTCCCCTTGGTGTTGCTCGTGGCGGCCGCGAAGCCCGGTCATGAACTTTCACCGGTCCCCGCTACGGGCGTTCCTCGTCGACGTCGTCCTCTCCCCGCCGGACCTCAGAGGAACCCTGCATGCCTGCACTCCGCGTGATGAGGTCGTACGTCTCAACGATCGGTGTCTCCACCAACGGCAGCCTGATCCGCTTGCCGTCCTGAAGGTCCATCTGGAGCACCGTGCTCCATGCCAGTCGCCCGGCGTCTCCGTGGACGGACTTGATGCTGGCGTAGGGGATGCGTCGAGTCCGCAGCGGGGACGACAGTGCAAGCTCGGTCGGCCATAGCTCGATCCGGCGCGGACTGAACCGGATGATCAAAAAGGCGGCAGACAACGCAAGAGGGGCGACAGTAATGAGCTCGCCACCGCTCACGAACGTCCAAACCCCGAGCCCTACGAGCGTGACGATGCCGACTGCGAGAAGCACGCGGTTGCGCCACGACAGCGGCGGGGTCCTCAAAATCCGAGCCGAGTCATCCGGCGAGTCCGACACCGCTCCCATGCGGGGACTCTTCCAGACACACGGATGTTTCGATTGGCGTTTGCTCGCGCCATGCGCCAGCTACAGGTGTTCGGATGCGGCGTGGACAGGACCGGCTGAGTCCGTCGGCTAAGCGCGCGCGGAAGGCCGTCGAAAAACATTCGTCCCTGTGACTCGCGCTGTCACGGCTGGAGGCGGTCGCCACGGCAGCGTTCCAAACAATCGCAAACTCCATCTAGAGGTGCTCGCTCTAAGACCGGAGCATGCGCCCAGCCCCGTACTCTGCCCGGGCCGATACTGTCGAGTCGGTTGACCTTCGGACAAGGTCCGATTTGTGGGCGCTAGTCGCTTCGTCATTGGCATGCTGTCCGCCTGGAGTTGGAGGCACTTTGCGCGGTGGATCACTTGCGACTACTGAGGTGGAGGCGGTCTGCCGGGAATGGGTGGGCCCCGATTTGCAGCTGCGCTCTGCGGTCGAACTTCGTGGTGGTTCGTACAACACGACGTATCGCCTCGAAGTGTCAGACGGGACTCGCGCTGTGCTTCGGGTAGCTCCGCCAGTCGATGAGCAGCGGCCGTCAGAGCGTCATCTGATGCGGAACGAGTACGCCAGTGTTCCGTTCCTGCGTCCGGTCGCTGACGTTATGCCCACAACCCTGATGGCTGACTTCACCCACCGGATCATCGGGCGGGACTACGTGATCCAGTCGTACCTCGAGGGCGTCCCGGCCTCCAACGTTCTCGGTTCGTGGAGCGAAACCGCGCAGGCGCAGCTGTGGCGCGGCATTGGTCAGACCCTCGCTAGAATCCATGCGATCAAGTCGGACCACTTCGGGCGCGTGATGGCTCCGACCACAGGTCGGTGGAGCGACTGCCTCGTTACGGGGTTCGAACTGATCGCGCGCGGCTGTGACGAGCTCGGGATCGACGGCTCCGACCTCCGCTATGTGGCCGACCTGGCGGCGGCGAGTTCGGAGGTCCTGGATGTCGTTAGTACCGGAAGCCTGCTTCACGGCGATCTCATCCCGGCGAACGTCATGGTGGACCCGGATGACCCAGGTCGAGGTGTCATCGGCATCTTCGACTGCGACCGCACCTGGTGGGGCGATCCACTGGCCGACTGGACGCTTATCTTCGTCGAGCGACTACCACCGGTGCACCGGGAGTCTTTCTGGGACGGGTACGGCGAGACCCCTACCCAAAGCGACGAAGCCCGCCGTCGAAGGGCGTTCTACCGTGCTCGGTCGATCGGAGAGATCCGCCTCGAGCATGCTCGCCTGGGGAAAGACCGTCAGGCCCAGAAGACGTACGAAATGATGTCTGCGGTAGTCGAGGAACTCGTCACAAAGTAAGTGTCTATAGCTGCCGACATTGGTTAACAACATGACTGTCGGCGTCGAGCGGAACGTGTAGTGGCGCTGTAACCCTGTGACGGTTGTCCGCAAAAGTTGAGATTGGCCGGCATCGAATCTTCTGTTGGCGGAGTCTCACTTAGCCGAGGGCGAGCGCAGTCACATCGCGAGCGACCTGCGAAAGCTGCTCGCCGGGCTCAAGGGTGATGTCGCCGATCGCTCGCCAGCCTTGGTTGTCCCAGTCAGACCGATCGTCGCGCACGATCACGGTCAGGCGAACATGCCCATATTCGTGACGTGCCTCAATCGTGAGGTTCTGCTCCAGCGACTCCCAGCTGCGGGTGTCGTGCCACCCACGCCAGTCCTTTTCGAGTCCTTCGAAGAACTCGGCGAGATCGCGAAAGCCGATCGGATAATTTCCGATCACTCGAGTTGTCGCGGTTAGGCCCTCCAACTGGAGAGTCGCTATGAGCACAGCAGGTGTCCCGTCGTAACCCTTGGCGGTCAGCAACAGGTGCTCAGTGGGCGATCCGATTCGTACGGTGGGGATGCCGGACATCAGGTCGCCGCCGCAGGGGCGCCGCCCGGCTGCGGTCCCCGTCTACCGATGAGGCGACCAAGCGCTGAAACTAGGGCGAGCAGTGAGGACACGCCGGCCGCCCACAGGGCAAGGCCAACGTCTTCCGCCCTCGTCTCCGCGGTACCGGCAGGTCGAGCTTGATGCGGTGCATCAGGCGGGTACTCCACCGTCAAGTGGCCGCCCGGGGCAAAAACGGCCTCCTCAACGACGTCCTCGGCACGGACACGAGCGGTAACCGCCGTGCCGGCGTCGACAAACCTGACGACAAGCTCGCGGTCGCCAAGACCGAGCCACCCGTCATCCCAAGCCAGTACCTCGGCATGCGCTGTCGCCATGTCCCCGCGAAACGGCTCCTCCGCATGCCACGTCCACAGCGAAACTCCGGCGAACACCACGCCGAGGACGGCAAAGACAGCGATAAGGCTGACCGGTACAAGCGGATCATGGCCCCGTCGCCGCCACCCGGGCATCTCCGGCGATCCGACGTGGCGCCCCGACCTTCTCCTCCCCGCTCCCGACACCACTTCATCCGGGCCCAGGCCCATTACCCACAACACACCAAGAACTAGAACCGCGTAGATCGCCCACACGGCCACGGCCGCGAGCCCGACCATGGCGCCGTCAAAGAACGCGTCCTCCACGCTGCCTTGTGTCACGGCCGCACCTAGCGCCCCGGCCCCACCAGCAGCACCAGCGAACGCGAACATTCCCACCAAGAAGCGCATCGGTACACGTCCACCGGAGGCTTCACCAGCGAGATACAGCCGGCACGGCGCCACGAGAAACACCCAGCGCAGTACCGCGACCGCTCGCGCCGACAGCCCCCTCATACGAGCGGTCCGTTCGGCCCGTCGCCCAGGCACCGCCACCGTAGGCGAGCTCGTCTCTCGTTCAGCACACACCAAGTCTGATGCACCGCTGTGCCGGAAACCTGCGATTCCGACGGCAGGTAGACGGATATCAAAGGCGCGGTTCCTCATGACGACAAGGCCGCGTGATCATCGCAGTTACAGCCGTCCGGAACCGTTCATTTCCTCGGACGGCGCGGCGTGGAAATGTCTTAGGAGAGGCGGCCGTTGAGCCAGCTGATAGCCCAGCACATCAGGTATCGCAGACCCGGGAGCCCGCGCAATGTGGGAGAAGAGTCTGTAGGGACGTCGGCGTCTTAGTGGCGATGAACGTTTTCACTGGCGGATGACCTCGCACATCATGAACCAGTCGGCATCACTCGCCTCTCATCAGTCGCCCTCGCCCGGGAGTTCGATGTCGCGGGCGATCGGGAGTACCTCGAGGCCGCCTGACCGCAGCGTGTCGGGCAGAGCCACGTCGCTGCTGAGGTACAGGGAGTCGTGGTAGAGCGGGCAAGCCAGCAGGAAGGCGCCGTCGTGCGGCCACAGGAAGACGGGCATCCTCGGTTGCATGAGGTCGGCGGCTCGCTCGACGAGCCAGGAGAGCGGGGCGGTGTGCAGGACATAGTCGTGCCGGGCAAGTACGGCGACGTGCGGCGGGGCCACTTCCGGGACGAGGTCGGCTGTCTCTTCGGCGTAGCCCTCCCAGAGGAAGAAGTAGCAGCGTTCCGGCGTCGAGGTGGCGGCCGAGAGCAGGTCCACGAGTCGCACCAGCGTGGCCGAGGGAACGACCGCGAACGGTGCGCTGAGCTCCTGCCGCAGAGCTGCGTCGAGCCGGCTGACGATGGCCGACCAGCGCAGGTCGGCAGTGAGAGGCATGCCCGCGAGCAACGCGAGTTCCCGCCAGGTCATCACCGTGCCCGCCGGTCCGTCCGCAGGAAGGAACAAGCGTGACGTCGTCTCATGGCAATCGGTGGTGAAGGCGGCGACGCGAGTCTCATCGCGGCTCAAGCCCGTGGGGGTCGTCACGGCTGCAGTCTCCCAGTCACCACACCGACGATTCGAGCGTTGTGTAGCTCGCCCAGGATGAAGACTCGTGCGGGTCCTTCGCGCTGAAATCTGCTCGTTCCTTCTCACCACCCCCCACCTGGGGCCATAACCGTTGGATTAGAGGCGCCTCGCCTCGCGTCCGTGTCGTCAAGCACCGAAGCAGCGAGCTGGGGGTGTCTTTTAGTTGGCTGGCTGCTGAAATCTGGGTCGGGGTGCATGTCCCTAGCCCGGGTGCGTTCTCCCTCTTTGCGCGTTCGATGGCCGTAGCGGTGCTGGGGGCGGCGGGCGGTCGCTTCATCAGGCTCTTTGCACTCGAGGCGCACGGTACAGTCGCGGAAGGAAGTGGGTCGTGATCTGCAATGGGGCACCACTTATGAGTCGGTTCCGCGCGGCATCAACCGTCGCGTCAGTGGCGGTGTTCCTCCTGGTGGCTGGATGCTCGACGGTCGAGCGCCCCCGGACGGATGGCCAAGAGGCGCGAACCGTTGATGAAGCGCTGAAAGACGCCGAAATTGGTGACGTCGTGAGGATCCAGTCGCGATTGTTTTTCTGGCGGGACGAGGCACGGCTGTGCGATCGGCCAGCCGGGGACTCGATTCCGTCGTACTGCGGAGAACTGGACTCCCTCCTCGTGCAGGGCGTCCCGCTGGACGAGTTGGACCTGGTGGAGCAGGGCGACACTGGGGCCCTCGAGGGAGACGTTGACGTGGTCGTGAGGTTTGTCGATGAGAGGTCGGTGGATTTCGTCGAGGACGCGTCGGTCGCTGACGAGCCCGCCTCCAGCAGCTCCGCCGTGCTGGAGCCGATCTCCATCAGAGAGGCCCTCGCGAGCGTGGTACCAGGTGAGCAGGTGCGTGTTCAGGCAGTCCTGGTCACCGAGGACGACGTCCCGTTCCTGTGCGACTTGGTCGCGGACTCCGATCCCGAGCAGTGCCCCGAGCCTTCGGTGGAGATCGTCGGCGCCCCGCTCGACGAGCTTGGACTGACCGAGCGAAGCGGCGAGCTCGCTGGCGAGGTGGACATCGTCATCACCATCGAGGGGAAGACCGCGACCTTCGTCGGCCTCGGCACCGGCAGTGAGACCACGACCCGGGAGCCATGACACCGACACCATCAGCGCGGCCCACGTAACGCCTTCCCCCAGATGGCTGATGGCACGCAGAACCACGCCGCCTCGATCGGTGCACCTGACTGACGCAGACATCGTGCCCCGACGACGACGAATCAAGTTCGGGGGGCACATCGGAAACGTTGGCTTCTGGGACGTGCGGCGTGTGAGGCGCTGTCGAATGTGTAGACCGCCTTGCGGAAGAACCACGATTCCCCTGTAGTTCGTCGCTCATGCGCCTACATGGAGGTGGAGACTGCCCGTTCCGGCCTAGGGCGCTGCGGCAATCCGCGAGAGAGCGAAAGGGATAACTCATGGCCAGTGCCGAACGACGCTAGGCGTTCGCCGGCGTGTTCGAGCAGCGCGCGATCATGACACCGTCGCTGGCCGCGTGACCGCTGACGTCAGTTAGGTACCCACACGACAGCAGTAGTTGAGCCAGTCTCGCTGGCCTCAGCGTGTCAAGACACCCATTCCTGGGAGATGCGGTTGGAACCGGGACGCCCGTCTGGACTTGGGTATGGCGAACGATCATTTCGTGGCGTGGATTAGTTCGTCCGCCCAGGGGGGGTTGGCTCCAGGCCGGGATACCGTGATGGCGGCGACGTCGACGCACGTCTGGAGGATTCCGTGCATGACGTCGGCACCTATCTGGGTAAGGCGTTCCCGGTTGCGCGCGCCTGTGAGATTGCACTGGACCAGGCCGTGGATGAGGGCGCCCATGAAGGAGTCGCCCGCGCCGATGGTGTCGGCGACGGCGGCGGTGGGTGCAGGGACGTGGAGCTGTCGGCCATCGAACACGGCGATCGTGCCGCCGGCGCCGAAGGTGCCGACTACCGCCCGGGGGGTGCCGACTGTGGCCCAGCGGTGCAGGACCTCGAGGGCGTCTTCGTGGGGGTACAGCCACGCGAGGTCCTCATCGCTCGCCTTGACGACGTCCGCGACACTGACGAGCTTCTCTACTTGTGCCCGGACTTGGTCGCGGTCGGGGCAGAGTGCCGGTCGGAGGTTGGGATCGTAGGTGATGGTCGCCGACGTGCGCATCGACTGGACAAGGGTGTGGACTGTGTTGGCGCCGGGAGCCAGCAGTGCCCCGATCGAGCCGATGTGGACAAGAGAGGGCGCCTCGAGCTGGGTCGTGGGGCGGGGGTCCCACCGGATGTCGAAGCTGTAGGACGCCGATCCGTCAGGGGCGAGTTGTGAGGATGCCACCGAGGTGGCCGGCGCGCTGTCCGATCCGGCGACGAGGTGGACGTTGGACTGCCGCAACCACGTCTCGACGGCCGCCCCGGCGGCATCGCGACCGTAGGAGGTGAGCAGGTGGGGACGGTGGCCTAGCCTGCCGAGCGTGACGGCGACGTTGGCCGGGCTGCCGCCGGGGTGCTCCTGTGTGGCGCCGTCGTTCTGCTCGACGCGGTCGACGAGGGCCTCGCCAATGATGAGCACGTGTGGCGGTGGTGCGGATCCGGTCATGTCGTCTCCTTGGACAAAGCCAGGGGACGGCACGCGTAGCGCACCGTCCCCTGGTGGTTGTGAGGTCAGCTGGTGCAGGTGATCGGTGCGTAAGGGGCGCGCTGTGTCGTGGTGCCCGATCCGTTGCCCTGTACGGTCGCGCTAAGCACCACTGTGCCGGCGTCGAGCGCCGTGCCACCGCTCGCGACGCGTATCTGGGCCGTCTCGCCGACGGCCACCGACCGGGTGCGGGCACCGAGCGGCGTCTCGAGCCGAGCTTGGACCCGAGCTGTGTCGTTGCCTGTCACCTCGGCCTCTACCCAGGCCTTTCCGTTGACGCAGACCGACCGCGTCGTGAGTGAGACGTCCGGCCCCGGCACGTGGACAGACGCCTCGAGCGGGGTGACGGTCAGTTTCCGTATCGTGGCCGTGCCGCCCTGCGCGAAGGCCGAGATCCCGAGGGAGCTGGGGTCGGGGAAGACCTGGCTTGTCAGGGTCCGGAGCCCGTCTTCGGCGAAGACCTCGACGGAGGAGCGGTCGACGTAGGCCCGGAACGTTACGGTGCCGTCGGCGTTTTGCACGGGTGCGGAGGACTCTCCGGCGAAGTCGGGGTGGAAGGAGACGTCCCCGGAGCGGGTCCTGTCGACGACGATGCGGTGTGAGCCGGCGTCGTAGGCGATGACGGTGCCCTCGGCGCTGTCGGCTGAGGCGTCGGGGTCTGCGGTGAAGTCGTCGGAGGTGCGGACGGTGATGCCGGCGCGCTCGGCGTCACCGGGGTCGAGGGTGACGTCGACCTGGTAGACGTCACCGGTGACGGGCAGTGGGACCGTCTCGTTGTTCACGGTGAGGTTGCGGGTCCGGTAGGTGTCCTGGTTGAGGGCGAGGTGCTTGATCTGGTCCACGACGTGCTGGCGGACTTGGATCTCGCCGTCGACGTCGGTGAGGGTGACCTCGCGGGGGAGGGACATGGCGGAGCGCCACGGGGTCGTCGGGATGGATGTGGCGTAGGTCCAGTCGTTCATCCAGCCGATCATCAGGCGTTTGCCGTCCGGGGCGTTGTCGAAGGAGATGGTGGCGTAGTAGTCCCGTCCCCAGTCGAGCCAGTCGTACTGCTCGACGCCGGGGGGCTGGGGTGCGTCGGTGGCCATGACCTGGTCGAGGAGCACGTGGCCCCAGCCGGATCGGTTGTTGTCCACGACGCGGATGGATGCCTGTTTGCCGGCGAGGTCGCTCACGTCCCAGTTGACCCAGTCGAGGCGTTCGCTGTTCGTGCCTGTGGCCGTGCGCACCACTTCGCCGTCGACGACGAGGTTGACGGTGGTCTCGTCGGTCCGGGGCGTGGCGGGCTCGTCGCCGATGACCACGTGGTCGAGGGTCAGGTGTCCCCAGCCGCCGGTGGCCTGGTCCACGACCCGCAGCTGGGCCTGGCGACCTCGCAGGTCGGAGACGTCCCACGATCGCCAGTTCAGCGCACCGTTCTCCGGGCCGGTGAGGTGCCGTACGACCTGCCCGTCGACGATGAGCTGAACCTGGAGGGTCTGCGGGTCTTCGTCGGTGCGCCGTCCACCGCCGACGAGCATGCTCAGGTGGTCACCGTCGAGCGTGAAGGTCGGTGAGGTGAGGGTGCCGACGTTGTCGTCTCCGCGTGGGCCGCCCTCCCACGTGTTCAGCCTTCCCTCGCCGATGTAGTACTCGCCGCCGGCGGTCGAGGGGCTGTTCGAGGCCTGTAGATCGCCGGTGCCCTCCCAGCCCGTGTCGGCGAGGGTGCCGCCGTCTGTCCGCTGCTCAAATCCGTCGAACAAGAGGGTGCCGGCCGGGGGTTCATTTCCGAGCTGGCCACCGGAGACGTGCGGGTGTCGGCCGCCGCCTACGAGCAGGCTCAGGTAGTCCTTCTCGAGCGTGAACGTCGGGGATTCCAGAGACCCGACGGGTTGGTCGTGCCCGACGAAGCTGTTGACGAGTCGCTCCCCGACGTAGCCAGAGACGGTCTGCTGGCCGGGGACGGTGCCGGGATAGGGGCTCGGGCCGAAGGGGCCGTGCTCGGGGTGGCCGGGTTCGTTGGTGACCTCCCAGCCGGACCAGTCGGTGCCCTCGAAGTCGGCGATGACGTCACCCTCGGGCACGGTGACACCCTCGACGGTGCTTTCCGAGGTGAAGGTGGTGCCGTCGAAGTCGCCGACGAAGTACTGGGCGCCCGACCCGCCGGCCACGGCCCCCGGGTTGAGGTTGACGACGAGGACCCATCGGGTGTTCTCGGGGTCACCGTCGACCGGGAGCTCGAAGAGGTCGGGGACCTCCCAGATGCCGCCGGTGGCGTTTGCCGGGCCGAAGTCGGAGAGGTACTCCCAGTCCTTGAGGTTCTCGGACTTGTAGAGGACGACCCGGTACTCGGTCGCCTCGACGGCGACCATCACCCAGTGGGAGGTCTCCGGTGATCCGCCGTCGTACCAGAAGACCTTGGGGTCGCGGAAGTTGGCCGACGCGCGGTCGATGACAGGGTTGCCCTCGTACTTTGTCCAGGTGTACCCACCGTCGGTGGAGTAGGCGAGGGACTGCGCCTGCCGGCCGGCCAGGGTCGGGTGGGCGGCGGTGTAGGCGGAGGTGTACATCGCCACGAGCGGGGGGTTCTCGGTGGTGCCGAATCCGCTGGTGTTCTCCTGGTCGACAACCACCGATCCGGAGAATATGTCTTCGACGCTCTGACCGGCCTCGTTGAACGTCTGCGGGATGGCGAGCGGCTGCTCGGTCCAGTTCATCAGGTCTGGACTTGTGGCGTGCCCCCAGGACATGTTTCCCCAGGTGTTCGCCTTGGGGTTGTGCTGGTAATAGAGGTGGTAGGTGCCGTTGTGGTAGACGAGCCCGTTGGGGTCGTTCATCCAGTTCTGGGCCGGGGTGTAGTGGATCGCGGGCCGGTACGGCTCGCTGCCGGGCGTTCCTGTGTCGGCCGCCGCCGTGGTCGCTAGGCCGCCGAGCGCCGCGAGCAGGGACGCGGTCGCGAAGGCGAGCCCTGCGCGGGCGTGACGGCGGGATGGCGGTCGGGTCGGTGTAGCGGGTGGATTGGTGTTGTGCAGCAACATTCGGGCCCCCTTGTCCGATCGTTGGTGAATCGCGCAGGCGCGCGTCTGGCCGCCCCGACCGGTCCGGCGGGGCTTTGGTTACCCCGGCCGGTCCGGCCGAGGGCTCGGAGCGGTCAGGTGCCGCCCCTGGCTTTCATCCCTCCGAGGCGCCCGTCATGATGGCTACGGCCTCGGTCATCGTGTGGGTCTGCGGTGTGATCGTGGCGGCGCGCCTGCCGAGCCGCTGGACGTGGATGCGGTCGGCGATCTCGAAGACGTGCGGCATGTTGTGGCTGATGATGATGACCGGCACCCCCCTGTCCCGAAGGGTTCGGACGAGTTCGAGGACCTGGCGGGACTCACGGACGCCGAGAGCCGCCGTCGGCTCGTCGAGCACGACGACCTTCGAGCCGAAGGCCGCGGCGCGGGCGACGGCGACGGCCTGTCGTTGCCCGCCGGAGAGGTTCTCCACGGGGACAGTGACGTCCTGGAGGGTGGTGATGCCGAGTTCACGCAGCTCTTCTCGGGCCCGCCGCCGCATGCCGGCCGTGTCGACGATGCGGAAAAGGGAGCCGATGAGCCCGCTGCGTCGCGCCTCACGACCGAGGAAGAGGTTGGAGGCGATGTCGAGCGAGGGTGAGACTGCGAGGGTCTGGTAGACAGTTTCGATGCCGGCCGCGCGGGCGTCCTGCGGGCGGCGGAAGTGCGTTGGACGGCCGTCGAGGAGGATCTCGCCGGAGTCGGGGACCTCTGCGCCGGTGAGGCACTTGATCAGGGTGGACTTCCCTGCACCGTTGTCACCGATGATTGCGAGGACCTCGCCGGGGTAGAGCTCGAGGTCGACGCCGTCGAGCCCGACGACCCGGCCGTAGGTCTTCACGAGACCGCGGGCCTGGAGGACCGGCGTCCCGCTCGCTCTGCCGCCCACCGTGGATGGAACTTCCTGGGCCCTGGTCACTTGTGCACCTTCCTGATCCACTGGTCGAGCGAGACCGCGACGATCACGAGAACCCCGACGGCGAGGGTCTGGTAGAGCACGTCGAGGCCGGCGAGGGAGAGGCCGTTGCGAAATACACCCACGATCAGCGCGCCGAGCAGGGTGCCCCACACGGTGCCGCGGCCACCGAACAGGCTCGTCCCGCCGATGACGACGGCGGTGATGGAGTCGAGGTTGAGGTCGATGCCGACGTTGGGGCTGGCGGCGTTGGCGCGGCCGATCTGGATCCAGGCCCCGAGGGCGAGGATCGCGCCGGCCGCCAGATAGACGCTCAGCAGGACACGGTTGACGCTGATGCCGGCGAGCCGGGCAGCCTCCTTGTCGTCCCCGACGGCGTAGACATGCCTGCCCCAGGCGGTACGCGACAGGATGACGGCCACGAGGCCGTAGAGCGCGAGCATGAGCAGCACGCCCGTGCTGATCCGTACACCCAGGACGGGGAACGTTGTCCCGGTCCAGGGCAGCAGCGCGGGCATCTCGGTGCCGCGCACCGTGGCGCCGTGGGAGTACAGCAGCGCCAGCGCAGTGAAGACGTTGAGGGTTCCCAGGGTCGCGATGAACGGCGGGAGCTTAAACCGGGTGACGAGCAGGCCGTTGAGTCCGCCCGCAGCCAGCCCGACGATCAGGCCGAGCAACAGGGCGGGCGCCGCCCCGAGGCCGGCCGATGTCGCGGTCTGTGCGACCACCATGGAGGCGAGCACCATGATCGCGCCGACAGACAGGTCGATCCCGGCCGTGAGGATGATCAGTGTCTGCGCCACGGCAAGCGTGCCTACGACGGCCACCTGCTGGGTGATGAGGGAGAAGTTCGCCGGGTTCCAGAACCTTTCGTTGAGGATGCCGAAGACCACGACGGACAGGACGAGAACGATGGCCGGGCTCAGGGCCGGGTAGCGGTGGAGGATGCCGCGGGCTCTTTCGAGCGGCGTGCGGCGGTCGAGGAACTCGGCGGCGCCGTCGTGCTCAGTGCTCGTGCGGGCCGCGGTGGACTGTGCGGTCACGGGGTACTCCTTGGTCGGCCGGGCGGGAGGTGCCGCCCGCCGGGCGGGCGGCACCGGGCTGTTCAGCCCCAGCAGATGTCGGTCCCGGCAGCGGAGTCGATGGACTCGATGCCGTCGGCGGGCGTGTCGGTCACCAGTTCGACGCCGGTGTTGAAGAAGTCCAGACCTTCGGAGGTCTCCGGCGCGGTGCCATCCGTGGCCAACTTCGAGATGGCCTCCACGCCGAGCTCCGCCATCTTCACCGGGTACTGCTGGCTCGTGGCGTCGATGATTCCCTCGGCGACGTTCTGGACCCCGGCGCATCCGCCGTCGATGGAGACCAGCAGGACGTCGTCCTCCTTGCCGGCGGCCTGGAGCGCCTGGTAGGCGCCGAACGCCGCCGGTTCGTTGATGGTGTAGACAACGTTGATGTCAGGGTTCTTGGCGAGCAGGTTCTCCATCGCGGTCCGGCCGCCGTCCTCGGCACCCTGGGTCGCCTCGTTGCCGACGATCTCGTACTCCCCGCCGTCGTAGGACCCGGTGGCAGCTTCGTCGCCGTTGGCGTTCGGGTCCGCAACGTCGATGCCCATGCCTTCGAGGAAGCCCTGGTCGCGGTTGTAGTCCACCGAGACGATCTTGTCGTCGAAGAGGTCCAGCAGCGCGATCGTCGCCTTCTCGCCGCCCAGCTGGGCCGCTGTCCACTCGCCGATCAGCTGGCCGGCCAGCCGGTTGTCCGTGGCGAAGGTGATATCGACGGCATCAGCCGGGTCGGGCGGGGTGTCGAGCGCGATCACGTACAGGCCAGCGTCGCGGGCCTTGCTGATCGCATCGACAACCGAGGGACCGTTGGGGGTGATGAGAATGCCGCGGTCGCCCTTGGCGATGGCATTTTCGATCGCCTGGATCTGGGTCTCCTCGTCCCCGTCCTCCTTGCCGGCGGCGAGGGTCAGCTCCACGCCGTGCTCCGCGGCGGCGGCCTTGGCGCCGTCCTGCATGGCGACGAAGAAAGGGTTGGTCGTGGTCTTCACGATCAGGGAAACGCCGATCGTCTCCGTCCCCGAGCCCTTGTCGCTGGCGGCCGCGTCGTCCCCCGTCGACGAGGCATCCGAGCACGCGGCCAGGCCGAGCGTCAGCACGGCGACCGTCGAGAGCGATGCAAAGGTGCGGCGGTAGGCGGCGGAAGAGGTCATGCGGTTCATCATCGAATCGTCCTCAGTTCACTGTGGGGCAGATCACCCGACAACGTTGTCAGGGGCAGGTCTAGTGCCAGGAGTCGGCTACAGTCAAGTAAAGACCGAAACAGGAGACGGAATCGTGACATCGATGTCAACGAAGTTGGAGCCGCCATCACCGCAGCAGCGTCATCCGGTGCGCCGTCCCACGATGCGCGATGTCGCCACTCTTGCCGGCGTGGGCATCAAGACCGTCTCTCGCGTCATCAATGGCGAACCGAACGTGTCCGAAGCCATGAGCGAGCGGGTGCTCCGTGCCGCCGCGGCACTGGACTACCAGCCGGACGTTCACGCCGGGAGCCTCAAGCGGGGGGACCGACGGACGAGCACAATCGGGCTGCTCGTCAGCAGCGTCGCGAACCCGTTCGACAGCCAGGTGCACCGGGCGATCGAGGTGGTCGCCGCGGAGCGCGGTGTTGCGGTGTTCGCGGCCAGCCTGGCCGAGGACCCGGAGAATGAGCGCACCATGGTGCACGCTTCCATTCGTCGGCGCGTCGACGGCCTGATCATCACCCCGACCAGGCCGGACCAGGGTTACCTGGCGGTCGAGCTCGACCGTGGGCTTCCGGTCGTCTTCGTGGACCGAGAGCCCACGGGGCTCATGGCGGATGCGGTGGTCTCCGACAACGTCGCTGGCGCTGCAATGGCGACGCGCCATCTGTTGCAGCGCGGCCACCGGCGAATCGCGTTCCTCGGGGACCTGGACCGGGTCCAGACGGCGCGTCTACGTCGGCAGGGGTTCCTCGAGGAGGTCGGCCGGGCCGGAGTACCTACCGTGGACCTGCAGATCATCACCGACCTGCACGACGAGGAGAGCGCCGCTCTCGCCGCCACGCGCGTGATGAGCTCGGTACCGCCTCCCACCGCAATCTTCAGCAGTCAGAACCTGGTCACCATCGGCGTAGTCCGCGCGCTCCGCGAGCTAGGACTGTCCAGGACCGTCGCCGTAGTCGGCTTCGACGACATCGCCCTGGGAGGCCTCCTGGACCCGCCCATCACGGTAGTGGCGCAGGACACGCAGGGGATCGGCACACTGGCGGCGCAGCGCCTCTTCGCGCGGCTCGACGGGGACACCTCGCCCGGGCAGACCTACGTGGTACCGACCACGCTGATCCAGCGCGGCTCCGGCGAGATCCCCGCGCCTCCGCGTTAGAAGTCGCCGACCACGAGCCCCGTTGCGGGCAGGGCCCGTCGCGAACCGACGGCTCGCCGCGTCGTTCACTGGCGGAAGAGCGGGAGCGGTGGAGGTCCGCGCCGCAGGCCGTTCTGCCGCGGGCGGCTTCCCAGCCTCCTCGTTGTCCGGCTCGACCACTCTCCGTCCGTGGGCAGGCTCGTTCGCTAAGCGACCGTGCCGGGCAGCGCGGTAATTGACACCCACCCGCTCGATTCCCTATCGTCTGCCAAAACGTTTAGCCAGAACGTTTTGGCGCCTGTACCGGCAACCAGCCGGCTGGTTGCACTCACTGCAGAGACAAGGGAGTCGTGGGCTATGAAGCTGTGCAGTCTTGACACGTCCAGCGGGGGCCGCCGTCGTGCGCCCATGTTGCTGGCGACAACAATGACGGGCGCCCTGGTGCTGGGTGCCTGCGGGGCGGGCGGTACCGAGTCCGCCGACGACGCTTCGGGCGGCTCTGAGGCCTTGACGGTGCTCGTCGAGGGCGGCGGCAAGGCCGAGCTGGAGCCGGTCGCTGCCAAGTTTTCCGAGGAGACCGGCACGGAAGTCACCTTCGTCGAGCTGCCCTACGACGGTCTCTACGACCGGCTGTCCACTGAGCTTGCGTCGGGCAACGTCTCGTTCGACGTCGCGGCCCTGGACGCCATCTGGCTTCGGGCATTCGCCGACGGCGTCGCACCCTTGGACGACCTGTTCACCCAGGAGGTTCAGGACGACCTCTTCCCCGCCCTCCTGCAGGAGGCGACCGTCGACGACCGGTTCGTGGGTATGCCGGCATGGACGAACGCCGAGGTGCTGTTCTACCGCACCGACCTGTTCGAGGACGCGGCCCAGATGGAGGCCTTCCAGGCCGAGTACGGCTATGAGCTCGCTCCACCCACCACGTGGGAGGAGTACCGCGATGTGGCCAAGTTCTTCACGCAGGACACCGACGGTGACGGCGCCACCGATCTGTACGGGACCGACGTCAAGGGCGCGGTCGAGACCGAGTGGCTGGCCACGGTCCTGCAGGCGGGGGCCGACGGCATGGTGCTGGATGAGGATGGAAACGTCATCATCGATGACGCCAAGCACCTCGAGGCTCTGGAGTTCTATGTCGCTCCGCTGCTGGAGGACCAGGCCGCACCTGCCGGCGCCGCTCAGGTGGACTGGGCCGAGGCGCAGAACCTTTTCTACCAGGGGCAGACCGCGATGACCCGGTTCTGGGCGCACGCCTATACCCAGACCCCGGAGGACTCGCCGGTCGCCGGCAACATCGGCGTGACGCCGATGCCGGCAGGCCCGGGCGGCGTCGCCGGCGTGCCGGGTGCTTGGTACTTGTCGGTGCCGACCGCCACTGACAAGCAGGAGCTCGCGATGGAGTTCATCGAGTTCGCGTACGAGAACAACGAGCTCGGTCTGGACACCTCCCTGGGCCTGGCCGCGACGCAGTCCGCCCTGACATCCCGTGCGGGTCAGGAGGGCGACGAACACCTGCAGGCCCTGATCGACACGCTGGAAGCTCCGGCGACGCAGCCGCGGCCGGCAACGGCGGAGTGGCAGGAGATCGTCGACACGGTGCTGGTTCCGATGCTGCAGAAGGCAGTGGAGGGCGGGGCTGACCAGCAGCTGCTCGACGACGCCAAGACGCAGATCGAGCAGATTCTCGGATGACCACGCGGTTGGCCGGCCGGGAGCGCGCGACCCGGCTGGCCGAGCCTGACACGCGCCACCGGCCCGCGCGCCGCCCGGCCGGGCGCCGCCGCAAGGGAATGAGCGATCGGCGCTACGCCGCCCTGCTCATGCTGCCCGCTGCGCTGTTCCTGGCGGCGTTCGTGGCCTGGCCGCTGATCCGCCTCGTCGTCGACAGCTTCTACGAGATCTCGCCCATCAGCGGCGGACCCCGGACGTTCGTCGGGTTCGCCAACTACGCCGCCGCCCTGGGCGGGGACACCTTCCAGGACGCCGCACTTCGCACTGTCGCCTACACACTCATCGTCGTGACCGCCGAGTTCGTGCTCGGCCTGGCGACCGCGCTGCTGTTCAGCGCCCTGGGGCGGCGGTCCTCGGTGTTCCGGACCATCTTCCTGTACCCGCTGATGATCGCTCCGGTGGTGGCCGGTCTGCTGTGGCGGTTCCTGCTGATCGACAACTCCGGCATCCTCAACCACATCCTGTTCCGGGTCGGACTCCTCGACTCCCCGACGTCGATCGGGTGGCTCAGCGACCCGGACCTCGTCCTGTGGGCCGTGGCCATCCCCGACATCTGGCTCACCACCTCGTTCATGACGCTGGTGCTCTTCGCCGGGCTGCAAAACGTCCCCGGCGACATCCTCGAGGCAGCCCGGCTGGACGGAGCGCGGGCGTGGACGCTCCTTGTCCGCATCATCATCCCGCTGCTTCGACCGGTGATCGCGGTCGCCCTCATCGTCCGCGGGATCGATGCGGCCAAGGCATTCGACATCATCCTCATCCAGACCGGCGGCGGACCCCAGAACGCCTCCCAGACCCTCAGCCTGCTCATCTACCAGACCATGATCCGCTTCGGAGAGCCCGGTCTGGCGAGCGCGATGGGGACCCTGTACCTCATTGCGATGCTCGCGGTCGCGGTCGTGGCGGTCTGGTTCATCTGGCGCCCAGGAGCTGACACATGAACGGCCTCGAGATCCGTCGACCTGGTCCTCGTGCACTGCTGTGGGCGCTGCTCGCCGCTGTGGTGGTGCTGTACGGGTTTCCGTTCCTCTACCTGCTCCTCACCTCGTTCAAGACCCCGTTCGCCACGCTCGCTGTGCCGCCGACGATCCTTCCGCCCACCTGGACCGTCGAGAACTACGGCGCAGCGGTCAGCCGGGCCGGGGTGGTGCCGTCGTTCATCAACAGTCTCTCGACCGCCGCGATCAGCACGGTGGTCTCCCTGCTCCTCGCGGTTCCGGCCGCCTACGGGATCACGCGCTTCAAGACGCGGGCAGGCCGCATCTTCATCATGGCGGCGCTGGTCACGCGAATGGTGCCGCCGGTCGCGGTCGGCGTGCCGCTGCTGTCCACCATCGGGTTCCTCGGCCTGACCGACACCCCGACCGGGCTGGCGATCGCGCACACGACAATCTCGTTGCCGCTCTCGATCTGGCTCATGGCGAGCTTCTTCGAAGCGGTGCCGGCGGAGCTCGAGGAGGCGGCGAAGGTGGACGGCTGCAGCCGGCTGGGTGCCCTGTGGCGCGTCGTCATCCCGGTCGTCTCCGGTGGCATGGCGGTTACAGCCATCTTCGCGTTCCTGGCGTCCTGGAACGAGTTTCTGTTCGCCCTGCTGCTCACGTCGGTGCGAGCCCAGACGACCCCAATCGTCATCGCGAACTTCCAGACGCAGTTCGGTCTGGACTGGGGACCGATGACCGCCCTGGCGGCTCTCTACTCGATCCCCGTCATCCTCCTCACACTCCTCCTCCAGCGGCACATCGTCGCGGGACTCACGCTCGGCGCAGTCAAGGGCTGAGCCATCCGGAAAGGGACTCCCGCTACGGGGTCCGCCGGCCCCCACGCCTGGCTCCAGCGGCTGTGACACCAGGCAAGCGATGCAGAAGGGCATCACATGGTCAGCAAGAATTGCTACGACGTCACGACGTGGCCTGTCGGAAATCCGTACGAGGATGTCGGTGAGGTGATCAACGCGATCATCGCCGACATCAAGAGCAGGCAGACGGCCACCGATGTGAACGAGGGTGGGAAACCCGGTGCGGTGATCTACATCCCACCGGGCGACTACCACCTTCGAACACAGGTGGTGATCGACATCAGCTACCTCAGGATCGAGGGGTCGGGACACGGGTTCACCTCGTCGAGCATCCGCTACAACGTGCCCAAGAACGAGTGGGCGGACCTGCACGAGCTGTGGCCAGGAGGAAGCCGCATCCTCGTCGACATTCCGATCAAAGGCGACGCCGACGAGTCCAAGGGTGCCGCGTTCTACATCGAGCGAACCGGAAGCCCGCGGATCAGCTCGGTCGAGTTCTCCAACTTCTGCATCGATGGTCTGCACTTCAACCCGGACGGGTCTGGGATTCATCCGGAGAACAGTTATAGGAACGGGAAGACGGGCATCTATGTCGCCAGTGCCAACGACTCCTTCCGTGTCACCGGCATGGGCCTCGTCTATCTAGAGCACGGTCTTACCGTCTATCACGCCGACGCGTTGTCCATCCATGACAACTTCATCGCGGAGTGCGGCAACTGCATCGAACTGCGCGGGTGGGGACAGGCGTCCAAGATCACCGACAACCTCATCGGGGCGGGCTTCAACGGACACTCGATCTCCGCGCAGAATCATGGCGGGCTCTTGATCACCGCGAACAACGTATTTCCCCGCGGCGCGAGCAGCGTCGAGCTTGACGGCGTGACCCGTTCCAGCATCACCAACAACCGGCTGCACTCGTTCTACCCAGGGATGGTGGCGCTCAAGGCGAACTGCTCGGAGAACCTGGTGGCCGCCAACCACTTCTTGCGTGACCACGAGCCGTGGGAGCCCTTCCTGGGCATAGACAACGGGATGGACGACCCCTACGGCCTTCTCCGTGTCAGCGGAGAAAGCAATTCCGTTATCGGCAACCACTTCTCTGCGGTCATCGACTCTCAGAGGATCAGCCCGCCGGGTGCAACGCCCGTCATCATGCGTCTCGTCTCGGGGAGTGGGAACTATGTCGCCAACAACCACGTCGTGGCCGTGGACGTCCGCGCCAGGACGAGCGATTCCTGCTTCTCCGCACAGGTGGACGCTCTGTTGACGACCACAGGTTCGGGTCAGCTCGCCGTCACCACCGTCTTGGTCGAGGCCGCGTCCTCCCGCAACACAGTCCTCGATTCGGGTGACGACGCCCAGGTGGTGATGGACAGGGCGGCCAATGCCTTCAGGCCAACCCCCAGCATCTCGACGTCCCATGCAACTGTGCCCTAATCGGCCGGCTTCAGTCGGGCGAAATCTCCCGGCCAGGCCTACATCGGAGTCTGCGGCCACATTCACCGCGAAGAGGCGAGGAAATGAAGCAACGAAGAGTAACGATCAAGCAGGTCGCAGCAGAGGCTGGCGTCTCTATAACGACCGTCTCCCACATCCTCAACGACGTGCCGGGCGTGCGGGCCAACCCCGCGACACGTCAACGCGTCGAGCGAACCGCCGCGCGACTGGGGTATGTGCCCAACCGGTTGGCACAGTCCCTGCGCACCCAGCGGTCCAACACCATCGGCCTTATCGGGGATGAGATCGCGACCACACCGTTCGCCGGCAAGCTCATCCTGGGAGCCCAGGAGGTGGCCCTGTCGCGAGAAGCTGTCGTGTTCGTCGTGTCTACCGGATATCAGCGTGACGTAGAGGACCGGGAGATCGAAGAGCTGCTGCGCCGTCAGGTGGACGGGATCCTCTACGCCTCGATGTTCCACCGCAAGGCCGAGCTTCCCCCACAGCTAGCGTCTGTCCCCACAGTGTTCGTGAACGCGGAGTGCACCACTCCCGGCGTTCCCTGGGTTGTACCTGATGAAGTGGCCGGCGGCCGGGATGCCGCCGAGGTGCTCCTCTCGGCCGGGCACCGTCGCCTGGGTTTCATCAACAACATCGACGACATCCCCGCATCCATGGGTCGCCTCGAGGGGTTCAGCGCACGCCTGGCGGAGGCAGGTGTCGCAGCCGACGACGTGGCGGTCGTAGCAGCAGAGTCCGACCCGGTCGGCGGATATGCGGCCGCGAAGAAGCTCCTCATCCGCCCTCGACGGCCTACGGCGATCTTCTGCTTCAACGACCGCGTCGCCATGGGCGCCTACCGGGCCGCCACCGAGTTGAGGCTTCGCATCCCCGAGGACGTCTCCATCGTCGGATTCGACAACCAGGAATACGTCGCTGACGGCATCTTCCCAGGCCTGACCACCATTGAGCTGCCGCACTTCGACATGGGCGTGTGGGCCGCCGAACACCTTTTTAACCAGATCGAGGGAACGAACGGTGACGCCCCATCCGCGCGGCTACGCGGGCCGGTCATCCACCGGGATTCCGTCACCTCACCCACCGGTGCACTCACCGCCGTACAACGCTGACCCGAAAGGCTTCACATCAATGTCGAACGTCCTGTCCGATGCCTGGACCTGGGACATGTGGTTCGCAGACGACGGCGACCGCTACCACGCCTTCTACCTCAAGGCCTCCCGCGCGCTGGGAGACCCGGACCGGCGCCACTTCTACGTCACTGTCGGTCACGCCGTCTCCCAAGACCTCCACACCTGGCACGAGGTCGCCGACGCGCTGATCGCATCGGACCAGCCCGCCTTCGATGACTTCACCACGTGGACCGGATCCATCGTCAAGGACGCAGACGGCATGTGGAGGATGTTCTATACCGGGACTTCCCGCGCTGAGAAGGCGATCGTCCAGCGCGTCGGCGTCGCGACATCGGCGGACCTCTACACCTGGACGAAGGCAGGCACCGAGGCCCTGTGCGAGGCGGACCCGCGGTGGTACGAGAAGTTTGACGGGTCGAGTTGGCCCGATGAGGCCTGGCGCGACCCGTGGGTATTTCCCGACGGCGATGAGTGGCACATGCTGGTCACCGCCCGGGCCAAGGACGGTAACCCGGACGACCGAGGCGTGATCGGCCACGCGACATCACCCGACCTCGAGACGTGGACCGTGCAGCCCCCGCTCTCCCAGCCGGGGGCTGGCTTCGGCCATCTTGAGGTGCCGCAGGTCGCGACGGTCGACGGCCTCCACGTGCTCGTCTTCTCCTCACTTCACGGAGAACTGACGCGGACCCGGCGTGAAGCAGGTGAGCGTGGCGGTGTGTGGTCTGTACCCGTGGACTCCCCGACCGGCCCCTACGAGATCACCGGAGCAACCCGTCTGACTGACGAGTCGTTGTACGCCGGCCGGCTCCTGCAGGACCGTGATGGCGCCTGGTGGCTCTTCGCGTTCAACCACGTCGATGGTGACGGGGCGTTCATCGGGTCACTGTCGGACCCGCTGCCGGTCGGCTGGGACGCGAACGGGCGCCTACGGGTGACCGACGGTCGCTTCGATCATCTCGAGTGAGGGAGCCTCAACCGGGGGTCAATGGGCGCGGTCGTCCCAATAGCCGCCGGGGGAGGACGCCCTGCTGGATGCCGAGGCGCCACGCGAACGTCTTGACTACGAGCCGGTCACCGCCCTCTGTAGGCGTCGCAGTGCAGCAACTCGTCACCGGCGGCATCCGAGTCACCGCCGACCCGTTCGCGGAGTAGCGCCCTGAAGGCGTACGCCGCGAGGCCCGCACACCAGAGGGGTGGTGTGAGTCGATCGAGCAGAAGGGCCGCTTGGAACGTTCACCTCCGCATTGGCGTGTGTTCAGAACCGTTGGTTTGCGCGAGTCAAATGTCCGTGATGGAGCGTCGGCTGGTTACCTTGGATAGCGGTGGCCCCGGCCAGCGACGGCTGGCCGTCATCGCCATCGTTCGACTCGTTCGCCGGGCGAGCCCGAGGAGCGTAAACAGTTCACGAGGAATCGGGGGCCCCACGGTGCGAGTCATACGAAACGGGACCAACTACGTCTCCGGAATTCTTCTGGTCTTCATGAGCTTTGGACTGTTCATCCTGGCTGATCCTTGGATGTTTCGGACCTACCGCGACCTCCCTCCAAGCGAGCGAATGAGCAACGTGGAGTCACTCCTCGCCACTGCCGGACTGTGTGTCATTGCCACTGCCGGTGTGATGTTCATGCGAGTACGCGTCGAAATCGTGTCGGGGGTGCTGGTTCGTGTGGTGAACCCGGTATGGACCTGGGAGTTTGAGCGGTCGCGGATTCTTGAAGTCGATGAATTCTTGTTCCCTCGCCTTCGGCTAGACACCGGTCAACGGGTCGTGTTGGCGGGCGCCGAGCAGTCACTGGCAATGAGACTTCGTGGGGCCCGGGTCACGAACAGTGAGGAACTGGAACCTCGGAGCGCTTCCCACAGTGAGGTTCACAGCAGCGTCGTGCGCACCGCACGTGGAGCTGTTTGGTACGTGGTCCCTTGGCTGATTGGGATAGTTGCGTCTGTGCTCGGACTGGTGGCTTCGGCCGGTCACTGACGACCGTTGGTAAGGGACTTGCTGGACGCGCACTGTTCGATCGATGCGGCCACCTGTTAGTGGGAAGTAGGAGCGGAACCAGCCCTCAAAGCGGCAGGACCGTGATGGCCGTCAACGCTGAGCACTGCTTACCGCAGCGAGGTCACAGGGTCCGAACCTGTCACTTGCTGCGGCTCAGATCCATGAGCCGGCGGCCGGCCTCGCGGAGCTCGCCGGCGGGGGAGATGTGGCGGTAGAGAGTCTGGCGGGTGACGCCGAGCTCCTTGCACAGTTCGCCGACGTTGGTGTCGGGCTGCCCCATGGACGCCCGCGCGAGGCGGAGCTTGGCGGGGGTCATCTTGTTGGGGCGGCCGCCGGTTCGGCCGCGGGCCCGGGCGGCAGCGAGGCCGGCGATGGTGCGTTCGGAGATGAGCTCGCGTTCGAACTCGGCCAGGGCGGCGAAGATGCCGAAGACGAGCTTGCCTGAGGCGGTGGTGGTGTCGATTGCCGCGCCCTGGCCGGTGAGGACCTTCAGACCGATGCCGCGGTCGGTGAGGTCCTGGACGATGTTGACCAGGTGGCGCAGGTTGCGGCCGAGCCGGTCGAGCTTCCACACCACGAGGGTGTCACCGGTGTCAGTGCCACGTGAATACTGACCCCCTGGTGCCGAGTGAAAGTTGACCCCCTCGGACAGAGTGAGGGAGTGATCAGCGTGGAGGATTGGGCCGAGATCAGACGGCTCCACAAGTCGGAGGGGATG
>NZ_BAABBA010000020.1:0-71106 GCF_039537705.1 Georgenia daeguensis
GTGCTCGCCGCCGTCGGGGGCGGCGTAGCCGTCCTGCGGGGCGCGGGCGTCCTGGGCGGCGCGGCCGTCCTGCGGCGCCGCCGCCGGCGGGCGCGGCGCGAACCGCTCCTGGTCCGGCGTGGCGGACGGCTGCTGGCCGTACGGGGGATGGGTCACGATCGGTGAACCTCGCTTTCCAGGGCGTCGAGCATGGTGGACAGGGCGAGCAGGGCGCCGTCGTCGGCGGGCGGCGGGCCGTGGAGCAGGTCGGAGACCTCCCGGGCCTCCCACCCGGTGGCCCGGGCGACCGCGTCGATCAGGGTGGCGGCGTCGGCGGAGCGGGGCACCCCGAGGGCGCGGGCCAGCCGGCTCGCCGCCCCCGCGCGCAGGGCGGCGGCGGCGTGGTCCTGGGCGCCGGAGCGCCGGTACAGCCGCCCGCGGCCGCGCGTGGTCTCCGCCGAACGCACCACGACGGGCATGATCTCGGTGACCACCCGGCCGAGCCCGCGCGCCTGCCCGACGGCCAGGACGACGGCGGCGGCCAGCAGCATCCACAGCGCCATCGTGGCGCCGGCGGGCAGGGCCGGGACCGTGTCCTCGACGCTGCCGGAGGTGTCGAGCAGGGACGGCACGTACCAGACGAGGTCCTCGTGGTGGCCGAGCATGCGCAGCACCAGGGCGGCGTTCCCGTCCTCGGCGAGGAGCCGGTTCGTCATGAGCTGCGGGTCGGCGAGGTAGCGCACCGTCCGCCCGCCGTCGGACCACACCGCGTAGGCCCCCGCGCCGTCCCCGTCCACCGGGAAGCAGACGGTGACGCCGGCCGCCCCCGCCTCGGCGGTGACGGAGCCGGAGGAGGAGGAGATGCGCGACGCCGCCCGCGCGTCCGGGTCGTCGCACCGCGCCAGGACCGGGTCCTGGGCACCGGCACCGCCGGGCACGAGCGGCACGCCGAGCCCCTCCAGGTCCGTGAACGGGCTGCCGGCGACCACCAGGTCCGCGCCGGTGTCCACGAGCTCGGAGCGCTGCTCGGGGGTGAGGAGCCGGACGTCGGTGACCAGCACGGTCGTCCCGGGGCGGGCGAGGCCGCCCACCTGCGCGAGGGTGGATGCCTCGTGCACCCGGACGCCCTGGCCCCGGAGGATTTCGGCAGCGGCGCGGGCGCCGCCGGGCTCGGGGTTGTCCGGCGCCAGCGGGCGTCCCGACGTGCGTCCGCCGAGGACGACGGCGAGCAGCGCGAGCCCGAGGAACACGACGCTGACGACCGCCGCGGCGCGGTGGCGCCGCCACCACGAGCGCCGTCGGGGCGTCTCGCCAGCGGGCGGCGTGGTGGCCGCCCCGCCGTCCGGGGACGACGGCGTCCCCTCCGCCGCCGGTGCGTCCGGACCGCCGGCGGGCACGGCGGGACCGGCGGCGCTGTGCGTGCCGGCGGCGCTCACGACAGCTCCGCCCAGCCGGCGCCGGCCGCCGCGGGTGTCCGCCCCGGCCGCGACCGGGCCACGCGGGCGGCGAGGTCGCGCAGCGCGGCGTCCTCGGCCTCGCCGGGCCGGACGTGCCCGTAGCGGACGTCGTCGAAGAGGCGACCCGCCCAGCGCAGCCCGTCAGCCTCGTCGGGCAGCGCGGCGGCCGCGAGCGTCGCGGCCTCGTGCGCGGTCAGGCCCGCGCGGTCCTCGAGGACCGCCCGCTCGTCCAGTCGCCGGACCAGGGCGCGGAAGCGCTCGAGCACCGCTGTCGCCCAGTCGCCGCGGCGGGCGGCTAGGTCCGCGGCGGCGGCGAGGTCGGCGCTCGTGCGCTCGTCCTCGAAGAGCTCGTGAGAGCCCTGCGGCTCGACGACGCGGCTGCGGCGCACCCGTCCGCCGAGAACCAGCGCAACGACGATGACGCCGACGAACGCGAGCACCACCAGCACGGGCACGACCGCGGGCGGCGTGACCACGCCGATGCGGCCGATGCCGTCGAAGAGGCTCAGCAGCCACTCGCCGAGCCGCTCGAGCAGCCCGGGCTGGTCGGAGTAGATCGGCTTGGCGAGCTCTTCCTCGGCCCACCGCTGCGCCTCCGCGGCGTCGGGGTCGACCGGCACGCCGAGGCGCACGGCCAGCGGGACCAGCACCTCAGCGGACCTCCGCCGCGCGGGCGAGCTCGACGTCGAGGCCCTCCTTGCGCATCCGCACGTCGATGTACACCAGGGCCAGGACGGCGGCGAGGAACGGCGTCGTCAGGGCGGAGAGCAGCACCTGCAGCACCGTCGAGACGACCAGGGTGACCACGAGGGCGGTCATCTCGTCGCCGATGAAGGCCATGCCCACGGTTACGGGGATCATCAGCGCGTAGGAGATGACGCTGATGATGATCAGGGCCAGCGCGAGCGAGCCGAAGATGCGCCAGAAGTGGCCGCGGGTCAGTGACCACGAGCGCCGCAGGGACTGGATCACGCCCGTGCGCTCGAGCATCAGGGCCGGCGCGGACAGCGTCAGGCGCACCGCGAAGAACGACATGCCGACCAGCGCGGCGACCACGAGCACGAAGATCACCAGGGCGACCAGGACGGGCGCGGACTCGCCGAACGCCGCGACGGCGCCGCTGCCCAGGAGCGCCGCGACGACGGCCAGCCCGACGACGACCACCACCCAGCCGACGCCGAGCAGCAGCGTGAGACCGACCAGGCGCCACACCTGCCCCTTCGCGTTCGCCCACACCTCCCCGGCGGTGGCCACCCGCCCGATGACCGACTGGCTGACCGAGATGATGAGGATCGCGGTGAGCACGATCGAGGCGATGTAGACCCCGGCCACCGTGGCGAGCCCGCCGAGCACGCTGCCGGCGCCGAAGGCGGCCAGGGACTCCGGCGACGCCGTCGGGTCGAGCAGCGGCAGCGCCCCGCCGACGAGGAGACCAAGGACGACGGCCTCGATGACGGCCGTGGCCCCCATGACCAGCAGCGACAGCCCGAACATCACCCTGGGGTTGGCCCGGATGGCGCGGAAGCCGCCGTCGAGGATCTCGCCGACGTTGAGCGGGCGCAGCGGGACGATGCCGGGCTGCGCGGCGCCGCCGAAGCCGCGCGGCACCTGCTGCGCGGCGGCGGAGCCGTACTGGCCGTACACCGGCGCCGACTGCGGGGGCACGACGCCCCACCCGCCCGGCTGCTGACCCCAGGGCTGCTGCTGGCCCCAGGCCTGCTGCTCGCCGTAGCCGGCGTACTGCCCGGCGACCGGCGCCGGCGTGGTGCCGTACCGGCCGTACTGCGCGGAGCCCTCGGCCGGCTGGGTGCCGTACTGGCCGTACTGGCCGTACTGCGGGGAGGCCTGGGGCTGCTGGGTGCCGTACTGGCCGTACTGGTCACCACCCGTGGCGGGGGCGGCGTACTGCTCACCGGCCCACGCGTCGTCGCGCGGTCCCGCTCCGGCAGCGGCGGCGGGCTCGTCCGGCCGCGGGCGCTGGCCCTCGTCGCTCGACATGGACTGCCTCTCTGCGGGACCCTCGCCCCACCCCCGGTGTTCCGACCAGGCACATCGTCCCACGACCGCGTGCTCGCGCGGCCAGGATGCGGCACGCCTGTGCAGCTCCAGGTCGCGGGGGTGGGAACATAGGTGCATGACTGCCCGACTCCTCGTGGTCGACGACGACACCGCCCTGGCCGAGATGATCGGCATCGTGCTCGAGGCCGAGGGCTTCGACACCGTCTTCTGCGCCGACGGCGCGCTGGCGCCGGAGATGTTCCGCGCCGAGCAGCCCGACCTCGTGCTTCTCGACCTCATGCTCCCCGGCCTGGACGGCATCCAGATCTGCCGGATGATCCGGTCCGAGTCCGACGTCCCCATCGTCATGCTGACGGCCAAGTCCGACACGATCGACGTCGTCGCCGGGCTCGAGGCCGGCGCCGACGACTACATCGCCAAGCCGTTCAAGCCCAAGGAGCTCGTCGCCCGCGTGCGCGCGCGCCTGCGCCGCCAGGAGGACACCGAGCCGGAGCGCCTGCGCATCGGCGACCTCGAGATCGACGTCGCCGGCCACGAGGTCTCCCGCGACGGCCAGGTCATCGCCCTGACCCCGCTGGAGTTCGACCTGATCGTCGCGCTCGCGCGCAAGCCCTGGCAGGTCTTCACCCGCGAGGTGCTGCTCGAGCAGGTGTGGGGCTACCGGCACGCCGCCGACACCCGGCTCGTCAACGTCCACGTCCAGCGCCTGCGGGCCAAGGTCGAGCGGGACCCCGAGCACCCCGAGGTCGTCGTGACCGTCCGTGGTGTGGGCTACCGGGCGGGGGCGCCCCAGGCGTGAGCGCCGACGTCGGAGGTCGGCCGCCGGCCGTCGGGGGACCGGGGGCCGGCTCCGTGCCGCACCCCGCCGGGCCGGCGACGACGTACCGGCCCCGGTCGCGCGTGCGGTTGCGGGTCCGTCTGCGCCGCAAGTTCCTCCAGCTGCTCCGCCGGTGGCGCTCGTCGCTGACGGTCCGCGTCGTGGCCAGCACCGTGGTCGGTGGGCTCGTCGCGCTCGCGGTCATCGGAGGCGTGCTCACCCTGCAGATCCGTGACGGTCTCTACGACGAGCGCGTCGGGCAGATGCTCGAGGACGCGGCGCTGCGCCACCAGGACGCCCAGGAGACGTTCGACTCCGCGACGGCGACCACCAGCCAGCAGGTGCAGTCGGTGGCGAACGGCTGGATCCGCAGCCTCGACACCGCCGGCTCCGGCGCGGTCGGCGCCCTGCTGATCCGGTCCCCGGGCGAGACCTCCGCCGTGACCATCGCCGATCTGGGCACGAACACCGGCATCGACCTGCGGGCGCTGGTCAGCCCCGAGATGCGGGCCGCGGTCGCCACCGACGGCGGCCAGCACTGGCAGCCGGTGCAGCTGCCCGGCCAGACCGGCGACGCCCCCGGCATCGTCGTCGGCTCCCCGGTCACCCTCCCCGCGGCCGGCGCGTACGAGATGTACCTCGTCTACACGCTGGGCCCCGAGGAGGAGACGATCTCCCTCGTGCTGCGGGTGCTGGCCGTCGGCGCCGTCGCCCTCGTGCTGCTCCTCGGCGCCATGACCTGGGTGATCACCAGGTGGGTGCTGCGGCCGGTCAAGCAGGCCGCGTTCACGGCCGAGAAGCTGGCCGACGGCATGCTCGACGAGCGCATGGACGTGCGCGGGCGCGACGAGCTGGCCCTGCTGGGCCAGTCCTTCAACGAGATGGCCTCCTCGCTGCAGCGCCAGATCGAGCGGATGGAGGAGCTCTCCCGGCTGCAGCAGCGCTTCGTCTCCGACGTCTCGCACGAGCTGCGCACGCCGCTGACCACGATCCGCATGGCGGGCGAGCTGATCCACGACGCCAAGGACTCCTTCGACCCCGCGGTCCGGCGCTCCGCCGAGCTGCTGCACGCCCAGCTCGACCGGTTCGAGTCCATGCTCGCCGACCTGCTGGAGATCTCCCGCTTCGACGCCGGTGCCGCCGTGCTCGACGTCGAGGAGCGGGACGTGCGCGACCTCGTGGCGCGCGTGGTCGAGATCAACGCCATCCTCGCCGACGCCAAGGGGTCCGAGGTGCGGGTGCACGCGCCCGACCGGCCGTGCACGGCCGACGTCGACCCGCGCCGGGTGGAGCGCGTGCTGCGCAACCTGCTCTCCAACGCGATCGAGCACGGCGAGGGCCGGCCCATCGACATCACCATCGGGATGAACGCCTCCACCGTCGCCGTGCGGGTGCTCGATCACGGCGTGGGCATGGACGAGGAGGCCGCCGCGCACGTGTTCGACAGGTTCTGGCGCGCCGACCCGGCACGCGCCCGCACCACAGGCGGGACCGGGCTCGGCCTCGCGATCTCCATGGAGGACGCCCGCCTGCACGGCGGCACCCTGCAGGCCTGGGGCCGCCCCGGCGTCGCCGCCGCGTTCCTCCTCACCCTGCCCCGGCGCGCCGGGGCGGTGGTGGGTCGTTCCCCCGTCCCGCTCTCCCCGGAGGTGGACACCTCGGCGCCGACGACGCACGAGCTCACCGGCTCCGGCGGCCCGGCCGCCCTGCCCAGGCTGACGGAGGACGCCCGATGAGCACCGCCGTCGCCCGCCTGCCGCGCGCCGTGCTCGCGCTGCTCGTCCTCGCCCTGGCTCTCGCCGGCTGCGCCGCCCTGCCCCGCTCCGGCCCGGTCACGGCCTCGGACCCCGACCTGCCGGCCCCCCAGGGCATCGGCTTCTTCGCGAGCGGTCCCCAGCCCGGGGCGTCCCCGGAGGAGATCGTCGACGGGTTCCTCACCGCCTCCTGGGCCGGGTACTCCGACGGCTTCGTCGTCGCCCGCGAGTTCCTCGCGGGCAGCGCGGTCACCACGTGGCAGCCGCTCGAGCAGGTCCGCATCTACTCCGACGCGCCGGCCCCGCAGTACAGCCGCGCCGGCGACGGCGGCGTGAGGCTCAGCGTCACGGCGGAGGCCTCCCTGGACTCCGCGGGCCGCTACAGCGAGGCCGCCCCCGGCACGACGATCCAGGCCGACTTCACCCTGGCGCGCGACGGCGACGGCGAGTGGCGCATCATCGAGCTCGACGACGGCGTGCTGCTCCCGGCGGCCAACTTCCAGTCCGTCTACAACCAGAGCTCGGTGTACTTCCTGACCCCCGACCTCAGCGCGCTCGTCCCCGAGGTGCGCTGGTTCCCGCAGGAGAACCTCGCGACGTCGCTCGTCCGGGCGCTGCTCGAGGGACCGTCGTCCTGGCTCGCCCCCGGCGTGCGCACGACGGTGCCCGTGGGCACGCGGATGACGGTGGAGTCGGTCCAGGTCGCCGAGGGCGTGGCGCGCGTGGACCTCTCGGCGGACCTCCTGGCCGCGAAGGCGGAGGAGCGGTCGCTCCTCTACGCCCAGATGGAGCGGACGCTCCAGCACGACCCCGACGTGCACGACGTCGAGATCACCGCGGCCGGCGCGCCGTTCGAGCTCGAGGAGCCGGTGCCCGACCTGCCGATCTACCCCTACGTGCCGAACCCCATGGCCGTGATCAGCGACGGCACGCTCGCCGACGTCGTCGGCGGAGAGGTCGTCCCCCGCCCGGGGAGCGAGCAGCTGGCGCAGCTCTCCCCGCACGACCCGGCGGTGGGCTACGAGTCGACCACCCCGACGACCGTGCTCCTCGACGGGCCCGACCGGCTGGTGTCCGCGCCCGCCGGCGACGCCCAGCCGTTCGTCCTGACCGAGGGCAGCGACCTCGTGGCGCCGTCCGTCGACCGGCACGGGTGGGCCTGGACCACCCCCGCGCGCGCGGACGGTCGCCTGCGGGCCGTGCGCCCGGACGGCGACACGATGGACGTCGACGCGCCGTGGCTCCAGAACGGCACCGTGCGGGCCCTGCGCATCTCGCGGGAGGCTGCGCGCGTGGTGGTGGTCTGGGAGGTGGCGGGCACCCCCGTGCTGGACGTCGCGGCCGTGGTCCGGGACGCGGACGGCACCCCGCGCGCGCTCGCCGAACCGGTGCGGTTCGGCGAGCGGCTCACCGACGCCGTGGACGTGGCCTGGATCGACGAGAGCACCGTCGCGGTGCTGGGCACCACCGAGGCCGAGCCGGTCCCCAGCGTGCACATGCTGCCGCTGGGCGGACCGGCCACGCGGCTGCCGGTGGTCGACGGGGCGGTCTCGCTCACCGCGGGCCGCGGCGACAGGTCCCTCGTGGTGGCGACGGAGGACGGCCGGCTGTACGAGCGCAACGGCGCCGGCTGGCGGGCGTGGCTCGGCTCGGTGTCGGACCCGGCGCTGCCCGGCTGACCGTCCGGCCGGCTGCCCACCCTGCGCGACTGCCCCTGGTCCACAGGCCGTGCCGCGCCTCCACAGCCCGGCCCGGGCGGCTGTGGGCGTCCGGGTGCCGTCCGGCAGCATGCCCGTGTGGACGTCCGTGCCGCGCTCGCCGAGGCCGCCGGCCTGGTGCTGCCCGTGGAGTGCGCCGGCTGCGGCCGCTGGGACGTGGTGCTGTGCGAGCGGTGCGGGGCGCTCCTGCGGTGCCCGCCCGCGCGCTGCGAGGAGGATGCCGCCCTGCTCGCCGGCGGCGGCACGCTGCCCGTGCTGCCCACCTGGTCGATCGGCGCCTACCGGGGCCCGCTGCGCGCGATCGTGCTGGGCTGGAAGAACCACCGCCGCCGGGACGTCGCGCCCGCCGTCCTGGCCGCGGCGCGGGCGGCGGCGCGCACCTGGTCGGGCGACCCGGACCTGCTCGACCTCCTCCGTCCCGGAGAGCTCGCGTCCGGCACGACGGCGGCGGGGACGGGCCCGGTCGAGGTCGTCGTCGTCCCGGCGCCCTCCGGGTGGCGCCGCAGGCTCGCCCGCCGGCTGGTCGTGGCCGACCTCGCCGACGCCGTCGCCCGCGGCCTTGCCGCCGGCTGGCGCGAGGGTGCGCCGCCGGACCTCCCGGTCGGCCGGGTCGTGGTCGCGGACCTGCTGCGCCGCCGCGGCGGGCGCGCCCACCAGGCCGGGATCGGCGCCCGCGGCCGCGTCGCGAACAGGGACGGGACCGTCGTCGCGCTGGCGCCGTTGCCGCCGCACGCCGTCGCCGTTCTCGTGGACGACGTCGTCACGACGGGCGCCACCCTGGCCGCCAGCGCGGCCGCCCTGCGGGCCGGCGGCACCGCCGTCGTCGGTGCGTTCGTGCTCGCGTCGACCCCCTCGCCCTCGCGCCACCGCAGGGTTCCGACGCTCTAGGACCTTGGACGTGTCGCTCCACGACGATTGCGACTAGCGTGAGGTCATGGAGGACACGTTCGGACCGCAGGACACGCGCGAAGCGGCGCGGACCCGGTCCGGCCCGGGGGAGGTGGTCGCTCATTCCTTCGCCCGCTGACGAGGCGCGGGCATTCACGAAGTCGACCGGGGGCGACTGTCGCTCCCGTGTTCCCCAGGACCTAGGGAGGCCACCATGGAATTCGTCGTCAAGGGCCGCAACACCGAGATCACCGACCGGTTCCGCAGCCACGTGGAGGAGAAGCTCACGAAGATCGAGCAGTTCGCCCCACGCGCGCAGCGGGTCGAGGTCGAGCTGACTCACGAGCGCAACCCGCGCCAGGCGGACCAGGCGGAGAAGATCGAGATCACCGTCCGTGACAAGGGACCGGTGATCCGCGCGGAAGCCAAGGCCTCGGACTTCTACGGTGCCCTGGACGTCGCGGCGGGCAAGCTGCTCGAGCGCCTGCGCCGCACGCGGGACCGCAGGAAGGACCACCACCGGTACGCCACGCCGGCACCCGTCGAGGCCCCCGTCCTGACGACGCGGGAGGCCGACGAGGACCAGCTGCCGGAGCGGCCCGTCCCGCCGACCGAGCCGGGGCAGAGCGTGGAGGCCCAGCTGGGTGACTCGCCGGTCGTCGTGCGCCAGAAGCTGCACGAGGCGCGGCCCATGACGGTGGACCAGGCGCTGTACGAGATGGAGCTCGTCGGCCACCCCTTCTTCCTCTTCATCGACGACGAGACCGGCCAGCCCTGCGTGGTCTACCACCGCCACGGCTGGACCTACGGGGTCATCCGCCTCGACACGGTCGTCGCCGGGACCGAGGCGACGAACCACGTGACCGAGCCGATCGGCGCGGGCGCGAACCGCTGAGCCGACCGGGGCCCACCGTCGCCGTGCGACGGTGGGCCCCGCCGTGTCTGCCGCCCGCCTCGCCGGGCGCGGGCACCGCTCCTAGACTCCGGCAGATGACGGTCCGTGTCGGCATCTCAGGGTGGCGGTACCGGCCGTGGCGCGGCACCTTCTACCCGAAGGGCCTGGTGCAGCGCCGAGAGCTCGAGTACGTCGCCGAGCGGCTGAGCACGGTGGAGATCAACGGGTCCTTCTACTCGCTGCAGCGGCCCGACAGCTTCCGCGCCTGGTACGACCAGACGCCGCCGGACTTCGTCTTCGCCGTCAAGGGCGGGCGCTTCATCACGCACATGAAGAAGCTCGCCGGCGTCGAGACCGCCCTGGCGAACTTCTTCGCCTCCGGGGTCCTCGCTCTGCGGGACAAGCTCGGCCCGGTGCTCTGGCAGCTGCCGCCCAACCTCGGCTTCGACGCCCGGCGGCTCGAGGACTTCCTCGGCAGGCTGCCGCGCAGCACCTCGGCCGCCGCCCGCCTCGCCGAGGGGCACGACGACCGGCTCAAGGCGCCCGCCTGGACCGACGCGGGCGAGGACCGGCCGCTGCGGCACGCGATGGAGGTCCGCCACGAGAGCTTCCGCGACCCCGCCTTCCTCGAGCTGCTGCGCGCGCACGGCGTCGCCGTCGTCGTGGCGGACACCGCGGGCCGGTGGCCGCTGATCGAGGAGACCACCGCGGACTTCGTGTACGTACGGCTGCACGGGGACGCCGAGCTGTACGTCAGCGGCTACGACGACGCCGCCCTCGACGCCTGGGCCGCGCGGGTGCGCCGCTGGCACGAGGCCGGGCAGGACGTGTACGTGTACTTCGACAACGACGTCAAGGTCCGGGCGCCCGTCGACGCCATCGCGCTCGCCGGACGGCTCGCGGACCTCGAGCGGACGGAGGTGTGATGGCCACCGGACCGGAGCGGCCGGGCGCGCAGCGGTGGGTGCCGCCCGCGGGCGACGTCGACGCGCTGCGCCGGGCAGCACCCGGCTGCCGCGGCTGCGAGCTGTGGGCCGGCGCCACCCAGGTGGTGTTCTCCGTCGGCTCCGAGCGCGCGCGGATCGCGCTCGTGGGGGAGCAGCCCGGGGACCGGGAGGACCGGACCGGGGAGCCGTTCGTCGGCCCGGCCGGCGACGTGCTCGCCGACGCGCTGACCGCCGCCGGGATCGAGCGCACCGCGGTCTACCTCACCAACGCGGTCAAGCACTTCCGGTTCACCGAGCGCGGCAAGCGGCGTATTCACAAGACCCCGGGCGTCGCCCACGTCGAGGCATGCCGCCCGTGGCTCGAGGCCGAGCTGGCGGCGGTGGGCCCGGCGGTGATCGTCTGCCTCGGCGCGACCGCAGCCCGGGCCGTGCTGGGGCGGGAGGTCCGGGTCGGGGAGGTGCGGGGGCAGGCGCTCGAGGGCGACGGCGGGGTCCGAGTGGTCGTCACGACCCACCCCTCCGCGGTGCTCCGCCTGCGCGGCAAGCCCGAGTGGGACGAGGCCTTCGACGCCCTGGTGGCGGACCTGCGGGCCGCGGCGGCGTAGGTCGGCCCGGCGGTGTGGGTGGGGCACGGCAGGATGGTGGCCGTGAGCCCAGCCGACGACGTCGCCGCCGCCCGGCCCTTCGCCACCCTGACCGCCGGCCAGGCCCGGCGCACGGCGGTGGCCGCCCAGGGGCTGGACCGGCCCAGGCCGGCTCCCGGCACGGCCACGATGGCCCACCTCCAGCGGGTCGTCGACCGCGTCGGCCTCCTCCAGATCGACTCCGTCAACGTCCTCGCCCGGGCCCACCTGCTGCCGGTGTTCTCCCGGCTGGGCCCCTACGACACCGCGCTGCTCGACCGTGCCAGCGGCCGGGCGCCGCGCCGGCTCGTGGAGTACTGGGCCCACGAGGCGTCCTACGTGCCGCCGCGCACCTACCAGCTGCTGCGCTGGCGGATGGAGCGCTACCGGGAGCGGGACCACTGGGGGCGCGAGCTCGCCCACCACCCCGGCCTGGTCGAGACGGTCCGCGGCCTCGTCGCCGACCACGGCCCGGTCACCGCGAGCGAGCTGCACGCGCTGCTCGGCCACGAGACCGGCCCGAAGAAGCACTGGGGCTGGAACTGGACCCCTGCGAAGCACGCGCTGGAGCACCTCTTCGAGGTGGGCGAGGTGGCGACGGCGCACCGCAACAGCCAGTTCGAGCGTGCCTACGACCTCACGGAGCGGGTGCTGCCGCCGGCGGTCCTCGCCGCACCCGTGCCCGCCGAGGCCGACGCCGTGCGCGAGCTCGTGCGCATCGCCGCGCGCGCCCACGGCGTCGGGTCGCTCCGGTGCCTCGCCGACTACTTCCGGCTGCGCACGGACGCCGCGGCCCGCGCCGTGGCCGAGCTGGTGGAGACCGGGGAGCTCCTCCCGGTCCGCGTGAGCGGCTGGAACCGCGCCGCCTATCTCCACGCCGGCGCGCGCGTCCCGCGCCGGACGACGGCGCGCGCCCTCCTGGCCCCGTTCGACCCGCTGGTCTTCGAGCGCCGGCGGCTCCTGGACCTGTGGGGCATGCACTACCGGATCGGGATCTACACCCCGCGCGCCCAGCGCACGCACGGCTACTACGTGCTGCCCTTCCTGCTCGGTGAGCACCTCGTCGCCCGCGTCGACCTCAAGGCGGAGCGCCGCGAGGGCGTGCTGCGCGTACGCGCCGCGCACGCCGAGGTGCCCGACGAGGTTCCGGGCCTGCCACGGACCGGGTCGGGCGCCTGGCCGGCGCGGGACGTCGTCGTCGGCGCGCTCGCGGCCGAGCTGGGCGAGACGGCGGCCTGGCTGGGACTGGGCGACGTCGTCGTCGACCCCGACGCCGGAGGGGACCTGGCGGGGGACCTGGCCCGGCGCGCGCCACGCTGACGGCCCGGCTCGGCGGGCGTTCCGGCAGCCGTGCGCGCACGCGGGGAACGCCTACGCCTACGATGGTCCCGGGTGCGCCCTGCCGTGGGTGGCCCCCGCCGTGGTGGACGCCGCGGCGGAGACGAACGATCAGGAGTGCTGCGTGCCTGCGATCCTCGACAAGATCCTCCGGATGGGCGAGGGACGCGTCCTCAAGAAGCTCTCCGCCATGGCGGCCCAGGTGGACGCCCTTGAGGACTCCTTCTCGTCCCTCTCCGACGCCGAGCTGCGCGAGGAGACCGACCGCTACAAGGCCCGTCTGGCGGACGGGGAGTCGCTCGACGACCTGCTCCCCGAGGCCTTCGCCACGGTGCGGGAGGCGTCCTCGCGGACCCTGGGCCAGCGCCACTACACCGTCCAGGTGATGGGCGGCGCGGCGCTGCACCTGGGCAACATCGCCGAGATGAAGACCGGTGAGGGCAAGACCCTCGTCGCGACCCTGCCCAGCTACCTCAACGCGCTGACGGGCAAGGGCGTGCACGTCGTCACGGTCAACGACTACCTGGCCGGCTACCAGGCCGAGCTGATGGGGCGCGTGTACCGCTTCCTCGGGATGACCACCGGGACCGTGCTCTCCGGGCAGACGCCCGACGAGCGCCGCGCGCAGTACGCCGCAGACATCACCTACGGCACCAACAACGAGTTCGGGTTCGACTACCTGCGCGACAACATGGCGTGGTCGGTCGAGGAGCTGGTCCAGCGCGGCCACCACTTCGCCATCGTCGACGAGGTCGACTCGATCCTCATCGACGAGGCCCGCACGCCGCTGATCATCTCCGGGCCCGCCTCCGGCGACGTCAACAAGTGGTACGCCGAGTTCGCCCGCCTGGTCACCCGCCTCCAGCGCGAGGAGGACTACGAGGTCGACGAGAAGAAGCGCACCATCGGCGTGCTCGAGCCCGGCATCGAGAAGGTCGAGGACTACCTCGGCATCGAGAACCTCTACGAGTCCCTCAACACCCCGCTCATCGGCTTCCTCAACAACGCCGTCAAGGCCAAGGAGCTGTTCAAGCGCGACAAGGACTACATCGTCAAGAACGGCGAGGTCCTGATCGTCGACGAGCACACCGGCCGCGTGCTGGCCGGGCGCCGCTACAACGAGGGCATGCACCAGGCGATCGAGGCGAAGGAGGGCGTGGCCATCAAGGCCGAGAACCAGACCCTCGCCACGATCACGCTGCAGAACTACTTCCGCCTCTACGACAAGCTCTCCGGCATGACCGGTACCGCCGAGACCGAGGCGGCCGAGTTCGCCAGCACCTACAAGATCGGCGTCGTCCCGATCCCGACGAACCGGCCGATGCAGCGCATCGACCAGTCGGACTACATCTACAAGGGCGTCAAGCAGAAGTACGCCGCCATCGTCGAGGACATCGCGGAGCGGCACGAGAAGGGCCAGCCGGTGCTGGTCGGGACCACGAGCGTCGAGAAGTCCGAGCTCCTCTCCTCGCTGCTGAAGAAGAAGGGCATCCCGCACCAGGTCCTCAACGCCAAGCAGCACGAGCGTGAGGCCGCCGTCGTGGCCATGGCCGGCCGCAAGGGCGCCGTCACGGTGGCCACCAACATGGCCGGCCGCGGTACCGACATCATGCTGGGCGGCAACGCCGAGTTCATCGCGATCGCCGCGCTCAAGGAGCGCGGTCTCGACCCGTCGGAGACCCCGGAGGAGTACGAGGCCGCGTGGCCCCAGGCGCTCGCGGCCGCCAAGGAGGCCGTGGCGGCGGAGCACAACGAGGTCGTCGAGCTGGGCGGCCTGTACGTGCTGGGCACGGAGCGGCACGAGTCCCGCCGGATCGACAACCAGCTGCGCGGCCGTTCCGGCCGTCAGGGTGACCCGGGGGAGTCGCGGTTCTACCTCTCCCTCGAGGACGACCTCATGCGCCTGTTCAACTCCGGCCTCGCGATGCGCGTGATGGACTCCGCCTCCTACCCGGACGACATGCCGCTCGAGCACAAGTTCGTCTCCAAGGGCATCCAGAGCGCCCAGGGGCAGATCGAGGCCCGCAACTTCGAGATCCGCAAGAACGTCCTGAAGTATGACGACGTGCTCTCGCGTCAGCGCACGGTCGTCTACGAGGAGCGCCGCCGCGTGCTCGAGGGCGAGGACCTCGAGGACCAGATCAAGGGCTTCATGGACGACGTCGTGACCGGGCTCGTGGGCGAGTACACCGCCGCGGGCACGCCCGAGAGCTGGGACCTCGACGGGCTGTGGAACGAGCTGCGCAACACCTACCCGGTCTCCATCACCCCGGAGGACGTCGTCGCCGAGGCCGGGAACGCCACCCGCGTCTCGGCGGAGATGCTCATCGAGGAGCTCCAGTCCGACATGCGCCTGTCCTACGAGGCCCGCGAGAGCGAGCTCGGCGAGGACGTCATGCGCCAGCTCGAGCGCCGTGTGGTGCTCTCGGTGCTGGACCGCAAGTGGCGCGAGCACCTGTACGAGATGGACTACCTCAAGGAGGGCATCGGCCTGCGCGCCATGGCTCAGCGCGACCCGCTCGTGGAGTACCAGCGCGAGGGCTACCAGCTGTTCCAGGCCATGAACGAGGCCATCAAGGAGGAGTCGGTCCGCTACCTGTTCAACCTCGAGGTCAAGCCGCCCGAGGAGCGGGAGGCCCCGGCCGGCCCCGTCGTCACGGCCTCCTCGGCGGCGACGACGGCGGCGGGTGCCCCGGTCGGTGCGACGGCTCGCAAGGCAGCTTCCGCGGCCGCCGCGCCCGCCGTCGAGCCGGACCTTCTCGGGCTCGAGGCGCCCGAGCGGCCCACCAGGCTCAGCTACTCCGCGTCGGCCCTGGACGGGAACCCGACCTCCGGCCCCGCCGCGGTCGCGGCCGAGCTGGACGGCGAGTCGCCGGCCGCGCAGAACCGCGAGGCCCGGCGCGCAGCCGCGAAGGCGGCCCGGAAGCAGAGCTGACGGCGACGACATGACGCACGGCGAAGGCCCGCTCCTGCTCGGCAGGGCGGGCCTTCGCCGTCGGTGCCGGGGTTGTGTCCGAGACCACGCTGCGGTGCCATGGAGGTGGAATAGAGACCTAGGTCCTGCTGTTGGGACCGATGTACATGCAAATGCATCAACCATCCGAGAGGTCGCACCATGCAGTTCGGAATCTTCACGGTCAGTGACGTCACGACTGACCCGACGACCGGGCGCACGCCCGACGACACCGAGCGGGTGCGTGCGATCCTGAAGATCGCGCAGCACGCGGACCAGGCTGGGCTGGACGTCTTCGCCACGGGCGAGCACCACAACCCACCGTTCGTGGCCTCCTCGCCGACGACGATGCTCGGTTACCTGGTGGGGACGACGCAGAACATCGTCCTGTCGACGGCGACGACGCTCATCACCACGAACGACCCGGTGAAGATCGCCGAGGACTACGCCATGCTCCAGGTGATCTCCGACGGGCGAATGGACCTGATGATGGGCCGCGGGAACACCGGCCCCGTCTACCCCTGGTTCGGCAAGGACATCCGCCAGGGCATCAACCTCGCGATCGAGAACTACGCGCTCCTGCGCCGGTTGTGGGAGGAGGAGGTGGTGAACTGGCAGGGCAAGTTCCGCACCCCGCTGCAGGGCTTCACCGCCACCCCGCGCCCGCTCGACGGCGTGCCCCCGTTCGTCTGGCACGGCTCGATCCGCTCGCCCGAGATCGCCGAGCAGGCCGCCTACTACGGCGACGGGTTCTTCCACAACAACATCTTCTGGCCGATGTCCCACACGAAGCGGATGGTGAACTACTACCGTCAGCGCTTCGAGCACTACGGGCACGGCGCGGCGGACCAGGCGATCGTCGGCCTGGGCGGGCAGTTCTTCGCCCGGAAGAACTCCCAGGACGCCAAGCGCGAGTTCCGCCCGTACTTCGACAACGCGCCGGTCTACGGCCACGGGCCCTCCATGGAGGACTTCACCGCGGAGACCCCGCTGACGGTCGGCTCCCCGCAGGAGATCATCGACCGCTACGCCAGGATGCGCGAGGAGGTCGGGGACTACCAGCGTCAGCTGTTCCTCATCGACCACGCCGGCCTGCCGCTGAAGACGGTGCTGGAGCAGATCGACATCCTGGCCGAGGAGATCGTCCCGGCGCTGCGCAAGGAGAACGACTCCAAGCGCCCGGCGCACGTGCCGTCCGACCCGCCCAGCCACGCCGACAGGGTGGCCAAGGCCCGCGCAGCGGGCACCTCGGCCGGTGGCCACGTCGCCGGCGAGGACAAGTGGACCGGCAAGACCGCCGAGGACGACGCCGCCGCCGCGGACGCCGTGACCAAGGGAGCTGCGTTCGGGCTCTGAGCCCGCACGCCAACCACATGCACGACATCGACCTGACGAACGAGGAGAACGTATGAGCGAGCGCACCATCGTGGCCGTCTCGGCGGGGCTGGGTCAGCCGTCGTCGACCCGGCTGCTGGCGGACCGGCTGTCCGAGGCCGCCGTCGCGGAGCTTCAGGCCCGTGGCGTCAGCGCCACCGTGGAGAACGTCGAGCTGCGCGACGTGGCCCACGAGATCGTCAACGCCATGCTCACCGGTTTCCCCACCGGCGCGCTGCGCGAGGTGCTGGAGAAGGTGACCGCGGCGGACGGCCTGGTGCTCGTCACCCCGCTGTTCACCACGACCTACTCGGGGCTGTTCAAGTCCTTCGTCGACATCCTCGACAAGGACTCCCTCACCGACATGCCGATCCTGCTCGGTGCCACCGGCGGCACCCCGCGCCACTCGCTGGCGCTGGAGTACTCCGTCCGGCCGTTGTTCACGTACCTGCGGGCCGACGTCGCGACCACCTCGGTCTTCGCGGCCACGGACGACTGGGCCGGCGAGGCGGACACCGTCAACCCGCTGCCCTCACGCATCCGCCGCGCCGGGCGCGAGCTGGCCGAGAAGGTCGCCGCCCGCCAGAACGGCGGACTCGCCGACCTGTACGACGACGTCCCCAGCTTCGACCAGATGTTCAAGGGGCTCTGACCGGCAGGTCCCGCGTCCCAGGTGCCGAAGGCCACGTCCCCCTCGAGGGCGTGGCCTTCGGCGTCCCCGCACGCCGGCCGTCACCTGTCCGGGGCGGGCCCGCGTCGCAGGGAGTCGGGTGCCGGGCCTCTTCGTGAGAAGTCCGCGCCCCGATCAGCCGATCTCCAGCGCGGTGGCCCGCCAGCGGCCGCGCCGCACCTCGAGCCGCACCGCCGCCGCGCGGAGGTGGTTGCCGTCGTGGACCACCACGGAGGCCTCGACGACGCCGGGGACGACGTGGCACACGTGCACGCGCCTGACCATCGCCCGGCGCGCCACGGCGGGGCGCCCGAGGATGCGGACCGCCAGCCCGGCGCGGCGTGCCAGGGACTCGTAGAGCTCGGCCGAGAGCCAGCGCGCGAGCTGGGCCGACGGGCGGATCCCGCAGAGGGCCTCGACCGCCGACCGGACCAGTGCTCCGGCCCACTGGGCAGGGTCGGGCAGGGCGTCGAGGTCGCCGGCAGCGTCCTCCTGCTCGTGGTCCGTCGCGCTCGGCGCCGTCGTCGGCCCGGCGAACCGCACGCGGTCCCACGGGTTCGCGACCGACGTCCGCGGTGCCGCGGCGATGCCCGGACCGTGCGTGGGGGTGCGGACGCCGGTCCGAGTCCTGCCCGGAACCGGTGGGCGGGTCAGGGTCGTCGTGCTCATGATGCCTCCTCGTCGGGGACGTGCAGCAGCTGGCCGGGGTGGATGAGGTGCGGGTTGGTGCCGAGCTCGGCGCGGTTGGCGCGGTACCACTCGGGCCAGGCCCGCGCCACCTCCTCCGTCGTGGCCGGCTCGCCCACGTGAGTGGCGGCGATGGACCACAGCGAGTCGCCTGGGCGCACCCGGTAGGTGCGGGCGTCGCCCGGCGGCGCGTGCTCGTCGAGGGACGCGGGCGTGCGCGCCGCCGTCGTGGCTGGTGGGGGAGACGTTTCGGGTGTCGACCGGTTGGGACCGGGACGAGGCGTCGAGTCGGCCGTGGGGTCTCCGTGCCCTGCGTGGGCCGGGCTGGTCCCCGGCCCTGCGGGGCCCGGGCTGGTCCCCGGCCCTGCGGGGCCCGGGCTGGTCCCCGGCCCTGCGAGGCCCGGGCCCGTGCCGGGCGCTCCCGCCGGCTGGCTCGTGCCGGGCGACCCCTGGCCGGCCCGGCCGCCATCGCGAGCCGCCCCCGCCGTCGGAGCGGGCACGGCCTCGATCGCGGGCGGCGCAGCGGCATCGACCTGGCCATCCGTGGCGAGTCCGCCAGCACCTGGAGTACCGGCCGCGTGCGGGAGGGGCGGCACGGTTACGGCGCCGTCGCCCGCGTCCGTGTCGGACTGAAGGCCCTGCCGGGCCGCCGCGCCGAGCCGCGTGCCGACCTCGGTCGGCTGCGCGGAGACCGTGTCGGCGCCCCAGCCGAGATCCTGCGGCACGGCCGGCTCGCCGCCCCGCGGCGCCGCTCCGGCCGCGCCGACCGCCAGGCTCAGCCCGGCGCCGGCGGCCACCGTGGTGAGCACCGCCCGGCGCAGGACCGGAAAGCCCCAGCGCCGTACGGCGTGCTCCAGACCTGAGGTCGTCGCGCCGGCCGCCCGGCCCAGACGGATCAGGAGTGCCAGGGTGCAGGTCAGCGCGTACCAGGCGGCCGCCGCGCAGCCCGTCCCCAGCAGCAGGACGGCGACGGCGTCGGGAAGGTCCGCCGCCCTCCCCGGGGACGCGGCGAGCGCCGCGCCCGTGGCAAGGGTGCGGGCAGCGAGCCAGAAGGCCAGCGCCGTGCTGGCCACCAATCCCGTCAGCGGGCCCAGGCCCACACCCGGCAACGTGTCTCGCATGACTGCCCCCGATGCTGCTGAACCGTGTCGTTTGATGTTGTTTGATATCTGAAGGCCCAGGTCTATCGCAGTCGGAATGAGTCTGTAAACCCCCGTCGGACGCGTCTGTGGACGGCAGCCTCGTCGCTGCGCTCGCCGCCCGCGGCCCGCCGCCACTCGCCGCCCTTCGCCCGCCGCCACTCGCCGCCCTTCGCCCGCCGCCGGAGCGCCTGACCTTCGAGGCCCGACATCCTCGAGGCCCGACATCCTCGAGGCCTCCTGGCCTCGGCGCTTCGGGGGATACCGGTGCGCGTCGTCCCGTACCGTGCGCTCATGCGGTGGGAAGCGCTGTTCGAGGATCTGCAGGGTCAGCTGGAGGCGGCGGAGCGCGCGGAGGACGAGGTGCTCGTCGCCGAGCTGGCCGAGGCTGAGATGGGCGGGACGGCGCTCGCGGACCGGCTCCGTGCCCGGCTCGGGCAGGACGTTCGGCTGCGCCTACGCTCGGGCGACGACCTGTCGGCGCGGATCCTGGACGCCGCGCCCCAGTGGCTGCTCCTGGGCGACGACCGTGAGCGTCGGCTCCTCGTCCCCGTCGAGGCGGTGCAGGCCGCATGGCCGCTGGGGCCGGTCGCGCCCGAGGCGGGAACGGTGGAGCGTCGCCTGCGCATCACGCACGTGCTGCGCGCCCTGGCGCGGGAGGGTGCCCCGGTGCGGGTCTCGTGCGACGCCGGGAGCTACACCGGCTGGCTCACCCGGGTGGGCTCAGACCACGTCGACCTGCGCCAGGAGGCGCCGGGACAGGGGACGATCACGGTGGCACTGGCCGCCGTGGTGCTCGTCAGCACCGTCTGAGCTCACCCTCCCCTGTGGGCTCGGCCCTCAGCTGTTCTGCTCGGCCTCGATGCGGGCGCGGGTGCGCGCGTACTGCTCCTGGATGTACTCCTCCAGCGCGGAGGCCTCGACCCGCCACTGGTTGCGTCCGCCGACCTGGATGGCACGAAGCTCTCCGGAGCGCACGAGGACCCGGACCTGGGCGACGGAGACCGCGAGCTCCTCGGCCACGTCCGCGAGGGTCAGGAATCGCTGCGCCATGGCCCCATCATCGCATCACCTGCTGCGGACCAGGTGGCACCGAGGGGTACCTGTGGACGGATCCGTCCGGCAATATGCTGCCGACGGCACGATGGGGGCCGTGAGCAAGCAGGGGGCGTGGATGAACACGGAAGAGCTGCCGCAGGCGCGTCGACTGCGCCGTCCGACCTGGCGGGACCCACGCCTCGGGATGGGCGTCCTGCTCGTCGCCGCGGCGGTCGCGCTGGGCACCTGGGCGGTCCGGGACGCGGCCGCCACGGTGCAGGTGTACGCGGCGGGCGAGGCGCTCACCCCGGGCGACCCGGTCGACCCGGACGTGCTCAGCGTCCGCGAGGTTCGCCTCGGCGAGGACGAAGGGCGGCTGTACCACCTGGTCGCGGACGGGATCCCGGACGGCGCCGTGGTCACCCGCACCGTCGGTGCCGGCGAGCTGGTGCCGCGCTCGGCCGTCGGCGACGCCGCCGCGGTGGACCTGCGGCCCGTCGTCGTCCCGCTCGGGCTCGCCGTCCCCACGGATCTGGCAGCCGGCGCCGTCGTGGACCTGTGGCTCGCCCCTCCAGCCCCGATCGGCGGTGGCGTGGGGCAGCCGGCCGCGGCAGCGCCCGAGCCGGCGCTGCTCGCGGCCGAGCTTGTCGTCGCCGAGGTGGTCGAGGACGACTCCATGCTCAGCGGCACCACGGGAACCTCGGTCGAGCTGCTGGTGCCGCGTCTCGACCTGCCCGACGTCCTGGCCGCCCTCTCCACCGACGGGCAGCTGGTCGCCGTACCGACCTTCGTCGGCGCGGGGGCGCCCGCGGCCGACACGGAGGACGCGGCGTGAGCGTCGGTGTCCTCCTCGCGCTCGACGGCCACGTGGAGAGCGAGGTGGTGCGGCTCCTGGACTCCCCGGGCTCGGGCGTGCGGGTCGTGCGCCGGTGCGCCGACGTCCCCGAGGTGCTCGCGGCGGCCGCGGCGGGGCTCGGCGCGCTGGCAGTGCTCGACGCGGAGATGCCGGGGGTGGACCGCTCGGTCGTGGCGCGGCTGCGGGACGCCGGCGTGCGCACGGTTCTCGTCGCCGCGGCGGACCAGGTGGAGCGCTGCACCGCGCTGGGCCCCGACGCCGTCGAGCCGGCGACGGCCGGTGCCGCGGCTCTGGCGGACGCGGTCACCGCGCTGGCACGTCGGACCCCCGCACCAGAGGAGGACGTCGTGCCCGTCGCCGGCGGGGCGGCCGACGGCGGTGCCGCAGCACGCGGGTCCAGCGCCCCCGCGGCAGGCGAACCCTCGGACTCCGGCGCGCATCGGGACGCGCCCGCCGCAGGGAGCCGACGGGCGGCGCGGCGCGCCGCGGTGGCCGGTCCAGCAGGTGGCGACGCGCCGGGCGGTGCTGCGGCTGCAGGATCGGCGGCGGCCGACGGCGCAGCGGAGGTGGACGGGCGAGCGGCGGCCGACGGCGGAGCCGCGGCGGGCGGGGAGGATGTGATCCGCGCGGGAGCGGTTGCCGGGGAGGGCACGCGTGCGGGTCCACCGGGCAGGCTCGTCGCGGTCTGGGGACCGCCGGGCGCGCCCGGTCGCACCACCCTGGCCGTGACGCTGGCCGCCGAGCTCGCCGCCCTCGCCGGCCCGGTGATCCTCGTCGACGCCGACACCGAGGCCCCGTCGGTGACCCAGGTCCTCGGCATCCTCGACGACTCCTCGGCCGTGGCCGCCGTGTCGCGTCAGGCGCTGAACGGCCGCCTCGACGCGTCCACGCTCACCCGGCTGTGCCCGGTCGTGGACGGCAACATCCACGTCATGACCGGGCTCACCCGCGCGGACCGGTGGCGCGAGCTGCCGCCGTCGGCGCTCGAGGTGGTCTGGGACGTCGCCCGTGCCGCCGCCCCGTGGACGGTGGTCGACACCGGCGCGACGCTGGACGAGGACCACGACGGCGCGTTCGGGCCTCGCCGGCACCAGGCGACCGCGTCGGCGCTCGCCGCCGCCGACGTCGTCGTGGTGGTCGGGGCGGGGGAGCCGGTGGGTATGCGCCGGCTCGTCATGGCGCTCGGCGAGCTCGCGGACGCCGACGTCATGGCCCCCGGTGCCCGGCGGATGGTCGTCGTGAACCGCGTGCGAGCCTCGGCGGCGGGGCCGTCGCCGGGGCAGTCGGTGCACGAGGCGCTCGCCCGCTTCGCGGGCGTGGCCGACGCGCTGGTCGTCCCCGACGACCGTCCCGCGCTCGACAGGGCGGTGCTGCAGGGGCGCACGCTCACCCAGGTTGCGCCGACCTCGCCGGCCCGGCGGGCGGTCGAGGAGCTCGCCCAGCGGCTCAGCGGCGAACGTCCGCGACGCGCCCGGCGGCGCGGCATCGCCCTGCCGGCCCGCGTCCGGTGAACCGCCTGACACACTGACTGCCATGCGCCTCTACCTGCCCGCGACCGCCACGGACCTGCGCGATCCCGCCGGCATCACGCCCCGCTGGGCTCACGCGGTGACCCCCGCGCTGCGCGCGGAGCTGCCGGACGAGGACGAGGAGGGCCTGGAGATGACCGCTACCCTCGCCGCCGCGGACGAGTCTGTGCGGCTGATCGCCGCGGACGGGTCCGTGCCGCGTCGCGTCGTGGTGGTCGCCGACGTCGCCGACGCCGCCGTCCAGGTTCCGGAGGTCCTGGGCGAGGAGCAGCTGCCCACCGCCGTGGAGCTCGTCACCACGGTGCCCTGGGGCGACGTCGTCACGCTGCACGTCGACGAGCCCGATGCGGCGGATGACGTCCGTGCCGCGGCGGCGGGCGACGACGATGCGCTCGAGCGGGCCGCCGAGCGTGACCTGCTCTGGTTCGACGTGGTCGAGCTCGACGACCTGCGCGCCGAGCTGGCGGCCGAGGCCCGGTAGCCGCGCCGAAGGCCGCGACTCAGCCGCCGAGGTCCCCGAGTCAGCAGCGCACCGTCAGGGTCGAGGCGCCCGAGGGCAGACGGCGGACCTCGATCCGCTCGGGGATGCGGTCCTTGAGGTCGGCGACGTGCGAGACGATGCCGACCGAACGCCCACCCTCGCGGAGCCGACCGAGCTCGGTCATCACGGCGTCGAGCGTGCCGGGGTCGAGCGACCCGAACCCCTCGTCGACGAAGAGCGTGCCGAGCTCGACCCCGCCCGCCTCGGACCGCACGACGTCGGCCAGGCCCAGCGCCAGGCAGAGCGAGACGTAGAAGGTCTCGCCGCCGGAGAGGGTGTGCGGGTCGCGGGGGACGTCGGTGACGTGGTCGCGCACCCGTAGCCCGAGCCCGGCCTTGCGGGAGCGCTGCCCGCCCTCCCGCTCGTCGATGCGCTCGAGGGTGTACCGCCCGTCCGACATCAGCGACAGGCGGTCGTTGGCGGCGGCCACGACGTCCTCGAACCGGCGCAGGAGGACGTAGGTGGCGAGGGTCGTGTCGATCGTGTTGCCCTCGCCGGCGGTGGCGAGCGCCGCGGCCCGGAGCACCGGCGCCGCGCGCCGCGTGCCCTCGGCGTGGGCGGCGAGCGCGGCGAGCAGGTCGTCCGCGGCCTCCCGGGCCTGACGGCACCGGAGCTCCGCCGCACTGGCGGCGCCCGCTGCGCGGGTCAGGGCGGCCATGGCCTCGGCATGGGTGGTCTGCGCCGCGGGGACGTCGGCGACCTCGGTGCCGGTCAGCCCGGCGATGCCGTCCTCGGCGAGCCCCGCGGTCACGCGGGCCACGTCGCTGCGGTGCCGCTGGATCCGCTGGTCCAGCTCTCGCTGCTCGGCCGCGGGCAGCACCGCGGCGCGCGCCGCCTCGGCATCCGCGAACCCGGCGGCCGTGAGCGCGGCGGCCAGCCTCTCCTCGGCCTCCCGGACGGCCTCGCGCGCGGTGAGGAGCTCGGTGGTCGCGTCGAGCAGCGCGCGGGCGGTACGGGCCCGGCCACGCAGCTCCTCCGCGTACTCCGCCACCGACGAGGTGGTGCCGCGGCCCTGCGCGCAGCGCGCCTCGTCCGCCGTCAGCTGGCGCGCCAGGTGCTCGCACCGCTCGCGCAGCGATGCTGCCGTCGACCGGTGCTCAGCCAGGCGTTCCTGCAGTGACGCGGTCTCGCGCTCGTGGTCGGAGAGCTCCTGCTCGAGCTCCGCGTTGCGGGTGATCGCGGCCTCGGCGGCGGCGAGCTCCGCCTCGGCGGTCGCGAGGCGGGCCCGCGCCTCGGTGGTGTCCAGCCCGTCCGCGGCCTCGTGCAGCGCCGCGGCCTTCTCGCCGAGGGCGGCGAGGCGCGCACGGGCCCGGGTGAGCTCCGCGTCCGCGTCCTCGCGTGCCGCGGTGGCCGCCGCGACCTCGTCGTCGGTGGCGTGCTCCGGCGTGGGGCGGGCCGGGTGCGGGTGCTCGGTGGCGCCGCAGACGGCGCACGGCTCGCCGGCCACGAGGCGGCCGGCGAGCGCGCCCGCCATCCCCGCGACCCAGCGGAGCCGGACGGCGTGCTCCGCGTCGAGTGCGGCGGCGGCCCGGGCGGCCACCGCGGTGAGGGCCTCCTCGGCCGCGGCGACCTGGCTCGCGGTCGCCTCGGCGCCGGTGGCCGCCGTCAGGCACTCGCGGGCGCGGCGGCTCCGGCCGAGCGCCCGCTCCCGGCGCGCGCCGGCGTCGCGGTACTGGTCCAGCGCGTCCTCAAGGGCCTGGCGGGCGGCAGGACGGGCCGCGACGGCAGCCTCGAGCTCACCGACCCGGTTTCCCGCCAGGTCCGCCGCACGGCGCGCGGCCTCGACCTCGGACCGGCGTCGCGGGAGGTCGGCCTCGAGCTCGACCAGCTCGGCGAGAGCGCCGAGCGCGCCGGTGGCGGCGTCGTGCCCCTCCCGCAGGGCGTCGGGCCCGTCGAGGTCCGCGAGGTCCGGGTGCAGGCCCGTGCGGGCCTGGTCGAGGAGGCGGCTGTGGAGGCCGGTGGCGCGAGAGACGCGTGCCACCGCCCGTTCGTGCGCCTCCAGGACCGGCACGACGGCGGCCGCGGTCCGGGCCAGCTGCAGCCGCTCGGTCCCGGCCCGGACCGCCGGCTCGGCGGCCTCGTGGGTGCGCTGCTCGGCGAGCAGCGCACCGCGCCGCCGCAGACGTTCGGCCAGGTTTCGCTGGGCGTCGAGCTGGTCCCGTGCCGTCGCCTCGGCCGCTGCTGCGGCGTCGCGAGCGTCCGCCGCCTCCGCCGCCCGGGCGTCGGCCTGCGCGCAGACCTCTCCGGCCGCGTCGGTCAGCGCCGCCGCGTCCAGCTCGGCGGCCCGCTCGAGCAGCGCCTCGCGGGTGACGGACGGCGAGGAGGTGTGCTCGCCGCCGTCCGCCACCGGCTCCAGGCAGGCCGCGAAGGCTGAGGCGGCCGCCGTGACCTCCGTCGTGGCGCGGTCGAGCTCGGTGCGGGCGGCGCGGGCCATCTCGGCCAGCCGCTTCTGGAGCCGGTCGTAGATCTCGGTGCCGAACACGTCCTGCAGCACCGTGCGGCGGTCCTCCGGCTTCGCCCGGAGGAAGGAGGCGAACTGCCCCTGGGGCAGGACGACCGTCTGCGTGAACTGGGCGCGATCGAGCACCACGATGCGCCCGAGCTCGGTGCCGACCTCCTGGACCTGGGCCGAGACGGGTTCCCCTGCGTCCTCGACGTGGCTGAGGCGCCAGAGCTTGGCCCGGGCGTTCTGGGTCGTGGTGCCGCCCCCGCGCTTCTTGAGCCGCTGGTACTTGGGGGAGCGCCACACGCGGTAGATGCCGGCCCCGGTGGAGAAGGTGAGCTCGACGAAGGGCTCGGCGTCCGGCGCGGCGTGGTCGGAGTGCAGGCGGTCGTCCGAGGACTCCCCGCCGGCGACGCCTCCGTAGAGCGCGAAGACCACCGCGTCGATGATCGTCGACTTGCCCGCGCCCGTGGGGCCCTCGAGGAGGAACAGCCCGTTGGCGGAGAGCGAGTCGACGTCGATGGTGTGCTTTCCCGGGAACGGCCCGACGGCCTGCAGGGTGAGCCGGTGGATGCGCATCAGGCGCTCCTCTCCGCGGCAAGGACGGACTCGTAGGCCTCGCGGACCACCGCGAGCTCGTCGGGACGGGCGGGCCGGCCGCCGGCGGCCTCGAGGAACTGGGCGGCGACCTCCAGCGGGTCCTGCTGCGGCCCGACGGCGGACGCGGCGGGCCGCTCGCGGGCGTGCGCGGGGGAGTGCTGGACGACGAGGGCGTGGGGGAAGCGGCGGGCGACCTGTGCCCACATCTGCTCGGGTCGCACGTCGTCGGTCACCGTGACACGCAGCCAGTGGTCGACCAGATGGTCGAACGCCCGACCGGTCAGCTCCTCCAGCGTGCCAGTCGCGTCGGCGAGCCGGCGCGCCACCGGGGCCTCGACCAGCTCGACCCCGCGCACACCCTCCGGTGCGAGCTCGACCAGGGCGGTGGATTTGCGGTGGCTCGCCTCGGAGAAGGAGAAGGCGATCGGCGAGCCGGCGTAGCGCATCACCGGGTCGAGGCCCTCGCGGCCCACCCGTTGTGCTCCGTGCAGGTGCCCCAGCGCCACGTAGTCCAGGGCGCCGGGCGCCCCGAAGACGCCCGAGGGGACCTGGTCCACGCCGCCGACGCGGATGTCGCGCTCCGACTCGCTCGGGGCCCCGCCGGTGACGAAGGCGTGGGCGAGCAGGACGGCCGGGACCCGGTGGCCGACGCCGGCGCGGCGCCGGCCGAGGTCGCCGGCGACCCGGCGCAGCGCCGCCGCGGTCACCGCCTCGTGCGAGCGGGCAGGTCGCACGGGGGCGCCGTCGTCGTCGGGCTCGGCCAGCGCGTCACGGGTGAGGTCGGGGTCGAGGTACGGCAGGGCGTAGACGAGTGCGCCGGTGCCGCCGTCGCGGTCGGGCAGCTCGACCGGCTCGGCGATCCCCGCGACCCGCGAGCGGACGGCGAGGCGGTCCCGGAAGAGGCCGGCGCCGAAGCCGAGGCGCGTCGCGGAGTCGTGGTTGCCGGGCGTGAGAACGACCCGGGTGTGCTCGGTCAGCCGGGCCAGCGTCTGCGAGAGCAGCTCGACCGACTCGACCGGGGGGATCGCGCGGTCGTAGACGTCCCCGGCGACCAGCACGGCGTCCACCCGCTCGGCGCGCACGAGCTCGACCAGGTGGTCGAGGAACGCGGCGTGGTGCTCCGTGAGGTCGACCCCGTGGAGGGTGCGCCCCAGGTGCCAGTCCGAGGTGTGGAGGATCCGCATGCCGCCGAACGTATCCCCGGCCACCGACATCGCCGTGGACCCGGGCCAGGCGTGCCCCTCACACCTCGGCCCGGGAGGTCCCCCGGGTCAGCGCCCGCGCAGGAGGCGTCGCCACCAGGGCCCTCGCGGGCCCGGCGCCCCGTCGGGGTGAGGCGCCACGACCGGGCGTCCGCCGTCGCCGGCTGCATCGCCGGGGCGCGCGCCGTCTGGACGTGCGCGGTGGGGCGCCGCGTCGTCGGTGGTGGGCGACGGCGGAGCCTCTCGCGCGGCGCGCCAGCCCGCGACCACGGCGTCGGGGTCGGCCGGCGCGACCGGCACGACGGGGCCGGTGGGCGTACGGATCCACGCCGCGACGCGCAGGTTGACCTCGCGCACCGCCTCGCGCACGGCCGCCTCGGTGGGCAGGTCACGGACGGCCCGAGGCAGCCCGGCCACCTCCTTGCGCAGCAGCAGGGCGGGCGGCAGGAGGACGTCGGGCGGCAGGTCCTCGTCGCGGATCTTCTGCCTGATCCACCAGTCCTCGTCGAGCGGCCCGGTGTCCCGCAGCGGCTTGCCGGCGCCCGGCAGGTCGTCGAACTCGCCCCGCTCCTGGGCGGCGCGGATGAGCTGGTCGACCCAGTTGCCGACCGGCACGTCGTCAGGCCTGCGCTCGGTCACCCGTGCATTGTCCCGCCCGGGGCGCGCTCAGTCCTCCTGCGAGGACAGCTGCGCGAGGACGGCGTCGTGCAGCAGCGCGTTGGTCACCACCGCGTTGCCGCCCCAGGGACCGTCCTCACCGTCGAGGCTGGTGAACCGTCCGCCCGCCTCGGTGACGATGGGGACGAGGGCCGCCATGTCGTACAGCTCGAGGTCGGGCTCGCACGCGATGTCCACCGCTCCCTCGGCCACGAGCATGTACGACCAGAAGTCCCCGTAGGCGCGGGTGCGCCAGACCTGCTGCGCCAGCCCGAGGAACGAGCGGAGCGAGCCGCGCTCGGCCCAGCCGTCGAGGCTGGAGTAGCTCAGGGACGCGTCGGCCAGGTCGCCGACGGCGGAGACGCGGATCTGGCGCGCCGCGGAGAGCGAGCGGCCGGTCCAGGCGCCCGAGCCCTTGGCGGCCCACCAGCGACGGTTCAGCGCCGGCGCCGAGACCACGCCGAGGACGACCTCGCCGTCCTCCACGAGCCCGATGAGCGTGGCCCACACCGGCACGCCGCGCACGAAGTTCTTCGTCCCGTCGATGGGGTCGATCACCCACTGCCGCTGGGAGTGGCCGGTCGTGCCGTACTCCTCGCCGAGCACGGAGTCCCGCGGCCGCGTCCGTGCGAGCTGGGCGCGGACGATCTCCTCGGCGGTGCGGTCCGCGTCGGAGACCGGCGTGAGGTCGGGCTTGGACTCCACGTGCAGGTCCTGGGCTCCGAAGCGGGCCATCGTCTGCCCGTCGACCTGGTCGGCGACCACGTGCGCGAGGCGCAGGTCGTCGGTGTAGCGGCTCGCGCCTTGCACAGTCATGCCCGGAACCTATCGCGGTCCGGGTGGCGCGCCGGTGACCGGCTCAGCGGCGGGCAGGGGTGGGTCAGTCGGCGGCCTCGGTCTTCGCGGCGAGCAGTCGCCGGAAGGACGCGAGCCGTGCCTCCCCGGCCGCGCCGGCCCGGCCGTCGGCCACCCACTCGTCGAGGGCGCAGTCGGGCGCGTCGGCGGCATGGGTGCAGCCGCGCGGGCAGTCCTGCGCGATGGCGTGCAGGTCGTCGAACGCGGCCAGCAGGCCGTCGGGGCTGACGTGGCTGAGGCCGAAGGACCGCACCCCGGGGGTGTCGATGGCCCAGCCGCCGCCGGGCAGGGGCAGGGCGACGGCGGAGGAGGAGGTGTGCCGCCCGCGCCCGGTCACGACGTTGACGATCCCCGTCGCCCGCCCCGCACCGGGCACGAGCGCGTTGACGAGGGTCGACTTCCCGACGCCGGAGTGGCCGATGAGCACCGAGGTGCGCCCGGCCAGGCGCTCCCGCACCGCGTCGAGGCCGCGGATCTCGTCGTCGACGAACGACGTCACGAGGGCCGGCACCTCCAGCGCCTCGTAGAGGGAGAGGAACGGCGCCGGGTCCGCCAGGTCCGCCTTGGTCAGGCACAGCACCGGTTCCATGCCCGCGTCGTACGCGGCCACCAGGCACCGGTCCACCATGCGCGGGCGTGGCTCGGGGTCGGCCAGCGCGGTGACGATGACGAGCTGGTCCGCGTTGGCGACGATGACGCGCTCGACCCCGGCCGTCTCGCCGTCCTCCGCGGAACGGCGCAGCGCGGACGTGCGCTCCTCGACCCGGACGATGCGGGCGAGGGTGTCCTTGGCGCCGGAGACGTCCCCGACCACGCCGACCCGGTCCCCGACGACGACGGCGGAGCGGGACCCGCGACCGAGCTCGCGCGCCTTCATCCCGATCACCGGGACGCCCTCGTCGGTGAGCAGGTGGTACCGCCCGCGGTCCACCCCGAGGACCAGGGCCCCCACCGCGTCGTCGAACGCGGGCCGCTTCTTCGTGCGCGGCCGGTTCCCCTTCGGGTTCGGGCGGATGCGGACCCGTGAGTCGTCCGTGCCGGTGTCGCGAGCCATCGTCTCAGCGGCTCCCGGCGAGCATCGCCTGCCACATCCCGGTGAAGTCGGGCAGGGTCTTGGCGGTGGTGCCGACGTCGACGATCTCGACGCCGGGCACCCGCAGCCCGATGATCGCGGCGAAGGTCGCCATCCGGTGGTCGGCGTAGGTCTCCACCCGCGCGCCGTGCAGCGTCGCGGGCTCGATCTCCACGCCGTCCTCGGTCTCGCGGGCGCGGCCCCCGAGCCGGCCGATCTCGGTGACGATGGCGGCGAGCCGGTCCGTCTCGTGCCCGCGCAGGTGGGCGATGCCGCGCAGGCGCGACGGCGTGGCGGCCAGCGCGCACAGGGCGGCGATCGTGGGGGCGAGCTCGCCGACGTCGTGCAGATCGGCGTCCAGCCCACGGATGACGCCGTCGGCCGGCCCGCTCACCGCGAGGACGCCGTCGGTCAGGTCGACCGTGGCGCCCATGCGGGCGAGCAGGTCACGCAGGCCGTCGCCGGCCTGGGTGGTGGCGGAGGGCCAGCGCGGCACCCGGACCGTGCCGCCGGCGGCGAGGGCCGCGGCGAGGAAGGGGCCGGCGTTGGAGAGGTCCGGCTCGACGACGATGCGCCCGCCGGCGACCGGGCCCGGGTGGACCCGCCAACGGGTGGGGGCGACGCCGGTGCGTCCGCCCGCCGGTCCGCCGTCGGCCGTGAGCTCGTCGACGGCGACGCCGCGCCCGCGCAGGAGGGCGACGGTCATGTCGATGTGGGGAAGGGAGGGAAGGGTGGCGCCGGTGTGCCGCAGGTCGATGCCACCCTCGTACGCCGGGGCGGCCAGGAGGAGCGCGGAGACGAACTGGCTCGAGCCGGAGGCGTCGACGTCCACGGCGCCGCCCGCGAGCCGCCCGTTCCCGTGGACGGTGAGGGGCAGCACCGCCGCGCCGCCGAGCCCGGCGGCGGCGTCGATCCGGGCGCCGAGGTCGCGCAGCGCGCCGACGACCGGCGCCATGGGGCGCTCGCGGGCGCGCTCGTCGCCGTCGAGGCGGACCTCGCCGTCGGCCAGGACGGCGAGCGCGGGCACGAACCGCATGACGGTGCCGGCGAGACCGCAGTCCACCTGGGCGGGCCCTCGCAGCGGGCGCGGGGTGATGACCAGGTCGGGGCCGCCGTCGTCGGCCGGCCGGACCTCGGTGCCGAGGGCGCGCAGGGCCGCGACCATGAGCTCGGAGTCGCGCGAGTGCAGCGGGCGGACCAGCTCGGTGGGGCTCGAGGCCAGCGCGGCCAGCACGAGGTAGCGGTTCGTCAGCGACTTCGATCCGGGGATGTCGACGACGGCGTCCAGAGGCTGGGTGGCGGTCGGGGCGGGCCAGGCGGCGGTGGACACGGGCATACCGCGGACTCTAGTCAGTCGGCGTACCGGGCCTTCACACGGGCCGTGACGGGGCGGGCGGCGGCGCGCTCCTTGCGCGCGTTGGCCAGGCGCCAGCCCCAGGAGGGCTTGCCGGCGAGGTCGGCGGCCGCGACCAGCAGGCCGCCGCCGAGGCTCGCGCCGCGGACGAGTCCGCTGAGGTAGCGCTTGCGCTCCTCGCCGCCGCGCGCCGCCCAGACGGGGTTGTTGAGGAGCGTGAGCGGGACGTTGACCAGCGCCAGCGTCAGGGCAGCGCTGCGCGGGCGGCGGCCGGTGGCGAGCATGAGCCCGGAGACGGCGGTGACGGCGCCGCTGACGCGGGCCAGCATCTTCGGGTCGGCGTAGAGCGCGGCCGGCACCCCGGCCTGCTCCAGCGCCGGAACCACCTTCCTGAACTTCTCGGCGTGCCCCTCGGGGCGGATCACGGAGTCCACCCCGTCCATGACGAACGTGGCGGCGAGCATCGGGCGCGCGATCAGGCGTAGGAGGTTCATGTCACATGACTACCGCACAACCGCGGCGAGGGCGACCGTTGCGAGGTAGCCACTTCGGCGGATCTCGAATAGGCGGGTGCACGCCCGGAATGGACCGGGCGGGCGCACGGTTGTACCGGGCATGACCAGCCCGACCCTCGTCAGCCACGCGACCGCGCCTCCCTCCCCGGGAGCCCTGGGCACCGCGGGACCGGAGGGCTCGCCGGGGTTAGGCTCGTGGGTGATGAGCGAGACCCACGAGGGCGACCTCGACCGCACCCCCGACGGCGAGACGGGCGCCGAGCGGGCAGAACGTTTCGAGCGCGACGCGCTCCCGTACCTGGACCAGCTCTACGGCGCCGCGATGCGCATGACGCGCAACCCCGCGGACGCCGAGGACCTCGTCCAGGAGACGTTCGCCAAGGCGTTCGCGTCCTTCCACCAGTACCGGCCCGGCACGAACCTCAAGGCGTGGCTGTACCGGATCCTGACGAACACGTTCATCAACTCGTACCGCAAGAAGCAGCGTGAGCCGCTGCAGTCGGACGCCGAGCAGGTCGAGGACTGGCAGATCCACCGGGCCGCCTCCCACACCTCCACCGGGCTGCGCTCGGCCGAGGCGGAGGCCATGGACCTCCTGCCCGACTCGGAGATCAAGCGCGCGATGAACGAGCTGCCCGAGGACTTCCGCATCGCGGTGTACCTCGCGGACGTCGAGGGCTTCGCGTACAAGGAGATCGCGGACATCATGGGCACGCCGATCGGGACGGTGATGTCGCGGCTGCACCGCGGTCGGCGGCAGCTGCGCGAGCTCCTGGTCGACCACGCACGCGATATGGGGATCCGGACGGAGGCCAAGGCATGAGCGAGGACGCTGCGAACCTCACCGAACGGGCCGAGAGGGCGCTGCGGGCGCGCGCCGAGGGGCGCACCACCCCGTGCAGCTGCGACGAGCTTCTCGAGCACCTCTTCGAGTTCCTCGACGCCGAGCTCGACGAGGACCAGGAGGAGCGGTTCCGGCGGCACGCCGCCGAGTGCCCGACCTGCACCGAGGCCACCGACGCCGAGCAGCACATCCGCGCCCTCGTGCGGCGGTCCTGCGCGGAGGTCGCCCCCAGCTCCCTGCGCCTGCGCGTGCAGTCCCAGCTGACGGTGCTGCGCGTGAACGGCATCCGCGCGGTCGACTGACGCGGGCCGGCAACGCCCGTCCCATCGTCGGCGTGCGCCCGCGCCTGCCACGCGCGGGGACGCGGCGATGTGTGGGAGGATGATCGGCGTAAATCCGCCCGTCCGGGCGAGCACAGATCGGGAGACAACATGAGCAAGCGCGGTCGCAAGCGCCGGTCCCGCAAGGGCAGTGCCGCCAACCACGGCAAGCGCCCCAACGCCTGAGTCCGGCGGGCTCAGCGCCCTGAAGGCTCCACGGGCCGGTCACCCTCGGGTGACCGGCCCGTCGTCGTCCCGGGTCCGTGGTCGTCCCCGGCGGCCGGCGACGGCGCCGCTAGGGTGTGCGCCATGCGCTGCGCCCTCGTCCGGAGCCAGGACCCCGACGACCCGCTCGCGGGCCTCGAGATCGGTGAGCTGAACCCCCAGCCACCCGCCGGCTGGGTGCCGGTGACGGTGCGCGCGGCGTCCCTCAACCACCACGACCTGTGGTCGCTGCGCGGGATCGGCCTGCCCGCGGACCGGCTGCCGATGATCCTGGGCACGGACGCCGCCGGCGTCCTCGACGACGGCAGCGAGGTGGTCGTGCACTCGGTGATCCCGAGCCCCACCTGGCACGGCGAGGAGACGCTCGACCCGCGCCGCACCCTGCTCTCCGAGAAGCACCCCGGCACGCTCGCCGAGCGCGTGTGGGTGCCCGCGCGCAACCTCGTCCCCAAGGACCCCGCGCTGAGCTGGGCCGAGGCGTCGTGCCTGCCCACCGCCTACCTCACCGCCTACCGGATGCTCTTCGACGCCGCGGGCCTGCGCCCCGGCCAGACCGTGCTCGTGCAGGGGGCCGGGGGAGGGGTCGCCACCGCGGCGATCCTTCTCGCCCGGGCCGCCGGCCTGCGTGTGTGGTGCACCTCCCGCACGGAGGCCAAGCGCTCCCGCGCGGTCGAGCTCGGCGCCCACCAGGCCTTCGAGACCGGCGCCCGGCTGCCCGAGCAGGTCGACGCGGTGCTGGAGACCGTCGGGGAGGCCACCTGGTCCCACTCGCTCAAGGCGCTGCGGCCCGGCGGCACCGTCGCGGTGGCCGGGGCGACGTCGGGTGCCATGCCGCCCGCCGACCTGGGCCGGGTCTTCTTCCGCTCGCTGCGCATCGCGGGCACGACCATGGGCACCCGTGAGCAGCTCGTCGCCGTGCAGCAGATGCTCGTCGCCACCGGCGTGCGCCCCCTCGTCGACTCGGTCGTGCCCCTCGACGGCGTCCGGGACGCCCTCGCCCGGATGGCGGGCGGCGACGTCGTCGGCAAGATCGTCGTCGAACCGGGGGAGGCCGGCGCGGGACGTGCCGCGTAGGGTCGGGGGCATGGCTACCCGGTCCTGGATCGTCCCCGGCCCCTCCCAGCACGACGTCGAGGGTGTCGCCCGCCTGCGGGTCCAGCTGGTGGCAGGTTCCGTCACCGTCCTCGGGCACGACGCCCCGCACGTGCGGGTGGACGTCGCCGAGGTCGCCGGGAACCCGCTCGAGCTGACCGTCGAGGGGGACCGGCTCACGGTCGGCTACCCGTTCCTCGGGTGGGACGGCTGGGTCAAGCGCCTGCGCTCCTACCGCTCCACGGACACCGCCCGCCTGACGGTCCACGTCCCCCGGGCGACTGCTGTCACCGTGGCCACGGCGCTCGCCGAGGCCACCGTGAGCGACGTCGCCGAGGACGTCGTGCTGAACACGGCCGGCGGGCGGCTGCGCGTCACCGGCTGCCGCGGTGCCGCGTCGCTGAAGTCGGCGTCCGGGACGGTGGACGTCCTCGGGCACGACGGCCCCGTGCGCGTGAGCACGGCGGCCGGGCGCACCACCCTGACGGGCGACCTGCCGCGGGTGGAGGTGAGCACCGTCGCAGCCGCCGTCGCCGTGGCCACCTCGGCGCGTACCTCCATGGTCGACCTCTCCACGGTCTCGGGGGCGCTGACCGTGTCCCTGCCCGCCGGCACCGGGGTGTCGATGACGGCCCGGACCGTCGCGGGCCCGGTGCGCCTCGACGGCACCGACCACCGGTCCCCGGGCCTCGGAGCCACCACGGTGGAGGACCGCACCGACGGCGGGATCTGCTTCCTCACCACCCGGTCGGTCTCCGGCAGCGTCGACGTCACCCGCGCGGCCGTGCTGCCGGAGGGGCTGCGGTGAGCGAGGACGGACGGCTCGCCCCGGTCGAGGGCATCGCGGAGGACACCGCCGCCGGGTTCCGCGCCCAGGTCGCGCAGGCCGCCCGGGACCGGGCGGGAAGCTGGGACGCCGTCGCCGACGTGCTCGCCGCCCCCGGCACCGAACTCGTCGAGCGCCTGCGCGCCGGCGAGCTGGCCACGGCCTGGCGGCTCGGGGCCCGCTGGCTGGGGGCCGACGCAGAGCTGTTCACCCGGGACCTCATGAGCCTGGACGTCTACGCGCGCGGCTCGCGGCGCCGGAGCGCCGAGCAGGACCTCGCAGTGCTCCGGGCCGACCACGACCGCCTCGTCGCGCCGGAGGGCGACCTCGTCACCCCGGTGCGCCGTGTCGCGGAGGTGTGCCGTGAGGAGTCCGACGCCTGGGCCACCGGGGACATGGCGGCCGGGCGCGCCGTCCGGGCCCGCGAGCGCACCCTCATCGAGGAGACCCTCGTGCCGGGGCTCGCGAACGTGGGCGGGCGCCTCGCGCAGGAGGCGGAGGCCCGGGTGTGCCGCACGCTCGGCCGGCTCGTCCTCGCGGTGCTCTCCGTCGAGAGCGGCCGGGACTACCTGCGCGCCGTGCTGGGCGACGAGGACTGAGCCGGGACGTCAGCCCGCCGCGCGCTGCGCCGTCGGCGGGACGAACGAGCCGAACGGGTTCGCGCGCCGGTAGGCGCAGACCGGGCACAGCCGCTCTCCCGACGGCGTGGGGAAGCGCGTGCCGCACCGCTCGCAGGGCGCCGTCGCCATGGACTGGACCGGCACGGGCCCGCCATCCAGCACCTCCTGCCAGGACCGGTTGCCGACCGGTGCGAGCGCGTCCTGCGGGCACAGGTCGACGCAGCCCAGGCAGCCGTCGCAGGCCGCCGGGTCCTGCAGCAACATCGTGATCGCGGGCCCGGACGGGGCGCTGTGCCGCAGGGCGAGGGCGTCCGTGGGGCACGCCCGCACGCAGACCCCGCACGCGGTGCAGCCCCGCGCGGACAGCGCCGCCGCGGGTCCCGCCAGCGCGGCGAGAGCCGGGGCGTCGGGGGTGTCGCGGTCGACGAGCTCCCGGACGGCTGCGACGAGCCGCAGCTGCGGGTGGAGGTCCTCGTCGGGGAGGGGACGGGGAACCGGGTCGGCCAGCCCCATGACCTGGCGCCGGCTCAGCGGCATGTGCCCGGCGTCCAGCACGGCGCGGCGGCGGCGCAGCCCGCGGGGGCGCCGGTCAGCGGCTCCCGGCGCACCGGCGTCCGGCCCGCCGTCGACGTGCAGCCGGTCCGCGCCGGACGCCTGGAGCAGCGCGACGAGCGGGCGCAGCCGGGCCGACGCGGTGCCGGCGTCGTCGCAGCCGTCGAGCCGGACCAGGACGTCCGTGGCGCCGAGTGTGAGCAGCTCCACCAGCTCGTGCCCGGCGAGGTCGGCCGCGCACGCGCCCAGCCGCACGACCACCCGCCGGCGGTCGCCGAGGGAGGCGCCCGGGTGCTCGGCGCACACGAGCTCCAGGGCCCGCTGGTCCGGCTGCCGCACCAGCCAGGCCTGCACCCCCCGCAGCCCGACGGCGCCGCTCATGGCAGGAACGTCGTCCGCGCCAGGTCCAGGGTGCCGAGCCCGAGCGCGGCGACGCCCTGGTAGAAGAACGTGGTCGAGGCGTTCGCCGCCTGCGTGAGGCAGCGCGGCGCCCACGCCAGCAGGTGCTCGTCGAGGAACGCCACCAGGGCGCGCAGGATCTGGGCGAGCGCGAGGTCGTCGCCGGACTCCAGCGCGTCCAGCCCCCGCACCGCCAGGGTCGCGACGAAGCTCAGCTCCAGCCCGACGTGGTCGTCCGGCTCGCTGTTGAGCCGTGGCGCCACCAGCCCGAACTCGGCGTACGCCGCGCGGACCTGCATGGTCTCCGCCTCGAAGAGCAGGCGGTCCTCGGACCGGTGCACGGACTCGTACGGAGGTGCCTTCATCGGCCCGGGGCCACGGAAGAGCCGGGTGTAGTCCCGGCGGACACGCACCTCGTCCTCGTACGCGGCAGCCGACTCGGCGAGCAGCGCCGCCCCCCGCCGGCAGTCGCTGTGGCCGGGCAGCGGCCACTCCCGCAGCAGGTCCGCGTCGCGGACGCGGGCGAGGACGTCCGCGGAGGGCGCCGCGACCAGCAGCGAGGAGAGCGTGGTGAACGCGGCGGCGAACCGGTCGAGCGTGTCCGCCAGGGCCACGCGGTCCGCCAGCAGGGTGGCGACCGGAGTGGGGTCGGCGCTCGCCCCGGGGCGGACGGGGGTGGTGGTCATGTCCTTGCCTTCCTCACATGCCGATCCGGGTCATGGAGTCGTAGAACAGGGAACGGCCGATCAGCTCGCCCCCGAGGACCAGCACCAGGGCGGTGACGGCCAGCACGGCCAGCGGCACGGCGCGGGCGGTCGGCGACGCGCGCCGGACGAGGAAGACGGACAGCAGCCCCGCGCCGACGAAGACCAGCACGAGCCGCGCGACGAACCAGCCACCGGAGAAGACGGCGGCGGACTCGGCGGCGGCCCCGCCCGCCGTCGTAAGACCGGTGAGGTGGAGCGGGATGATGAGGAACTCCACGCCCAGGAGGGCGACCGCCGCCACCCCGACGCCCTTGAGGCAGGAGGAGAGCAGCTCCCGGGTGGGGGCGTCCACCTCGTCCGTGCGCCCGGCGCGGGCGGCCGCGCGCCGCCGCCACAGGACGGTCGCCATGAACGCGGCCCCGACGGCGAGCGAGCCGAGGAGGAACGTGGTGGTGAAGAACTGCGCCGGGGTGGCCCAGGTGTGCCAGGCCGGGACGGTGACGAGCGAGTAGTAGATCATGCTCATCGACAGGACGAGCAGCAGCCCGACCACCGCGGTGAGCGCGGCGAGGGCCTGGCGCAGCCTGGTCGAGCCCCACCGGAACCACTGGGCCAGGGCGAAGAGGAAGCCCAGGCCGGCGAACGTGGTGCCGGCGATGATCTCGCGGGAGAGCCAGGACGTCTCCACGTGGCGGATGACGTTGAGCGTGTTCATCACGTCGTTCATGTGGAACATCGACGCGATCAGGCCCAGCACCAGCGTCGGGCCGATGGCGTAGAGCGCCGGGTCGGTGACCCGGTCCACGGCCTCACGGCCGTACCGGCGCGAGGCGAAGACCTGCACCACGCCGAGGACGACGAACGCGCCGACGCTCATCTGCGCGAGCACGGTGAAGATGATCATGGGCAGCTCGTGCGTGTTCACGGCTCACAGCTCCTCGGGGTTGGCCACGGCGCCGGTCCCGGCGCCGGTGGGCTGCGCGTCGCGGTGGGGCGTGATGACCAGGCGCGGGCGGGTGATGGAGGGGTCGGGCAGCGGCTCGACGGCGGCGAGATCGCCGTGCCGGGCGCGCAGCTCGTCGATCGGGCCCCAGTCGAGGGCGCGGGACGGGCAGGCCGCCACGCACGCGGGGTCCTCGCCCTCGGCCCGGTAGTCCGCGCACATGTCGCACTTGGACATGTGGCCGGTCTGCGGGTTGAACTGCGGGGCCGAGTAGGGGCAGGCCCACTCGCAGTAGCGGCAGCCCACGCACTTGTCCTCGTCGACGCTGACGATCCCGTCCTCGCCGACGTGCATCGCGGTGGTCGGGCAGACCTCCACGCAGATCGGGTTCTCGCAGTGGTTGCACGCCATCGACGTGTAGTACGAGAAGACGTTCGGGACGAAGGTGTCGCCGTCCCGCTGCCAGGTCCCGCCGGTGTACTCCGCGACGCGCCGCCAGGTCACCCCCGTGGGCAGGTCGTGCTTGTCCTTGCAGGCCACCGAGCAGGCCTTGCAGCCGTTGCACAGGGTCTGGTCGAAGTGGAATCCGAGTTGCTGAGCCATGTTCCTCTCCTGCCTCAGACCTTCTGGACCTGAGCGAGCGTGGTGTGCTGGGCGTTGCCCTTGGCGATGGGGGACGGGTGCCACGAGGTCAGCGAGTTGACCGAGCCTCCGACGTCGACCCCGCGCCTGTCGGGGGAGTACCAGGCACCCTGCGGGACGGACATCACCCCGGGGGCGATCCGGGCGGTGACCCGGGCGGGCAGCTGGATGCGGCCGCGGTCGTTGAACACCTGCACGAGGTCACCGTTGGCGATGCCGCGCTCGGCGGCGTCCCCGGGGTTGATCCACACCACCTGCGGGTGCGCCTCCTTCATCCAGTCGACGTTCCCGTAGGAGGAGTGCGTGCGCTGCTTGTAGTGGTGGCCGATGACCTGCAGCGGGTACGTGGCGTTCGCCCGGGCCTCGGCGGCCCCCTCCCAGGTGTCGAGGTGCTCGGGCAGCGCCGTGATCCGGTCGCCCTCGGGCAGCTCCCACGTCCTGGCCAGCTCCCAGAGCTGCTGGGAGAAGATCTCGATCTTCCCCGACGGCGTGGCGAGCGGGTTGGCCTCCGGGTCGGCACGGAAGTCGGCGAGGGCGACGTTGCCGCTGTCGGTCGGCGCCTTGACCTTCCACACGCCCATCTCCCGGAGCTCCTCGAAGCTCGGCAGGTCGGGGATGTTCTCCCGGGAGGCGTCGACGACGGCGGCCACCCACTCCTCCTGGGTGCGGCCCTCCGTGAACTGCTGCTCCACCCCGAGCCGGCGCGCGATCTCCGTCATCATCTCGTAGACGGTCTTGCAGTCGTAGAGCGGCTCGATGACCTTGTCGGCCACGATCGTGTACCCGAGGTTGCCGGCGCTGCCCTGCTGGATGATGTCGAGCTGCTCGGCGTTGGAGACGTCGGGCAGCACGATGTCGGCGTAGCGGGCCGAGACCGTCATCTGGTTGTCGATGACGACGATGAGCTCGCACCTGGTGTCGTCCTCGAGCAGCTTGACGGTGCGGTTGATGTCGCCGTGCTGGTTCGTCAGGGCGTTGCCCGCGTACTGCCAGACCATCTTGATCGGGACGTCGAGCTTGTCCTTGCCGCGCACGCCGTCACGCAGGGCGGTCATCTCCGGGCCGTGGTCGATGGCGTCGGTCCACCCGAACACCGAGATCGCGGTCTGGACGGGGTTCTCGGTGGCGAACGGGTTCGCCATCGGCAGGGAGTAGGCCCCCTCACGCTCACCGGTGCCGCCGCCGGGCACGCCCACGGAGCCGGTCAGCGCCGCGAGGGTGAAGATCGCGCGGGCCTGGTTCTCGCCGTTGGCGTGGCGCTGCGGGCCCCAGCCCTGGGTGATGTGGACGGGGCGGGCCCGGCCGATCTCCCGGCCGAGCCGGACGATGGACGACGCCGGCACCCCGGTGACGGACGCGGCCCAGTCGGGCGTCTTCTCGGTGCCGTCGGGACCCTCGCCCATGATGTAGGAGCGGTAGGAGCTCCCGGCGGGCACGCCGTCGGGCATGTGGTCCTCGTCGAAGCCGACGCAGTACCTGTCGAGGAACTTCTGGTCGTGGAGGTTCTCGGAGATCATCACGTGCGCGATGCCGGCCACGAGGGCCGCGTCGGTGCCGGGGCGCAGGGCGACCCACTCGTCCGCGAGGCCGAGCGCGGTGTCGGAGTAGCGCGGGTCGACGACGATCGTGCGGACGTTGTGCAGCTTCTTCGTCTGCTGGCTGACGAAGGTCTCGCCGCCGCCGGACATGCGCGTCTCGAGCGTGTTGTTGCCGAAGAGGATCTGCAGCTGGGCGTTCTTGGCGTCGTCGAGGCTGTTCGACCCGATCCAGCCGCCGTAGTGGTACCCGACGGCGCCGGCGATCTGCGCGGAGGAGTAGTCGCCGTAGTGGTTGAGGTAGCCGCCGACACAGTTCATCAGCCGCGCGACCGGGGTCTCGATCGGGGGCCAGCTGCGGGTGATCGTCCCGCCGAGGGTGCCGGTGCCGTAGTTGAGGTAGATGGACTCGTTGCCGTAGTCCTTGATGAGCCGCTGGATCGTCGAGGCGATCTCGTCGAACGCCTCCTCCCAGCTGATCTCCTCCCACTCGCCGGCACCGCGGCGGGTGCCGGCCACCCGGCGCAGCGGGGTCTTGAGCCGGTCGGGGTTGTAGATGCGGTGCCGGATGGAACGGCCGCGCACGCAGGCGCGGATCTGCTGGGTGCCGAGCTCGTCGTCGCCGGTGTTGTCCGGCAGCACCCGGACGATCCGGCCGTCCTTGACCTGCATCCGCAGCGGGCACCGCGAGCCGCAGTTGACGTTGCAGGAGGACCAGACGGTGCGGTCGGCGTCGAGCGAGGAGACGGTGGCGGCGTTGGCCGGGCCCACCCCGGGGAGCACGCCGAAGTGGGAGGCCGCCCCCGCGAGGGCGACGGTGCCGCCGGCCGCCGCGGACCACTTGAGGAACGACCGGCGCTCCAGACCTGCCGGTCGTGCGGTGGTGTGCGTGGTCATGGGTCCTCCCGGTGGCTGCGCTCGGATACCTGTTCATTAAGGCGCACCGCCGGGTTGCGAACGTGGGGCGATGGTCCCGCGCCGCCCGGGGGCACGGGGCGTCGACGGTGTGACGCACGTCCCCTCCGGGACTTTCGGACCCGGTCCGCGCGGTTCGCCCGGCGGGCCCAGGGACACCGGCACCCGGTGTGCCACGATGGGCGAGACACCGAGAGGCCGCCCCGCGGAAGGAGCACCCCATGCCCGACCACCTGCCCGAGGTCTACACCGACTTCCGGAAGCGCTTCAGCGAGGTCGCGCGCAGCCAGGACGCCCTCGCCGCGGCCGTCGACGCGGCCGGCCCGCTCGACGAGCGAACCACGCGCCTGGTCAAGCTCGGCATCGCCGTCGGCGCCCAGGCCGAGGGGGCGGTCCGCTCGAACGTGCGCAAGGCGCTCGCGGCCGGTGCGACCGTCGAGGAGGTCGAGCAGGTGGTGCTGCTCGGGATGACCACCCGCGGCTTCCCCGCCACCGTGGCGGCGTGGCAGTGGCTGAACGAGGTCGTGGGGGAGCGGGAGTGAGCGACCGGCGAACCGGGCCGGCCGAGACCGGCCCGGGTGCGGGACGCGGCGACGAGACCCGCAAGATGACCGTGATGAACGCCTGGCTCGACGAGGTCTGCGCGGAGCTCGGCGTCGACCGTGACGTGCTGAGCGCGGCCACCCCACCGATGCTGCGCCTCATCAGCGAGGTCGCGCACGGCCCCAGCCGTCCCGGCGCACCCCTGACGGCCTTCGTCGTCGGTCTCGCGGCGGCCCGGGCCGCCGGCGGGACGGACGAGCAGGCGGGCGCCGTCGTCGAGCGGGTCGACGCCGTCAGCGCCCTGGTGGCGCGGTGGAACGAGCGTCACGACGGCGCCACGCCGGGCGCACCGGCCGCGCCGGGCCGGGCTGGGGCGAACGAGACGGAGGGCACGCGATGACCTCGCGGGTCACCCCGCCCGGTCACCGCGTGGTGCTCGCGGACGTGCGCGACACCGCGATCGAGGTGGGGGAGTGCGCGGCCGCGGTGGACGATCCGGCGGCGGGCGCCGTCGTCACGTTCGGCGGCGTGGTGCGCAACCACGACGGCGGGCGCAGCGTGCGCGAGATCGAGTACGTCGGCCACCCGACGGCCGGGCAGGTCGTCGCGGAGGTGGCCGCCGACGTCGCCGCACGGTTCCCGGTCGACGCGGTCGCCGTCGTGCACCGGGTCGGCACGCTGCGGGTGGGCGACGTGGCCCTGGCGGCCGCTGTCTCCGCCGCGCACCGCGCCGAGGCGTTCGAGGCGACGGCGGAGCTGGTCGAGGAGATCAAGCGCCGCCTGCCGGTGTGGAAGCGTCAGGTCTTCCCCGACGGCACGCACGAGTGGACCGGGAGCGCTTGAGGCTCAGCCCCCGGCGAAGGGCGGGAGGACGTCGACGCGCACCGCCGCCGCGCCCGGCGCGCCGAGCGGCGTCGAGCGGTCCTCGCGGACGACGTCGTCGACCAGCAGGCTGGAGATCGCCAGCACCCGTCCCAGCGCCGGGCCGCGGGCGGTGGCGAGGGCGGCCACGAGGTCGCTCGCGGTGGCCCCGTCCGCCAGCGGGACGTCCTCGGCCGTGACGCCCGCCGCCTCGGCCGCCGCGGCGAAGTAGCGGACGCGGGCGGTGAGGGTGCCCACCGCGGGGGAGTCGAGGCGGGTGGTCATGTCATCCTCCGATGGCGCTCATGGGACGCTGCGGCTGCAGGAAGCCGGGGTCGTCGATGCCGTGGCCGGCCTTCTTGCCCCACATGGCGACCCGCCACGTCTCCGCGATCTCGGCGTCGGAGGCGCCCGAGCGCACGAGGCCCCGCAGGTCGGTCTCCGTCCGGGAGAACAGGCAGGTGCGCACCTGGCCGTCGGCCGTGAGGCGGGTGCGGTCGCAGGCGCCGCAGAACGGCTGCGTCACCGAGGCGATGACGCCGACGGTGCCGCCGGGGGTGTCCTCGGTGGGCTCCACCGTCCAGCGCTCGGCTGGGGCGGCGCCGCGCTCGCCGGGATCGTGGGGGGTGAGGGTGAACCGCCGGCGCAGCGTCGCCAGGATCTCCCCGGCGGTGACCATCTCGCCACGCTTCCACATCTCGGGCGGGCCGAGCGGCATCTGCTCGATGAACCGTAGCTCGAACCCCCGGCGCAGCGCGAAGGCGAGCAGGTCGGGTGCCTCGGCGTCGTTGAGACCGCGCATGAGGACGGAGTTGATCTTCACCGGCGTCAGCCCGGCCGCCTCGGAGGCGTCGATCCCGGCCAGGACGTCGGGCAGCCGGTCGCGGCGGACCAGCGTCGCGTACGTCTCCCGGTCCAGGGAGTCCAGGGAGATGTTCACGCGGTGCAGGCCCGCGGCGGCCAGCCCGGCCGCCCGCCGCTCGAGACCCAGCCCGTTGGTGGTCAGCGAGGTCTCCGGCACCTCGCCGGTGTCGGTGCGCAGCGCGGTGGTGGCGGCGACGATGTCCTCGAGGCCCTTGCGCAGCAGCGGCTCGCCGCCGGTGAAGCGGACCTCCCGGATGCCCAGGTGCTCGACCGCGACGGTGACGAGGCGCACCACCTCGGCGTCGGAGAGCACCTCGGCGGTGGGGAGCCAGTCGAACCCCTCCGGCGGCATGCAGTACTCGCACCGCAGGTTGCACCTGTCCGTGAGCGAGACGCGAAGGTCGCGGGCGACGCGCCCGAAGGTGTCCACGAGCCCGGCGGTCGCGGGCCGGGGGCTCGCCGGCGCACCCGCGACCGCCGTCCGGGGCGGGCCGGGCAGACCGAGATCGACTGGAGCCACCTCACCACTGTAGCCATGACACCCCAGGACGTTCGCCCCGACCGGCGGCACCGTGGCCGTGCAGCGGGAAACGTGCCGTGGGTCAGGCGCCGTCGGACGGGACGCCGAGCCAGGCGTGCCAGCCGTTGTGCAGCACCAGCCAGGCGAGCAGGCCGTACCCGGCCTGACCGGGGTGCGCGCCGTCACCGGCGGCGACGTCCGCGTGCCACTGCTCGTGGGTGCGCAGCGGGTCGTGCGTCTCCACGTAGGGGATGTGCCGGCGCTGGCACACGTCCGCGAACGCGGCCGAGAGCTGGGCCAGTGCGACGTCGTCGACGTCCGGCCTCGGCGGGGGGCCGACGACGAAGCAGCTCACGCGGGCGGCGGCGGCGCCGTCGAGGATGTTGGCGAGGTTGAGTCGCGAGCGGGCGAGCGAGAGGCCCTCGTCCAGGTCGGCCGAGCCGAGCCCGACGACGAGCCGGTTGTCGCTGCGGGCGCCGAAGCGGCGGTTCGCCTCGGTCTCCCACCGGGCGGCGAGGCTGGTGGTCGACTCGCGGGGCACGGCCAGCTGGGCGACGAAGACGGGATCCTCGGTGCGGGTCCGGGCCATCACCCGGCCCACCCAGCCGAGCCCGCGGGCGTCTCCCAGCCCGGCGACGAGCTCGTCGCCGATCACGCACACGCGCAGTCCCTCGTCCACACCGTTCCCTTCCGTCGCCGTCCTGACCCATCCTGCCTCGTCCGGTCGCCGGACCCGTGGACCCGCGCCGGGGCCGGCCGTCCCGGAGAGACGAAGGAGGGGCCGGCCCCGGACCCGGAGGTCCTGGGCCGGCCCCTCCCGGGTCCGTCACACGGTGCGCGGCACCGCTCAGCGGGCGAAGGCGCGGGCCATCAGGTCCGCGTTCTCCTCCTTGTGGCGCTTCCCCGAGCCGGTGGACGGCGAGGCCGCCGCCGGACGGGAGACGACGCGCAGGTCGCGGCCGCCCAGGGCGTCACCCAGGTGGTCGGAGACGAACGTCCACGGCCCCTGGTTCTGCGGCTCGTCCTGGACCCACACGACCTCGGCGCCCGGGAAGACGTCGAGCTCGGCCTTGATCTGCTCCAGCTCGAGCGGGTAGAGCTGCTCGAGGCGAAGGATCGCCGTGCGCGAGTCGTCGTTCTTGATCCGCTGGGCCGCCAGGTCGTAGTACACCCGGCCGGAGCACAGCAGGACGCGGTCGACCTGGTCCGCGGCCTCCCGGACGCGGGACTCCACCTCGCCGATGATCGGGCGGAACGTGCCCGACGTGAACTCCTCCACCGGGGAGGCGGCCGCCTTGAGGCGCAGCAGCTGCTTGGGGGAGAAGACGATCAGCGGCTTGCGCGGCCGGGCGTAGGCCTGGCGGCGCAGCATGTGGAAGTGGTTCGCCGGCGTGGAGGGCTGGGCCACCACCATGTTGTCCTCGGCGCACATCTGCAGGTAGCGCTCGATGCGGGCGGAGGAGTGGTCCGGCCCCTGGCCCTCGTAGCCGTGCGGCAGCAGCAGCACGAGCGAGGACGACTGCGCCCACTTCTGCTCCGAGGAGGAGATGAACTCGTCGATGACCGTCTGGGCGCCGTTGGCGAAGTCGCCGAACTGCGCCTCCCACAGCACCAGGGCGTCCGGGCGCTCGACCGAGTAGCCGTACTCGAACGCCATGGCGGCGTACTCGCTCAGCGAGGAGTCGTACACCCAGAACTTCGCCTGGTCCGGTGTGAGGTACATCAGCGGCGTCCACTCGGCACCGGTGCGGTGGTCGTGGAGGACCGCGTGACGCTGCACGAAGGTGCCGCGGCGCGAGTCCTGACCCGCCAGGCGCACCGGCGTGCCCTCCATGAGGAGGGAGCCGAAGGCGAGGATCTCGCCGAAGCCCCAGTCGATGCCGCCCTCGGAGGCCATCTTCTCGCGGCGCTCGAGCAGCTGCATGAGCTTGGGGTGGACGTCGAAGCCCTCCGGCGGGCGCACGTGAGCCTGGCCGACCCGCTCGAGCACCTCGGGGCTGACCGCCGTCTGCCAGCCGACCATCGTGCCGGCGTCCTCGAGCTGGGACTCGGGCAGCTCCAGCCCGGCGACCTGCTCGCCCTTCTGCGGCGGCGTCCAGCCACCCTCGCGGGTCTCGGTGAAGGCCCGCTCGAGCTCGCTCTGGTACTCCTTCAGCGCCGCCTCGGCCTGCTCCTCGGTGAGGTCGCCACGGCCGATGAGGGACTCGGTGTAGAGCTTCCGCACCGAGCGCTTGTTCTCGATCAGGGAGTACATCACCGGCTGGGTCATCGAGGGGTCGTCACCCTCGTTGTGGCCGCGCTTGCGGTAGCAGACCATGTCGACGATGACGTCCTTGTGGAACCGCTGGCGGTACTCGAACGCCAGCTCCGCCACGCGGGCCACGGCCTCGGGGTCGTCCCCGTTGACATGGAAGACGGGGATCTGCAGGCCCTTGGCGATGTCGGTCGCGTAGTACGACGAGCGCGAGCTCGACGGGCCCGTGGTGAAGCCGATCTGGTTGTTGACGACGACGTGCACCGTGCCGCCGGTGCGGTAGCCGCGCAGCTGGGAGAGGTTGAGCGTCTCCGTGACCACGCCCTGGCCGGCGAAGGCCGCGTCGCCGTGGATGAGCACCGGCAGGACCGAGAAGCCCTGCTCGCCCAGGTCGATGCGGTCCTGCTTGGCGCGGACCACGCCCTCGAGCACGCCGTCGGCGGCCTCGAGGTGGGAGGGGTTCGCCGCCAGGTAGACCTTGGTGGTCGAGCCGTCCGGGGCGGTGAACTCGCCCACGGTCCCCAGGTGGTACTTGACGTCGCCGGAGCCCTGGACCGTGCGCGGGTCCTGGTTGCCCTCGAACTCGGAGAAGATCTGCCCGTAGGACTTCCCGGCGATGTTGGCCAGGACGTTGAGGCGGCCGCGGTGGGCCATGGCGATGCCCACCTCGTCCAGGCCGTCCTCGGCGGCCCCGGTCAGCAGGGTGTCCAGGAGCGGGATGAGGGACTCCCCGCCCTCGAGGGAGAAGCGCTTCTGCCCGACGTACTTCGTCTGCAGGAACGTCTCGAACGCCTCGGCCTCGTTGAGCTTGCGCAGGATGCGCAGCTGCTGCTCGTTCGTCGGCTTCGAGTACGGCGTCTCGAGCCGCTCCTGGAACCAGGTGCGCTGCGTGCGGTCGGCGATGTGCATGTACTCGACGCCGATGGTGCGGCAGTACGAGTCACGCAGCTGGCCGAGGATGTCGCGCAGCGTCATCTTCGCCGACCCGCCGAACCCACCCGTGGGGAAGGTGCGCTCGAGGTCCCACAGGGTCAGCCCGTAGTTGGTGATGTCCAGGTCGGGGTGCCGGCGCTGCCGGTAGGCGAGCGGGTCGGTGTCCGCCATGAGGTGGCCGCGTGAGCGGTACGCGTGGATCAGCTCGGCGATGCGGGCCGACTTGCCCATCTCGTTCTCGGGGTCGTACTCGACGTCCTTCATCCACCGCACGGGCTCGTACGGCACGCGCAGGGCGGAGAAAACCCGGTCGTAGAAGCCGTCCGTGCCCAGGAGCTTGGTGTGGATGATCTTGAGGAACTCGCCCGAGGCGGCGCCCTGGATGATCCGGTGGTCGTAGGTCGAGGTCAGCGTCAGCACCTTGGAGACGCCCACGCGTGCCAGCGTCTGGGTGGAGGAGCCGGCGAACTCCGCCGGGTAGTCCATCGCGCCGACGCCGATGATCGTGCCCTGGCCCTTCATGAGCCGGGGGATCGAGTGGACCGTGCCGATGCCGCCAGGGTTGGTCAGCGTGATGGTGGTGCCGGCGTAGTCCTCGAGCGTCAGCTTGTTGTTGCGGGCCTTGCGCACGAGGTCCTCGTAGGCCGCCCAGAACTGGGCGAAGTCCATCTCGTCCGCATTCTTCACCGACGGCACCACGAGGGAGCGGGTGCCGTCCGGCCGCGGCAGGTCGATGGCCAGGCCGAAGTTCACGTGGGCGGGCTGGAAGACGGCCGGCTTGCCGTCCTCCGTCTCCGTGTACGAGTAGTTCATGTCCGGCATCTCGGACAGCGCCTCGACCATCGCGAAACCGATGAGGTGCGTGAAGGAGATCTTCCCGCCGCGGCCCCGCGAGAGGTGGCTGTTGATGACGATGCGGTTGTCGACCATCACCTTGGCGGGGACGGCGCGCACCGAGGTGGCGACCGGCAGCTGCAGGCTGGTCTCCATGTTCGACACGGTGCGGGCCGCGACGCCGCGGAGCTTGACCGTCTCGTCCTCGGCCGCGCGCGAGGTCTCCCCGCCGCGCGCGGCCGCGCGCGCGGCGTAGGGCGACGACGGCGGCTGCGCCGCGACCGGCGGCGCCGGCGGCAGGTCGCCGCGCAGCTCGTCGGTGGCGGGCTGCTCGCTGCGCGGGTCGACGCGGGTCACGGCGGTGGGCCGCGTCCCGGTGGAGGGAGCGTCGGCCCGGCTCGCGGCCGGCGTCGCCTCCTGCTCGGTGGTGGCCGGGCGCTCGGCGGCGGTGCCGGAGGTCGGGGCGCGGCCGGAGCCGTTGGCCCCGCCGCCCTCGTAGCCCTCGAAGAAGTCCCACCAGGCCGGATCGACCGACTGCTTGTCCTGGCGGTACTTCTCGTACAGCTCCTCGATGAGCCACTCGTTGGCGCCGAAGGCAGCCATGGGGTCGTTGTGTTCCTGCGTGGACACTCGGAAATCGCCCTCTTCCAGGGGGTGTGACGAAGATCCCTTCAACCCTATGCGGTGGCGGTCCGCAGGCGCGCATCACCCGGGGCGGGAGGGCTGAAAATCACATCCCGAGGCGCCGCGCGGGGCCGGCCCGACCAAGGACGGGTCAAGCGTCCGTCACCGGCCGTCTAGGACCAAGGGCCCGACGGCGGCACCCTTCCGGCCGGGGACCGGCCGGCCAGCGGCCGGCGCGACGGCACCGTGGCGGGCCTCGCGGTGCGGCCCGGTGGGCACCCGCGGCGACCTGTGCCGGTGACCGCCACCGGGAACTGCCCGTGCGCGGTGGACGACGGGGGGCCCGCTCGTACAATCGAGCCACCATGCGACGATCCCGCCGCGGTCGACATCCCGCCGACCCTCCTGAACCCAGCCCGGACAGGTCCGCGCCCCGGACGCGGAGGAGCGCGTGCTGAGCGACTGGCTGCTCGTCCTCCTCGGCGTGGTCCTCACCGCCGGCACCTTCGTGTTCGTGGCGGCGGAGTTCTCGCTCGTCGCCCTCGACCCCGGCACCGTCGACCGCCGGGTCGCGGCCGGCGACAAACGCGCCGCCGGTGTGAGCCGGGCGCTGAAGCACCTGTCGCTGGAGCTCTCCAGCGCCCAGGTCGGCATCACCGCGACGACGATCCTGCTGGGGTACACCACGCAGTCCGCCGTGGCGAACCTGCTCACCGGGCCGCTCGGGTCGGCCGGGCTCGCCGAGGCGGCGGCGACGGCGACCGCCGTCGTCCTCTCCCTCGTCCTCGTCAACACCTTCTCGATGGTCTTCGGCGAGCTCGTCCCGAAGAACCTCGCCCTGGCCGACCCGCTGGCGACGGCCGGGTACGTCGCCCCCGTCCAGCGCGTCTTCACGCGGGCGCTGCGGCCGGTGATCACCGGCCTGAACGAGTCGGCCAACTGGATCCTGCGCCGGTTCGGCGTCGAGCCCGCCGAGGAGCTCTCGGGCGGCCGGTCCGCCTCCGAGCTGGCCGCGCTCGTGCGCCGCTCCGCCGAGCACGGCACCCTCGACGTCTCGACGGCGACCCTGCTGACCCGGTCCATCGGGCTCGGCGCGCTCACCGCCGTCGACGTCATGACCGACCGTGGCCGCATCCACGCCCTCACGCGGGAGCAGACCGCGGCGGACGTCGTCGAGCTCGCGCGCACCACCGGCCACTCCCGCTTCCCGGTGATCGGGGACGACAACGACGACATCGTGGGGCTCGTCCACCTGCGCCGTGCCATCGCGGTGCCCTACGAGCGCCGCGCCGAGGTGCCCGTCGCCTCCTCCTCGCTCATGGTCGACGCGCCGCGCGTGCCCGAGACCGTCGCGCTCGCGCCGCTGCTCGTCCAGCTGCGCGACGAGGGCCTTCAGATGGCCGTCGTCGTCGACGAGTACGGCGGCACCTCCGGAGTGGTCACGCTGGAGGACGTCGTCGAGGAAGTTGTCGGCGACGTCGCCGACGAGCACGACCGCCGCCGTTCCGGCGCGCACGCGGGCCCGGGCGGGACGTGGGTGGTGCCGGGTGTCCTGCGGCCGGACGAGCTGGCGCACAAGGCCGACCTCGTCGTGCCCGACGACGGACCGTACGAGACGCTCGGAGGCCTGGTGATGGAGCGTCTGGGCCGCATCCCGCGGGTCGGTGACGAGGTGCGGGTCAACGACGTCGTGCTGCACGTGGAACAGATGGACGGCCGGCGGGTTGACCGTCTGCGGGTCTGGCGAGCGGCGGAGGAGGACGCATGAGCACCGGCACCGCGCTGCTCGTCGGCGTCGTGCTGCTCGCGCTGAACGCATTCTTCGTCGGCGCCGAGTTCGCGGTCATGTCCGCGCGACGCTCGCGCATCGAGCCGCTGGCCGAGCAGGGCTCGCGCCCGGCGAAGATCGTCCTGTACGCGATGGAGCACGTCACCCTCATGCTCGCCTGCGCGCAGCTGGGCGTGACCGTGTGCTCGACGAGCCTCGGCGTGGTGGCGGAGCCCGCGATCGCCGGCCTCGTGGAGGGGCCGATGGTGGCGGCGGGGCTCCCGGCCGAGGCGAGCCACGTCGTCGGCTTCACCGTCGCGGTGGCCCTCGTCGTGTACCTGCACGTGGTGGTGGGCGAGATGGTGCCGAAGAACCTCGCCGTGACCTCGCCCGAGCGGGCGGCGATGATCTTCGCGCCCCCGCTGGTGCTGATCTCCAAGGTGCTCCACCCGGTGGTCGCCGGGCTGAACTGGATCGCGAACTCGGCGCTGAGAATTGTCGGGATCGAGCCGAAGGACGAGGTGACCTCCGCCTTCACCGCTCAGGAGGTGGCCTCGATCGTGGAGCGCTCGCAGGCGGAGGGCGTCCTCAACGACGACCTCGGCCTGCTCGCCGGCGCCATCGAGTTCTCGGAGGAGACGGCCGAGCAGGTGATGGTGCCGCTCGCCAAGCTCGTCACCCTGCCGGTCGGGTGCACGCCGGAGGACGTCGAGCGTGAGGTTGCCCGCACCGGCTTCTCCCGGTTCCCCGTGGTCGGCGCCGACGGCTCGCTGGCCGGCTACCTGCACGTCAAGGACGTCCTCTACGCCGACGGCGAGGCGCGCGGGACCCCCGTCCCGCCGTGGCGGATGCGCGCGCTCGCCGAGGTCGTCCCCGCCGACGAGGTGGAGGACGTCCTGGCCGTCATGCAGCGGACCGGCGCCCACCTGGCCCTCGTCACCCGCGAGCGGGCGCCGGGGGAGCGGGTGGAGATCGGCGTAGTGTTCCTGGAGGACATCCTCGAGGAGCTCGTCGGCGAGGTGCGTGACTCCATGCAGCGCGCCGAACGCCGGTGAGGGCCCCCGCAGAGGCCTCGTGAACGGTTCGTGAACCGCTTGCTGACGCGATTTTCCCCGCGTCCGGCGGTGCCCGTGCCGGGTGATCCACACCTCACCGGAGAGGTATTGGACGGGCAGGTACACCTTCGTTATTGTTCCGTGACACACCGTTAACCGGGGTCGCCCGGAAGGCGGTCCTCGACGGCCTCCCGCAGGTCGAGCCACTCCACCCTCCGGAGGTTGTTTCATGTCGGAAAGTGCTGTGCCCGCATCCCAGGCACCGCTGACCCGACGACAGATCCGTGAGGCGGAGCGCGCGCGAGAGGCGGCCGCGGCCGCGGAGCGGGAGGCGGCGCTGGCCGCTGAGCGCCAGGCTGCGCTGGCCGCTGAGCGCCAGGCTGCGCTGGCCGCGGAGAGTGAGCGGCTGGCTGCTGAGGGACGTGAGCGTGAGGCTGCGCTGGCCGCGGAACGTGAGCGTGCGGCCGAGGAGCGCGAGCGGGAGCTTGCGGCAGAGCGTGAACGAGAGGCTGCGGCGGAACGTCAGCGTGAGGCGGCGGCCGCGGAGCGGACGCGGCAGACAGTGGCCGCGGCGGACGTGACGCTCGCGCCGGCCGCGCGCGACGCGGTGCGGCAGAACGCCGCCGAACAGGCAGTCGCGGCCGACGCCCGCGCGAGGGACACGGCCGACACCGAGGTGCTGCCGGTCCCGCCGCCGCCCTCCCGCCGGGCCCTCCGCCCCGCTCCCCGTACCTCCGCCGCCGCGAGCCGCGCGCACCGGTCGTGGGCCCCGCGCGCGGCCGTGCTCGGCGCGATGGGCGCTCTGACCATCGTCGCCCCGCTCACCGGTTTCGCCGCGCCCGAGGCGGAACCTGCCGCCGCCGCCGCGGTGGCCCCTCAGCCCAGCGTCCTGGATGTGCTCGACGAGCAGGCCGCGAACGTGGCGCTCGCGGCCGTGCCTGCCAGCCTCCTCAAGGACCCCGCCGCCTCGAGCCGGGCCACGGTCCTGCAGACCTCGCGCGCCGCGGACCGCGACGCACTCACGTGCGCCCCGCTCGACGGGGCGAGCGGTGCCCGCGCCGCCGTGACCGAGCGCGCCGAGCAGTACGTCCGCCCGCTCGCCGACGGCACCTACCGCAACTCCTCGCACTACGGGAACCGCTCGCACCCGCTCTCCGGGGCGTACAGCTTCCACACCGGGACCGACTACGCGGCCCCGCTGGGCACACCCATCTACGCGATCGCCGACGGCACCGTGGAGTACGTCGGCGCCGGCAAGGACGGGCGGTCGAGCATGCTCGTGATCCTCCGCCACGAGGTCGACGGGCAGACGGTCTACAGCTGGTACGTGCACATGTACCGCGACGGCATCCACGTCACCGAGGGCCAGCAGGTCTCTGCCGGCCAGGTCATCGCCGAGGTCGGCAACAACGGCAACTCCACCGGCCCGCACCTGCACCTCGAGATCCACCTCGACGACCAGGGCACGACGGTGGACCCGCTGCCCTGGCTGGAGAAGCTCGGGGCGGTCGAGGTCGCCGCCCTCTGCTGAGGCGCGGAAACCCCACCCCCACGACGCCGCCCTCCGGCGGGGCGTGCTGTCGTCGACGTCGTGCACCATCGGCGCGTCCTGCGGCGGAGCCCTCTGTGTGAGCACGGCCACAGCACGCATGTGGTTTATGGCCGACAGCCACATGGTTGCGGCCGACGAGCCTTCCTAACGTTCACTGCACCGCACTCGTAGCGGCAAAGGAGCCAGGGAAGGAGCGGCGTGACGTCGACGACACAGGGGATCGCCCTGCGGGCCACCGGCCTGACGAAGGACTTCCGCGGCTTCCGCGCCGTCAACGACGTCGACCTCACGGTGGCGGAGGGCGGCGTCCACGCCCTGGTGGGGCCGAACGGCGCCGGCAAGACGACGTTGTTCAACCTCCTCAGCGGCTTCCTCAAGCCCACCTCCGGCACGATCACCGTGCGGGGGGAGGACGTCACCGGGCTGCAGCCCGAGCAGATCGCGCACAAGGGCGTCGCCCGGTCGTTCCAGATCACGAGCCTCTTCGAGAACCTCGACCCGCGCGAGCACGTCGAGCTGGCGCTCCAGAGCCGCACCACGATGGGCCGGACGTTCTGGCGCTCCGACCGCCTCATGCGCCAGTTCCGCCCGCGGGCCGACGAGCTGCTCGAGGAGGTGGGCCTGAGCCACCTGGCGACGAAGCCGGCGGGCGAGCTCGCCTACGGCCAGAAGCGCGCGCTCGAGATGGCTCTGGTCCTCGCCCTCGACCCGGCGATCATGCTGCTCGACGAGCCGACCGCCGGCATGGGCATCGAGGACGTCACGCGCACCATCGAGCTCGTCAAGCGGATCGCGGCCGGCCGCACCGTCGTGTTCGTGGACCACAACATGCACGTCGTCGGCAGCCTGGCCGACAAGGTGACGGTGCTCCAGCAGGGGCGCGTCCTCGCCGAGGGCACGTACGAGGAGGTCCGCAAGGACCCCCGCGTGATCACCGCCTACCTCGGGGAGGCCAGCAATGCTTGAGATCAGGAACCTCAGCGCCTGGTACGGCGAGGCCCGCGCGCTGCACGACGTCGACGTCGACGTCGCGGCCGGGGAGGTCGTGACCCTCGTCGGGCGCAACGGCGCCGGGAAGACCACGCTCCTGCGCTCCGTGATGGGGCTGCACCGCCAGGTGAGCGGCGCGGTGATGCTCGACGGCACCGACGTCAGCGGCGTGCCGGTCCACCGCCGGGCGCGCCTGGGGATGGGCTGGGTCCAGGACGACCGTGGCATCTACGCCTCGCTCTCCGTGGAGGAGAACCTGCTGCTCCCGCCCGTGGTCTCGTCCCGCGCGTGGCCCCTGGCCCGCGTCTACGAGACGTTCCCGGTGCTGGCCGACCGGCGCAAGGCCGCCGGCACCACGCTCTCGGGGGGCGAGCAGCAGATGCTGGCCATCGCGCGCGTGCTCCGGACCGGCGCGAAGCTCCTGCTGCTCGACGAGCCCACCGAGGGCCTCGCCCCGGTCATCGTCGCCGCCATCGGTGACATCGTCCGCGAGGTCAAGGCGGCCGGGGTGACCGTGCTGCTGATCGAGCAGAACGTCAAGTTCGCCGCCACCGTGGCCGACCGCCACTACCTGCTGTCCCAGGGGCGCATCGTCGAGCACCTCGACAACGCGGAGTTCGTCGCTCGCGAGCACGAGCTCCTCGAGCACCTCGGGGTCTGAGCGAGGTCACCAGCCGGCCACCGGCACCACACCCACGAACCGACCATCCACCAACCGACACCACCACCCACGAACGAAGGAGTTCGGATGACCAAGAAGCTTGCGGGCAGCGCGGCCGCCCTGATGTCCGGGACGCTCCTGCTGGGCGCGTGCGCCGGCGGTGGCCCCTCGAGCGCCGAGGGGTCGTTCACGGACGACAAGATCGTCATCGGCGTCCTCAACGACCAGTCCGGCGTCTACAAGGACCTGTCCGGGCCGAACAGCGTGATCGCCGTCGAGATGGCGGTGCAGGACTACCTCGAGAAGTACGGCGACGACGCGGTCGTCACCGAGGAGCAGATCGAGGTCATCACCGCCGACCACCAGAACGAGCCGGACGTCGCCAACACCAAGGCGCAGGAGATGTACGACCGGCAGGGTGCCGACATCATCCTCGACGTCCCCGCCTCCTCGGCGGCGCTCGCGGTGGCCAGCCAGGCCGACCAGAAGAAGAAGCTGCACTTCAACATCGGTGCCGCCACCACGGAGCTGACCGGCGCGCAGTGCAGCCCGTACGTCTTCCACTGGGCCTACGACACCTACATGCTGGCGAACGGCACCGGCAAGACCGTGACCGAGAACGGAGGCAAGGACTGGCAGATCATCTACCCGGACTACGCCTTCGGCCAGGACATGGAGAAGTCCTTCACCGAGGCCGTCACGGAGGCCGGCGGGACCGTCAGCGGATCGATCGCCACGCCGTTCCCCAACGACAACTTCTCGACCTTCCTGACCAAGGCGGCCTCCGGCCAGCCGGACGTCATCGGGACCATGCAGGCGGGCGGCGACCTGATCAACCTCGTCAAGCAGTACAACGAGGCCGGGCTCCGCGACCAGGGCATCAGCCTCGCCGTCGGCCTGATGTTCATCACCGACATCCACTCCCTGGGTGTCGACCAGTTCGAGGGGACGACCTTCACCGACGCCTGGTACTGGAACATGGACGAGGAGTCCCGCGCCTGGGCCGACCGCTTCCTCGAGGAGGCCGGGAGCCGCCCGTCCTTCGCCCACGCCGGCAACTACTCGGCCGCCCTGCAGTACCTCGAGGCGGTCCAGGCCACCGAGACCGACGACGCGGACGCCGTCGTCGAGGACCTCAACGGCAAGGAGGTCGAGGACGTCTTCCTGCGCAACGGCAAGATCCGCGCCGAGGACCACCGCGTCATCCACGACGTCTACCTCGCCGAGGTCAAGGCGCCCGACGAGGTCAGCGAGGACTGGGACTACCAGAACATCCTCAACACGATCCCGGCCGAGGAGGCCTTCCAGCCGGTCGACGAGTCCGGCTGCGAGATGGGCTGATTCGCAGCAGCGGTCACGGTGCGCCGGGTGCCTCCAAGGCACCCGGCGCTCCCCGGACGGGAAGGGACGGGCGATGAACGAGATTCTGCAGTACACGATCCAGGGCCTGGCGGCGGGCAGCTTCTACGCGGTCGCCGCCCTCGGGCTGGCGGTCATCTTCGGCGTGCTCGGCGTCGTGAACTTCGCGCACGGCGCGTGCTACATGCTCGGGGCGATCGCCGCCGCCGTCCTCCAGGACGCGCTCGGGCTGAGCTTCTGGTGGGCCCTCCTGGTGGTCCCGATCCTGCTCTTCGTCTTCGGGGTGATCATCGAGCGACTCTTCGTCCAGTGGCTGCTCCGCCTCGAGCCGCTGTACAACTTCCTGCTCACCTTCGGGCTGGCGCTCTTCCTCGTCGACCTGGTCAAGCGCCGCTACGGCGTCTCCGGACTTCCCTACGAGCGACCCGAGGTCCTCACCGGACAGATCACGGTCGGCGAGCTGCGCCTGCCGACGTACCAGGTGTTCGTGTTCGTCTTCTCGGTGCTGGTGTGCCTGGCCGTGTGGCTGGTCATGAGCCGCACCCGGGTCGGGATGATCGTCCGGGCCGCCACGGAACGGCCCGACGTCGCCCGCGCCCTCGGCGTGAACGTCGGCCGGTGGATCACGCCCGTGTTCGGCTTCGGGATCGCCCTGGCCGGGCTGGCCGGCGTCCTGGCGGCCCCGTTCCGGGCCATCACGGCGGACATGGGCTCGAGCTTCATCATCATCCTGTTCGCCGTCGTCGTCATCGGCGGGCTCGGCTCCATCGTCGGAGCCGTCGTCGCCGGCTTCCTCGTCGGTCTGGTCGAGGCCTTCGGCCAGGCCTACGCGCCGGCGTTCGCGCAGATCGTCATCTTCGTGCTCATGGCCGTCGTGGTGCTGCTGCGCCCGGCCGGCCTGTTCGGACGGGAGGAGCGGGCATGAGCCCGACACCGCAGACCATGCTCGACGAGCAGGCCGCCAGCCGGATCGTCCCGAACTACGTCGCCCGCCGGTCGTTGCGGACCTGGGTCATGCTCGCCGTCGGCCTGGTCGCCGCGCTGGCCCTGCCGTGGATCATCTACCCGCCGGTCGCCATGGACATCGCCTGCTGGGCGCTGTTCGCCGTCGCGCTGGACATCCTCCTCGGCTACACCGGCCTGCTCTCCTTCGGGCACGCGGCGTTCTGGGGCGGGTCCGCGTACGTCACCGGCCTGGTGGCGGTGCACCTCGGGGTGCCGTTCCCGCTGGCGGTGCTCGCCGGTGCGCTCGCCGCGATGCTCCTCGCCCTGCCCATCGGCTTCCTCTCCGTGCGGCGGGCGGGCATCTACTTCGCCATGGTCACCCTCGCCTTCGCGCAGATGCTCTTCTTCGTCGCCAACCAGTGGCGCGACGTCACCGGTGGCGAGAACGGCCTGCAGTCGGTGCCGAAGACCTTCTTCGGCATCGAGGCGGTCGAGACCGACTCCTTCTACTTCTACTACGCGGCGCTGCCGATCATCGTGCTGGGAATGTGGATGGCCTGGCGGATCGTCCACTCGCCGTTCGGCCGGGTGCTGGTCTCCATCCGCGACAACGTCCCGCGCGCCCGCGCGCTCGGCTACGACGTCGAGAAGTACAAGGTGGCCGCCTTCGTCCTCTCCGCCGGGCTGGCCGGGCTCGCCGGCGGCATCTTCGCCGTCAGCCACGGGTTCGTCTCCCTGCAGGAGGTCAACTGGACCACCTCCGGCAAGGTCGTCCTCATCACCGTGCTGGGCGGCATCGGCACCCTGTGGGGCGGGATCGTCGGCGCAATCATCATCGTCATCCTCGAGGACCAGCTCGCCTCGTCCGGGTTCGAGGGGATCGGCATCATCACCGGGGCCGTCTTCGTCGCCGTGGTGCTGCTGTTCCGCAGGGGCGTGTGGGGCACGGCGCTGCACGCCGTGCGCTCCCGGAGCCGGAAGAAGGAGTGACGGGCAGAGAACGACGACGGCGAGGCGCCGGTCCCGTGGACCGGCGCCTCGCCGTTGCCGTGCGTGGGGGGCGCCGCTCAGCCGAGGAGCGCGTGCAGCCGCAGCGCCAGCTGCACCTCGAGCTGGCGCTCCGGCGCGTTCCAGCCCTCGCCCAGCAGGTTCGTGATCCGCTCGAGCCGCTGAGTGACCGTGTTCGCGTGGACGTGGAGCGCGCTGCCCGTCCGGCTGAGGTTCCCGCCCTGGCCGAAGTAGGTGCGCAGGGTCTCGAGCAGCGCGGTGCCCCGCTGGGCGTCGTACTCCAGGACGGGTCCCAGCACCGACGCCACGTAGGAGGGCACGTCGCGGTCCTCGCCCAGGAGCAGGCCCACGAAGCCGAGGTCGCCGACGCCCGCGACCTCGCCGCGGCGGCCCAGCACGAGCAGCGTGTGGAGGCAGCGGGCGGCCTCGGCCCGCGCCGCGGCGATCTCCGCCGGGCCGCTGGCGGGCCCGGCCGTGCCCGCGGTGACCGGGCGCCCGGCCGCCCGGCCGAGCTCCGTGCTGACGGCCCTGGCGGCCTCGTGGGGCTCGAGCCCGGGCAGGATGAGCACCAGCTCGCCCTCCTGCAGCGTGGACAGGCCACCGCGGCCGCCCGCGAGGAACGCGGCCGCCTGCACCGCCCGGGACCGGTCGCCCACGACCTCCGCGACGACGACGGCGTGCGCGGCGTCGAGGTCGGCCCCGGCCAGCCGGGCCCGCTCGCGCAGGCCCTGCGGGTCCCTGCCCAGCAGCACGTCGTCCAGCAGCTCGCCGCGCAGCCGCTCCTCGGCGGCGGCCACCGAGCGGCGGAAGAGCAGCTGCAGGGCGGTCACCAGGGCGGCACGCTCGAGGATGCGCCTGTCTGCCTCGTCGAGGGGCTCGGACCGCAGGAGGACCAGCGCGCCGAGGGCCTCGCCACCGGCGAGCACCGGGGCGGCGACGACGCCGTCGCCGGTGCGGGTCCGGCTGGTGGTCACGGCGAGCCGCGCCGTCTCGGTCGTCGCGCCCGACGTCGCCCCCGCGACGGCGGTGGACGGCACCTCCGCGCCGCCGGGGAGCGGGGCGCCGTCCGGCCCCGCCATGATCACGTGGCCGCCGAGCACCTCGCCCACCTCGCGGGCGACGTCGTCGACGTCCCCGCCCTGCAGGACCAGCTCGAGCAGGCGGTCGTGCGCGTCGGCGGCGCGCTCGACGCTGACCGTGCGTGCGCGGAGCTCCTCGCCCGCCACCCGCAGGTCGTGCAGGGCGAGCTGGGTCTCGCTCAGCAGCCGGGCGTTGTCCAGGGCGATCGCGGCGTGGGCGGCGAAGGAGCTGAGCAGCGCGATCTCCGAGCGGCCGAACGGGCGGACCGTCCGGTTGGCGGCGTAGAGCACCCCGATCACGCGCCGGGCCAGCAGCAGCGGGACGCCGACGATGGACGTGATGCCCTCGTCCGCGACGGCCGAGTCGATGCCCTCGGTGTGGCGGAACCGCTCGTCCTGGAAGTACGTCGCGGAGGCGTAAGGGGTGGCCGTCTGGGCCACGAGCCCGCCGAGGCCGGCGCCCATGGGCAGGCGCACGGCGCGGAACAGGTCCGACGAGCAGCCGACGGTGACCCGCATGTACGTGTCCCCGGCCTCCTCGTCGTTGAGGGAGAGGTAGGCGACGTCGCTGCCCAGCAGCTGGCGCGAGCGCCGGACGATCGCCTCGAGGACGGCGTCGACGTCGGTCAGCGACGCGAGGTCGCTGGCGGTCTCGAAGAGCGCGGACAGCTCGGTCTCCCGGCGCCGCCGCGACTCCAGCACACCCCGCACCTGCAGCGCGAGCGCCTTGGCGTGCTCGAGCCGCCCGATGGTCTCCGCGTCGGCGCCCGCGCTGCGGGCCGCGAGCAGCGGTCCCTCGAACTCGACCGGGGACGCGTCCCGCGCCAGCAGCTCCAGGTACTCGGTGCCTATCACGCCGGTCATTGTGGCCGACGACGCTCGTCCGGTGGGCAGACTCGCGCGCCGGGGCGGCGCCGGGCGGGAGGCGAACGGGTCCATGTCTCGGTCGACGGCTCGGGCTGGGTTCGCGGACGCCTCAGCGGGCCGACCACCCGCCGTCGAGGACGATGTTGCTGCCGGTGACGAAGGAGGCGGCGGGGGAGCAGAGGTACGAGACCGCCCGGGCCACCTCGGAGGGCTCCAGCAGGCGCTTGATCGCGGAGTTCTTGAGCATCACTTGGCTCAGCACCTCCTCCTCGGAGAGGCCGTGGACGCGGGCCTGGTCGCTGACCTGCCGCTCCACCAGCGGGGTCCGCACGTACCCCGGGTTGACGCAGTTGCTCGTCACCCCGCGGTCGGCGCCCTCCAGCGCGATGACCTTGGAGAGCCCCTCGAGGCCGTGCTTGGCGGAGACGTACGCGGACTTGTAGGCGCTGGCGCGCAGGCCGTGGGCGCTGGAGATGTGGACGAGCCGGCCCCAGCCCTGCTCGTACATGTGCGGCAGGGCGGCCCTCGCCAGCAGGAAGGGAGCCTCGAGCATGAGCCGTAGGATGAGCGCGAACCGCTCGGGCGGGAACTCCTCGACGGGGCTGACGTGCTGGATGCCGGCGTTGTTGACCACCACGTCGGCCTGGAGGGACAGGCTGGCCAGCGCGGCGGTGTCGGAGAGGTCCACGGCCCACGGCTCCCCGCCGATCTCCGCGGCGACGGCCGCGGCGCCGTCGGCGTCCAGGTCGCACACCAGGACGTGCGCACCCTCGGCGGCGAGCTCGCGGGCGACCGCCGCCCCGATGCCGCTCGCCCCGCCCGTGACCAGGGCGGTACGCCCGGCCAGTCCGACTCCGTCGTCGTCTCTCATGCCGAGCAACCTACGAAGCGCGGGGCGACCGCTCGATGGGGGGCCGCCACATACTTCACGGCGGGTCTGTGTGGGCACTCCCACGTGCGGCGTCGGGCAGGATGAGGGGGTGAGCTCCTACCTCCACGGCCCCGGTCCCGTCGCCCTCGCGCACCGCGGCGGCGGGCGCGAGGTGCCGGAGAACTCGCGCACCGCGGTCGAGCACACCGTCTCCCTGGGCCTGAGCTACCTCGAGACCGACGTCCACGCCACCTCCGACGGCGTCGTGGTCCTCTCGCACGACCCCACCCTCGACCGGGTCACCGACGGCAGCGGCGCCGTGGGGGAGCTGACGTGGGACCGCGTCTCGGCGTTCCGGGACCGCTCCGGCGAGCGGCTGCTGCGCCTGGACGAGCTGCTCGGCGACTTCCCAGGACTGCGGGTGAACATCGACGCCAAGGACGACGCGGTCGTCGAGCCGCTCGTCGAGACGCTGCGGCGCACGGCCGCGTGGGGCCGGGTGTGCCTGGCGTCCTTCTCCGACGACCGGCTCGCGCGCCTGCGCGCCGCGCTCGGGCCGCGGGTGGCCACCAGCCTGGGCCGGCGGGACATCGCCCGGCTCGTGGCCGCCTCCCGGCTGCCCGCGCCCGCGCAGCGGCGTGCGCTGCGTACGCTGCCGGGCCCCGCGGACGGGGCGGTGTGCACGCAGGTCCCCGTCTCCCACCGCGGCCTGCCCGTCGTCACCCCCCGGTTCATCACCGCCGCCCACCGTCACGGCCTGGCGGTGCACGTCTGGACCATCGACGAGCCCGAGCACATGCACCGGCTGCTCGACCTCGGCGTCGACGGCCTGGTCTCGGACCGGCCGCGGGTGCTGCGGGACGTCCTCACCGCTCGTGGGCCCTGGCACTGACCACGTGAGCGCCGAGGAGCACGTCGACCCGCGCACGCGGCGCACCCGCGCGGCGCTCGCGCGGGCGATGGCCGAGACGGTGCTCACCGCTCCTCTGGCGGAGGTCTCGGTGGCTGGCCTGTGCCGCACGGCGGGCGTGCACCGGACCACCTTCTACAAGCACTTCCGCTCCGTCACCGAGCTCGCCGACGCGGTGCTCGGGGAGCTCTTCGAAGAGATCGATGCGCTCGGCCCGGCGTCGGACCGGCGGGTGTGGTTCGAGGAGCTGCTCGAGCACGCCGCGGCCCGCCGGCGCACGTACGCGGCGCTGATCGGCCCCGACGGCGACCCGGCCCTGTCCCGCGCCGTGGCTGAGCGCCTCGTCGCGGCGGCCGGACGCGTCCTGGCGCCGGCGGGGCACGACGGCGCCGCGGGGGCCGCGACGACGGCCGCGCGGGTGTCCGGGTTCGCCGCGTACGGCGCGGTCGAGGCGGTGCTCCTCGGCGCGGAGCCCGCGGCGGCCGGGCGGGCCTGCGAGCCGAGCCTGACGTGGGGCGAGGTGCTGCCCGACCGGTGAGGAGCGTTCCGGGCCGGCCCCGGAACGGCGCGAGCCCCCGCCCGGTGGGCGGGGGCTCGCGCAGTGGGTGCCCCCTACTGGATTCGAACCAGCGACCTTCTGCTCCGGAGGCAGACGCTCTATCCACTGAGCTAAAGGGGCGCCGCTGCTGACAGCGCCTGGTGATGTTATCAGCCACGGGGACGCTGCTTCACCTCCGTGCACGCTGCGGGCCCCGTGTGTGGTGCAGGTCACCGCCGCGCCGTCCGGGCTCCCGTGCCGGGGGAGAAGTCCCCATCCCGGGGCGCCCCGGAAGGCGACGGCGGCGCGGCGGGCTGTCTAGCCTGAGCGACGGAGCGCTGGGCGTCGTGCCCGGCCGCACGAAGGGGGAGAGATGGCACAGACGCCGCCCGAGGGACCAGACGAACGACTTCGCTCGAGCGGTGCACCGGGGCAGGAGCCGGGCCAGCCTCCGTACGGGCCGCCGTCGGGCCAGCCTCCGTACGGGCCGCCGTCGGGCCAGGCTCCGTACGGGTCGCCGTCGGGCCAGCCGCCGTACGGGCCGCCGCCGGGCCAGCCGCCGTACGGCCAGGCGGCTCTCGCGCCGCAGCCCGAGCGGAGGAACACCTGGCTGGTCCCCGCCATCATCGGCCTGGCGATCGTCCTGGTGGTCGGCGCCGTCGTCTTCATGCTGACCCGCACGGGCACGGGGACCACCACCGCCGAGCCCGGCGCCGGCGCGTCCGCGACCGAGCCGGCCACGGCCCCCACGGACGGTGCCACCGCGGGAGAGGCTCCCGGCGAGGCGGCCACCGCTGCCCCGACCGAGGACACCCGCGAGGTGTCGGGCGAGCCGCTCGAACCGCGCGTGGACGCCGAGGTCGTCGGCACGAGCTTCGTCCTGAGCGACGCGGGGTGGGCCGAGCACGCCCCGGGGCTGGCCGCGGGCGCGCGGGAGGCCCTCGCGGGCACCTACACGAACGGCACGGTCGAGGTGCCGGTGACCGCCGCCGCGTTCGACAGCATCGAGGCGCAGGACTCCTACAGCGAGCAGCTGACGGCCTCGCTGAAGGACGAGGGTGCGCAGCTGCTCTCGGACGGGCCGGTCTACCCGGACTCCACCGGCCACCACTGGGCCTACCAGCACGCGGACGGCGCCACGACGACGGTCGTCTGGCGAACCGACGACGGCGTGGTGCTCACCCTCACCGGCGACTCCGAGGCCGTCCCGGAGATCTACTCGAACATGCTCATCTGAGCCGGCGGGCAGGCCACCGCGGGACTCCGGCACCGGCCGGCGTCCCGCGGGCTGTGACGAGGGCCGCACCGCGGCGGCCGGCCTCGGACATCACCCGGCCGCAGGCGCCTACTACCCTGGCCGGGTGACCCCAGCCGAGCTCGCCGCACTCATCCGCTCCGTCCTGCTCGAGGCCGTCGCCGCCGGCGACGTCGCCCTGGCGGCCGAGGACGTCCCCGAGCCCAAGGTCGAGCGGCCGCGTCAGCGCGAGCACGGCGACTGGGCCACCAACGTCGCCATGCAGCTGGCCAAGAAGGCCGGGACCAACCCGCGTGCCCTGGCCGAGCTGCTCGCGGCCCGCCTGGCCCAGGCCGACGGCGTCGCCGCCGCCGAGGTCGCGGGGCCCGGCTTCCTCAACATCCGGCTCGAGGCCGGCGCGGCCGGCGAGCTCGCCCGCGCCGTCGTCGAGGCAGGCCCGGCCTACGGCCGCAACGAGGCCCTCGCCGGCCACCGGATCAACATGGAGTTCGTCTCCGCCAACCCCACCGGCCCGCTGCACATCGGGCACACCCGCTGGGCGGCGCTCGGCGACGCCATGGTGCGGCTGCTGCGCGCCTCGGGCGCCGAGGTGGTCCCCGAGTACTACATCAACGACGCCGGCTCCCAGATGGACAAGTTCGGCGCCTCGATCGTCGCCCGGGCCACCGGTACCGACGTCCCCGAGGGCGGCTACCAGGGGTCGTACGTCGCCGAGCTCGCCGCGAAGGTCCTCGCCGAGCGCCCGGACCTGACCGAGCTGCCGCACGACGAGGCCGTCGCCGTCGCCCGCGAGCTCGGCTACCGCCTCCAGATGGCGGAGATCGAGGAGACCCTCGCCAGCTTCAACGTCCACTTCGACGTCTGGTTCTCCGAGCGGGAGCTGCACGACGGCGGGGCGGTCGAGAGCGCCGTCGGGCGGCTGCGGGAGCAGGGCCACGTCTACGACGAGGGCGGCGCGGTGTGGCTGCGCACCACCGACTTCTCCGACGACAAGGACCGCGTGCTGGTCCGCGCCGACGGCTCGCCGACGTACTTCGCGGCCGACGCGGCCTACTACCTGTCCAAGAAGGACCGCGGCTTCGGCGAGAAGATCTACCTCCTGGGCGCCGACCACCACGGGTACGTGAACCGGCTCAAGGCGATCGCCTCCTGCGCGGGCGACGACCCCGAGAGGAACATCGAGATCCTCATCGGCCAGCTCGTCTCCGTCGCGGGCGCCCGGATGAGCAAGCGCGCCGGGAACATCATCGAGCTGCGCGACATCATCGAGTGGATCGGCACCGACCCGGTGCGCTACACCCTCGCGCGCTTCCCCGCGGACTCGCCGCTGACCCTCGACGGCGAGAAGCTGCGGGAGAAGAACCTCGACAACCCCGTGTACTACGTCCAGTACGCCTACGCCCGCACCCGTAACGCCTCGCGCAACGCCGAGGAGCACGGCGTCCCGCGTGACGGCTTCGACCCCGCGGCGCTGGACCACCCCGCGGACACCGAGCTGCTGGGGGCGCTCGGGCAGTTCCCGGAGACCGTCGCCCACGCCGCGCGCCTGCGCGAGCCGCACCGCGTGGCCCGCTACCTGGAGCAGGTCGCCGCCGCCTACCACCAGTGGTACGGCCAGACCCGCATCTCCCCGCGGGGCGAGGACCAGGTCGACGCCGGCCACACCGCGCGGCTGTGGCTCAACGACGCCACCAGCCAGGTGCTCGCCAACGGCCTGGACCTGCTCGGCGTCTCGGCCCCGGAGCGGATGTGAGCGGCCAGCACGCCGCCCCGGAGGCGGCCCCCCTGCGTGCGCCCGAGCCCGACGGCGCGGCCACCGGCGTGTGGTCGACCGGCGTGCGCCGCGGCGACGACGGCGCCCTGAGCGTGGCGGGCGTCGACGTGCGGGAGATCGCCCGTACCCACGGCACCCCCGCGTACGTCGTCGACGAGGCGGACCTGCGCGGGCGCGCCCGCGCCTTCGCCGAGGCGTTCGACGCCGCGTTCGCGGAGTCCGCGGGCATGGCCGGTGCCGACGTCTACTACGCCGGCAAGGCCTTCCTCTCCGTCGCCGTCGCGCGCTGGGTCCACGAGGAGGGGCTGCGCCTCGACACCTCCACCGGGGGCGAGCTCGCCGTCGCCCTGCGCGCCGGCGTCCCCGGCGAGGCGATCGGCCTGCACGGCAACAACAAGTCCGACGACGAGATCCGCACCGCCCTGGCCCACGGGGTCGGGCGCATCGTGGTCGACTCCCTCGCCGAGGTGGAACGGGTGGCGACGCTCGCGGCGGAGGCCGGGACGCGCGCGCCCGTCATGGTCCGGGTCACCACCGGCGTGCACGCCGGCGGCCACGACTTCATCGCCACCGCGCACGAGGACCAGAAGTTCGGCCTCTCGCTCGCCTCCGGCGCCGCCCGCAAGGCCGTCGACGAGATCCTCGCCCGCGACTCCCTCGAGCTGGTCGGCCTGCACTCCCACATCGGCAGCCAGATCGTCGACCTCGCCGGCTTCGAGGTGGCGGCCCGCGCCGTCCTCGGCCTGCGCGCCGAGATCGCCGCCGAGACCGGTTTCCTCGCCCCCGAGGTGGACCTCGGCGGCGGGTACGGCATCCGCTACACCGCCGCCGACGACGTCCCGCCCGCGCCGGCGCAGATCGCCGCCACCCTCGCCGACGCCGTCCGCCGGGTCTGCGCGGAGCTCGGCACCCCCGTCCCGCGCGTCTCGGTCGAGCCGGGCCGCTCCATCGCCGGGCCGGCCGGGCTGACCCTCTACACGGTCGGCACCGTCAAGGAGGTCGCCCTCGACGACGGCGGCACCCGCACGTACGTCTCGGTCGACGGCGGCATGAGCGACAACATCCGCACCGCCCTCTACGACGCCGCGTACACCGCCACGCTCGCCGGGCGGCGCCCCGACGCGGGCGCCGTGACCGCCCGGGTGGTCGGCAAGCACTGCGAGAGCGGGGACATCGTCGTGCGCGACGTGGCCTTGCCGGCCGACGTGCGCGCCGGCGACCTGCTCGCCGTGCCCGCCACCGGCGCCTACGGGCGTTCCATGGCCAGCAACTACAACATGGTCCCGCGCCCCCCGGTGCTGGCCGCGACGCAGGACGGCGTCCGGGTCCTGGTGCGCCGCGAGACCGTGGAGGACCTGCTGGCCCTGGACCTCGGCTGACCCCGTCCGCTCGCGAGATGTCATGTCCCCGCGGGGCATGACATCTCGCGCCCCGGGGGCGTGGTCGGTGGACAGATCAAAGGCCCGCCGGGGCGGGCCCCTATCCTGGGCGCGGCGCCCGACGGCGCCGCCCGAGAACGAGAGGAACCCCGTGAGCACATCCGCGACCGACGGCGTCGTGCGCGTCGCCCTGCTGGGCTGCGGCACGGTGGGGAGCCAGGTCGTGCGCCTGCTGCGCGAGCACGGCGACGACTGGACCGCCCGCAGCGGCGCCAAGCTGGAGCTCGTCGGCATCGCCGTGCGGGACACCGCCACCGAGCGTGACCCCTGGGTGCCCCGCGAGCTGCTCACCGAGGACGCCGAGGAGCTCGTGACGCGGGCCGACGTCGTCGTCGAGCTGATCGGCGGCATCGAGCCCGCCCGCACCCTCGTGCTGCGGGCCCTGACCTCCGGCGCCACCGTGGTGACGGGCAACAAGGCGCTGCTCGCCGCCCACGGGCCCGAGCTGCACGCGGCCGCCGAGGCGGGCGACGCGGACCTGTACTACGAGGCTGCCGTCGCCGGCGCGATCCCGGTGGTCTACGGCCTGCGCGAGTCCCTGGCCGGGGACAAGATCACCGCCGTGCTGGGCATCGTCAACGGCACCACGAACTACATCCTCGACGAGATGGCCACCCGCGGGCTCTCCTTCGAGACGGCCCTCGCCCAGGCCCAGGAGCTCGGCTACGCCGAGGCCGACCCGACGGCAGACGTCGACGGCCACGACGCCGCCGCCAAGGCCGCGATCCTCGCCTCGCTCGCCTTCCACACCCGGGTGAGCATCGAGGACGTGCCCGTCACCGGCATCCGCTCGATCACCGCGGAGGACATGGCCGAGGCCCGCGACTCCGGCCACGTCATCAAGCTGCTCGCCGTCGCGCGGCGGACCGTCACCGACGGCACCGAGGGCATCAGCGTGCGGGTCCACCCGGCGCTCCTGCCCGCCGCCCACCCGCTCGCCGCGGTCCACGGGGCGTTCAACGCCGTCGTCGTGGAGGCCGAGTCCGCCGGCCGGCTCATGTTCTACGGGCAGGGCGCGGGCGGCGCCCCGACGGCCTCGGCGGTCCTGAGCGACGTCGTCGCCGCCGCGAGCCACAAGGTCCACGGCGGCCACGCGCCGCGGGAGTCCACCTACGCCGAGCTGCCGCTCCACGGACCGGCCACCACCGCGGCGCGCTCGCAGATCAAGCTGCGCCTCGCGGACCGGCCCGGCACGCTCGCCGCCGTCGCGGGCGTCTTCGGCGAGGAGGGCGTCTCGATCGACAGCGTGCGCCAGCAGCGCGCCGACGACGGCGTCGCCAGCATCACGATCGTCAGCGACGTCGCCACCGAGGCGGCGCTCGACCGCACGGTGGCACGGCTGGCGGAGGAGCCCAGCGTCCACGAGGTCATCTCGGTGACCCGAGTCGAAGGAGCATGATGGCCCACCAGTGGCGAGGTGTGATCGAGGAGTACCGCGACCGGCTGCCGATCGGGGCGGACGACCCCGTCGTCACCCTCGGTGAGGGCGGCACCCCGCTCGTCGAGGCGCCCGTCCTCGGCGAGCGCACGGGGGCGCGCGTATGGGTCAAGGTCGAGGGCGCCAACCCCACCGGGTCCTTCAAGGACCGGGGCATGACCATGGCCATCTCGAACGTCGCGGCCACCGACACCCGCATGGTCGTGTGCGCCTCGACCGGCAACACCTCCGCCTCGGCCGCCGCCTACGCGGTGCGGGCCGGGCTCAGCTGCGCCGTCGTCCTTCCCGCGGGGAAGATCGCCGCCGGCAAGCTCGCCCAGGCGATCGTGCACGGCGCCACGCTCGTGGCGGTCGACGGCAACTTCGACGACTGCCTGCGCATCGCCCGCGACCTCGCCGAGGCGTACCCGGTGGCCCTGGTCAACTCCGTGAACCCCTACCGCCTCCAGGGCCAGAAGACGGCCGCGTTCGAGGTGGTCGACGCCCTCGGCGACGCCCCGGACATCCATGTCCTGCCGGTCGGCAACGCCGGGAACATCTCGGCGTACTGGATGGGCTACAACGAGTACGCCGGGCGCACCACGGCCTCGTCCGTGGACGACACGGCCACGCGCCTGGCCCCGGTCGCCACCAGGGTCCCGCAGATGTGGGGCGTGCAGGCCGAGGGCGCCGCGCCGTTCGTCAAGGGGGCGCCCGTCGAGCACCCGGAGACCGTGGCCACCGCGATCCGGATCGGCAACCCCGCCTCCTGGGACTACGCCGTCGCCGCCCGCGACGACTCCGGCGGGTGGATCGACTCCGTCACCGACGCCCAGATCCTCGACGCCCAGGCGCTGCTCGCCGCGGAGGTCGGCGTCTTCGTCGAGCCCGCCTCCGCCGCCTCGGTCGCCGGGCTGCTGCAGGCCGCCGAGCACCACAAGGTGCCCGCCGGTGCCCGCATCGTGTGCACGGTGACCGGCAACGGCCTGAAGGACACCGCCACCGCGCTCGGCCACACCTCCGTGGAGCCGGAGGTCATCGCGCCGACGCTCGAGGCCGCGGTCGCGGCCCTCGGCCTGTAGCCACCGTGCGGCTCGCGCGCGACGCGGTCCGGGTCCGGGTCCCGGCCACCTCCGCCAACCTCGGCCCCGGCTTCGACGCCCTCGGCCTCGCCCTGGGGGTCTGGGACGAGGTGACCGTGCGCGCCGTCGCCGGCGCGACGACGGTCACGGTCGTGGGGGAGGGGGACGGCGCCCTGCCCGACGGCGAGGAGCACCTCGTCGTGCGCGCCGTGCGCCTGGGCCTGGACCGGGCCGGCGCGCCGCAGGCCGGGCTCGAGCTCGTCTGCCACAACGCCATCCCGCACGGGCGGGGGATGGGGTCCTCGGCGGCCGCCGTCGTCGCCGGTCTCGTCGCCGCCCGCGGGCTCCTCTCCGAGCCGGAGGCGCTCGACGACGACGCCGTCCTCACGCTGGCGACCCAGCTCGAGGGACACCCGGACAACGCCGCACCCGCCCTCCTCGGCGGTGCCACGGCCGCGTGGGTCGACGGCGACGGTCCCCACGCCGCCCGGATCCCGCTGGCGCCGGACCTGCGGCCCACGGTGCTCGTGCCCCAGTCCCAGCTGCTCACGCACACGGCGCGCGCGGTGCTGCCGACGCAGGTGCCGCACGCCGACGCCGCCTTCAACGCGGCCCGCTCGGCGCTGCTCGTGCTGGCGCTGGGCGGCCGCACCGAGCTGCTGATGGCCGCCACCGAGGACCGGCTGCACCAGGACTACCGCGCCGACGCCATGCGCGGCACCGCCCAGGCGGTCCGGGCGCTGCGCGAGGCGGGCTGGCCCGCGGTCATCTCGGGCGCCGGCCCGAGCGTCCTCGTCCTCGAGCGGCTCGACGACGCGACCGCGCGCACCCTCGAGGAGCACGGCTGGCAGGTGCTCGACCCGGGCGTCGCGACGACGGGCGCGCACCTGCTCTGAGCGCTCGTCCGGAGGGCCGGCAGACCCGTGGCCGGCGCCGCGCAGGCCTTCGGGCAGGCGCCGCGACGCCGCGCGAACTGTGCGACGGGCAGGGTTTCGGGCTGGTACGATCGAGGTGCACCGACTCCCTGCGGACGTCTTCCGCGCACCTGGGTGCGTCTACCACGTCGTCGTACAGACGGAGCATCCGCCCCGACCGCCGTGCGCGCTGAGCGCCCGCGCCCGTGGCCCCCATCACCATCCAGCCCTTCAGGGCTGGGGACCCGTCCCGCGTCCCCGCGTCAGTGCCGGGGACGTTCACCGAGGGAAGGAACCTCGTGACCGAAACCGTCGACGCCCCCACCACCGGCTCCGCCGCGACCCGAGGGGGCTCGTTGACCACCATGCGTCTGCCCGAGCTTCAGGCGCTCGCTGGCGAGATCGGCCTCAAGGGCACCGCCAAGATGCGCAAGAGCGACCTCATCGCGGCTATCCGCGAGGCTCGTGGTGACGGCCGTGGCGCCCAGCGCCAGTCCGCGCCGAAGCAGGCCCCCGAGAGCGCCGCCCCCGCTGCGGCCGCCGGCCCCGCTGCCGCCGCCCCTGAGGCCGCCGCCCGCGAGGCCGCCCGGGCCGAGGCCGAGCGCCGCGCCGCCGTGCCGGTGCTGCCCGACGTCGCGGCCGTCCAGCA
>NZ_BAABBA010000021.1:0-67852 GCF_039537705.1 Georgenia daeguensis
CACCGAGCCTCTCGCCGCCATCAGCGCCTGACCCGACAACGAAGGATCACCGAACCGGAGATCACCGGACCGATACACCACTCCCGCGGACTTGACCCCCCGACTACACCCTCAATTCTGAAGAGCCGGTTTGCCATGCCCGATTTTACCGCATCGAGGGTTTTTTGGACGTGGCGGTTTGTCCGCTGCCGAGTGGCAGGAACGGGACATGGCAGGAACCGGACGGCTCTACCCCCAAGAAGTGGGGATTCCCCAGGAAAGATTTGGCGGTACTTTTCCCAAATCGGAGCAACGAGGCTCCTATCTAGATTGAGGCCGCATCATGCGAATAGCGATCAGAGAAGGTCGACGGCCTGGCGATGATCACAGAATTGCCGGCATGAATCACATCGCGAGAAGGGTCCTGGCTGTCGGGGCGAGTGTCATGGCCTTCGGGGCGATGATTACGGCAGGTTCCATCACGGAAGCGTTCGCACACGCCCAGACAGGAACGGTCGGCTCCGGCTACACGTATTTTCCGACCGCATCTCCATACCACTCCTATGCGTACGTGACTAAGTGCCACAGCGCCAACGGTTCCGCCCCCTTTTATCAGGGCGAAGCGATTCTCGGTACCTCCTCGGCTTTTGGGCCGCGCCAAGCCTTTCCGGGCCCCGACAGCACCGTCAGCCTGCACAAGATCGGCGAGCGTCGGTCGAGCTCCCGTGCGACGTCGGCCGCCACGACGACCACCGCAGCCCCACCGTCGGTGGTAACGCAGCAGTCAAGTCGGTGGAGCGGGTCTGCTATCAGTGGCGACTCGAGAACCTCCTCTACGGAGACGAGGTTCGGCAGCAGCGCCCGGGGATTGTGCTGCGCGTGCCGCGAGGCGGCGACCTTGATGAGCGCAAGATCCTCGGCCGTCGTGCCGTACTCGTACATGTGCCGCATGGCCACCAGCGCGTAGCTCGGCGGGATCGTCAGGCCGACGTCGCTCTCATAGTCGGACTCCGGCCCCGCTGTTCCGAAGTCCGGCGGGTAGAGAGACGGGATGCCGGCCATCGTCACAAGAGCGACCCGGCACTTGCCGGCAGCGATGGCTGCGGCCGCGTGTCCGATGTGCATCGGGTACGACGCGCCGCCGCCTTCCGTGGTGTCGATGTAGCTGAGTCCGTCGAGTCCCAGGTAGTCCGCCATTGAGATGGAGCCGATCCCAGGGGCTTCCGAGGAGCAGAAGAACCCGTCGACATCAGCGACGGACAGGCCGGCGTCGGCAATCGCGCCGTACGCCACGTCGGCGATCACCTCGGCGACGGTACGGCCGACGATGCGGCGCTCCGGGTGCTCGTAGACCCCAGCGATATGGGACAGTCCGCGGATCGACATCAGTTGGCTCCTTCGGTGTGGGCAGCTCGTGCAGATGGGTGATGGAGCGGTGCCCCTCGCTCGCGCCAAGAGCGAGGGCGAAGGTGAGGGGCACCTTCTCCGGTTCGCCGGCTCAGCGCGCCGTCACGCCGGTCGCCACGCGATCGACCCGCCGTCCTCACCCAGGTCGTCGAACACCGCCTCCATCCGTTGGCCGCACGCGAGCCCTTCCGGGTCGTCGCCGACATACCTGCCGATGATCCGGATTCCGCCCTCCACCTCCACGACGGCGACGCCGTACGGCAGCTGGTCCTTGAACCAGGGGTGGAAAGCTCGATACATCACCGTGTAGGTGTAGACCTCACCGGTGGTCGGCACGTCGCGGGGTACGAAGCTGGAGCCTTGGCAGGCTCCGCAGAGTTCACGCGGTGGCCACTGACGGGTGCCGCACTCAGTGCACTCTCGTACCCTGATGCGGCCTGTTCGCAGTCCGTCAAAGTATTGCTCGTAGAGCGGGTTGTCAGGAAGAAGCGGTGCCGGAGGCGCCACGCTGATGGTCGCTTTCGTACCCATGTTTCGTGTTCTCCTTCGTTGCCACGGAATCCGTGTGCTGCTGGCCGGTCAGTTGTGCAGTAGGACGACGGAGCCGTCGCTGAAGTCTCCGTATCCGGTCACGAGCCCGATGTGCGCGTTGCGGACCTGGGCGTCGCCGGCCTCACCGCGCAGTTGTGAGACGGCCTCGACCACGTGGTTCATGCCCACCACATGGGCTTGGGAGAGAAGTCCGCCGTGCGTGTTGATCGGCATCTCGCCACCGAGGGCGATCCGGCCCCCGCTGACGAAGTCGGGCGCCTCCCCCCTGCCGCAGAAGCCCATCTCCTCGATCTGCCGCAGCACCACGAAAGTGAAGCAGTCGTAGATCTCGGCAAAGTCGACCTCCTCGCGGCGGATACCGGCCATGTCGAACGCGCGGTCAGCGGCCTTCGTGATGCCCATGTTGAGAATGTCGGGGCGGCTGGACAGGTCGTCCGGGGAGTCCGCGTGTCCTTCCGCACCACCGGCGATCGCGACGGCGCGCTTTCCCATGTCGCGCGCCTCCTCCGCGGAGACGACGAGCACAGCCGCCGCGCCGTCGGTCTCGAGGCAGATGTCGAAGAGATGGAAGGGCTTCACAAACGTGGGCGATGCCCAGTACTGCTCGCTGGTCAGCTCGCGACCACGCATGTAGGCCTTCTTGTTGAGCTGCGCATGTTTGCGGGTGGTGAGGGCCACGGTCTCCATGCCGGCGGGGTCGGCCTTCGTCTCGTGGAACCACCGGTTCGCGTGCAGGCTGTACCACTGCATGGGGGCCAGCAGTCCGGCCGGGTTCTCCAGGTTGTTGCGGATCTCGTATCCAGGGACGTTTCCAACTCCGCCCGGAGACTGCTCGGCCGAACTGAGGCGGTTGGTGGTGGAGTAGAAGTTGTGACCGGTCGCCACGATGACGCGCTTGGCGAGTCCCGCCGCAACGGCGGCGGCTGCCTGGACGACGGCCGCCACCGGCGACGCGCCACCGATGTGCACGTGCGCGTGGAAGCGCAGGTCGGTGATCCCGAGGGCGGCGATGAAGTCCTCGTTGGTGGGGACGTCCTTCCACGCCATCACCACACCGTCGACCGTTGACGGGTCGACCCCGGCGTCGCGGCATGCGGCGACGGAGGCCTCGAGGATGAGTTGACGCTCTCCCTTCGGTGTCCCCCGCACGTACTCCGTCTCGCCGACGCCGGCGATGTAGGCCTTGTCCGTGATTGTGCTGACCACTGTGGCTCCTTGCCTTGGTGTCGGTCTTGGTTCACGCCCGCTGCGGGGCGAGGGCGTCCTCGTCGTACTCGCTCTCGCCCAGGGTGTTGAGGACCTCGTTGGTGTGGGCGCCCAGCGTCGGTGCCGGCCGCAGCTGTGCGGGGTTGCCCACCAGGTACGGCGGCTTGGCGTACAGGTGACTGCCCCGATTCGATCCGACCTCGACGAACGTGTCCCTGTGCTGCGTGAAGTGATCGTCCCGGAGCAGCTCATCGGGAGAGTTGACCGGCGCCCACGGCAGCCTTCGCACCTGAGCCTCGCGGAACATGTAGTCCGAGTCGTGACGGGCGCAGAACCGTCCGATGACGTCCACGACGTGGAACATCTCATTCTCGCGGCTGGCGGAGTGGCGGTACTTCTCGTCGGCGAGATCTTCCGCCATTCCCTCTGAGTCGAACCACTCGACAAGGGCGGCGAAGCGCGTGTCGTCGATGTAGAGCGGCAGCGCCAGGAGGTACTTGCCGTCGGCGCACAGGTGCTGCCAGCGGGGTGTGTCGGCGGGCATCGCGTGCCGCGCTGTGTGCCGCTCGACGTCACGCTGCTGGTAGATCCAGAACGGCACCGCCATCTCGGTGGATGTGGCGATGGACTCGTGCGCCGAGACGTCGATAAACTGCCCGTTGCCAGAGATGCCCTTCTCGAAGGTGGCCGCCAGCGTGGCCATCGTGGCCATCATGCCCACGAGGTGCTTGGCGTGACCGCCGATCGGGGCGATCGGATCGTCGTCGGGCAGGTCGTCGTACCCGCACGACGCCATCACCCCCCCGAGTGCGAGCTGCGTGAGGTCGCTCGCGGCGTAGCTGCTCCAGGGTCCGTCCACCCCGAAAGGGGTGACGGAGCAGTAGATGAGTCCCGGGTTGGTCGCGTGCAGCGCCTGCCAGCCGATGCCGAGCCTGTCGGCGACCCCGACGCCCAGGCCGTCCAGGACCACGTCGGCCTGTGCCGCCAGTGCCTTGAGGGCCGCGCGGTCCGCCTCACTCTCGAGGTCCAGCACGACCGAGCGCTTCGAGGTGTTGTAGTGCTCGAACTGCAGACCGGCGTCGCCGACGAACGGGCCGACCCGACGGCTTGCGACACCGGCCGGCGGCTCGATCTTGATCACGTCGGCGCCTGAGTCGGCCAGCAGCTTGCCGGCGAACTCGGCGAGGCCGTCGCGGTCGAGCTCGAGGACGGTCAGCCCGTCGAGCATGGGAGTGATGATGTCGTTGGTATTCACCAGAGTGACCTTTCGACTGCGGGGTTGGCCGGCATGCCTTCCGGCCAGAGGACGTGAGCGTCGCGGAGCTGTGAGATCTGGTCGGCCGAGTAGCCCAGCACGTCGGCCAGGACGTACTCGGTGTCGTTTCCGAGGACCGGCCACCGGGACTCGAGGGCGTAGTCGCTGGACGGGGAGCGGAACGGCACTCCCTCGAACAGCTGCGTCCCCAGGTGGGGGTGCTGCAGCGAGGTGAAAATCTTGCGGTGACGCAGTTGCGGGTCGTGCTCGACCCGGTCTCTTCCGGTCTGGACGGCACCGGCCGGCACGCCGTGCTGCTGGAGGTGGTACATCGCCTCATACTTGTCGTAGCTGCGCATCCAGTTGCCCAGGTGCGTGTCGATCTCGTCCTGGTGAGCGGCCCGGTTCTCGGCAGTGTCAAGAACCATACGTTCCGCCCATTCGGGGTTGCCGAGCGCCTTCTTGAGGGAGCCCCACTGGTTGTCGTTCAGGATCGACACGGCGCAGTAGTCGTTCGGTCCGTCACCGCGGCTCCGGTAGACGTTGCTGGGGCTCGCCGTGTCCCCGCGGAAGCCGACGACCTCTCCGTCCGGGGAGACCGACCGGTTGCCGCCGGGGATGCTCTCGTTGCGCAGCGACCGGTCGGTCATGGCCGCCTGGAGCAGCGCGGTGCCGACCAGGGAGATGCCCACCTCGACCTGGGACATGTCCACCCGGGCGCCCTCGCCGGTGCGCTGGCGACGAGATAGTGCGGTCAGCACACCGACGGCGCCCATGTAGCCGCTCGCGACGTCGAGGTACGACCAGCCCCAGCCGGCCGGCGGAGCACCGGGCTTGCCCGACATGAACGTAGTCCCGCTCATCGCCTGGGCCGTCGGCCCCCACGTGTTCTTGTTCTTGTGCGGGCCGGTGTGGCCGAACCCGCTGACACTCACGTACACGACCGAGGGGTTCAGCTTCTTGAGCTCGCCGTACCCCAAACCCCAGCGTTCGAGCACCGAGGCCGAGAACGACTCCGCCACGACGTCGGACTCTCGGATCAGGTCACGGATGACGGCGAGTCCCTCTTCGCTGCGCACATTGATGGTGAGGCTCTTCTTCCCCACGTTGAGGTTGGCGAAGAAGGGGCCGTTGTTGAGCGTCTTGTCCGTCTCGTCGCGCAGGTACATGGCGCTGCGCATCGGGTCGGGGTTCGTCGGCCACTCGACCTTGATGACCTCGGCTCCGAGGGACGCGAGGTAACGCGTCATCGTGGGTCCTGCCACGCTCCAGCTGAAGTCGACGACTCGGACACCCGTGAGCGGGCGTTTGCGGTTTTCCATGTGATTCACTCCTACGTCGACTGGTCAGGCGGTCTCGGGGGTGGCGTCGGGCGTGGGTGCCAGGGACGCGTGGATCGTTGTCAGCCCGAGGCGCTCGGCACAGAACGCGAACAGGGGGCCGCTGAAGAGCGCGTAGAACGGCCACGCGACGAGCGTGAGCACCCCGGTGCTGATGGGCAGGCCGGCGATGACTATCCGCTCGTCGTGGAGCGTCACGAGGGCGATGACCCAGAGGCCGGTCGAGACGGCGTGGAATGCGATCAGTGCTGTGATCGTGCCCCGGTCGGGCCATCCGTTCTCACGGTCGAGGACGGACATGAAGGTCAGCAGCGCGACAAGCAGCGGCACCGGGATGATGATGAGCGCCGGAGACCCGGCGAGCATGCCGATCATGGTCAGCACCAGCAGCCCGGCGAACACCAGCACGAAACGGTCGATCCGGCTCTGGCCTGCCTTCGACGAATACATCACTCAACTCCTTCGCTTGCGAACTTGTTGGCGCGCGAACTGCGGGGTTGCGGGATGTCGTCCGCAAGGACCGCCCCGTTGCGGTCATCTGGCGCCCCCGTGGTGTTCTGCGCGAGCACCAGGGGGTACAGCTCGTCGAACCGACGCTTGTCTGCCTTGGAGGACGTCGCGTAGGACGCAGCGATGTACACGAGGATCCCGGCCACGATGACCACCGCTCCGGAGAAGAAGTTCTCCGGAGGCACCCAGCCCGCCTGGCTAGTCAGGAGGGTGAACCCGACGTTCAGCACCAGACCGCTGACGATGGAGATCGTCGCCGCGATGCCTGTGCCGCGCCGCCAGTAGATGCCCAGGATGATGGGGCCGAAGATGGCTGCGCCGAACGCGGCCCACCCGATGGCACCCAGCAGGTAGATGATCTGGTCGAGGTACAGGCCGATGAAGAGCGAGGCACCGACGATGACGAGGCTCGCGAGGCGGTTCCACATCAGGTCCCGTCGCACCGCGATCCGCAAGGCGCTCGTCAGGTCCCGCATGAGCGCTGAGGCGCCGATGGTGATGAAGCTGCTGGCGCTCGACATGATCGCGGCGAGCAGTGCTGTCAGGGCCAGACCGGCGACGATCGGGTTCGTGAAGTTGGAGAGGAAGCTGGTGGCGGTCGAGTCCAGGTCCGGCTCTGCCAGACGGCCGTCGATGATGGCCGAGCGCGTCGCCACACCGACTCCCAAGGAGAACAGGGTGGTTGTGGCATAACCTAGCGCCGCGACGGTCGCGCCCCACTTGAGCTCTTTCGGCGACTTGAGCATCAAGAACTTATGGATCAGTTGCGGCTGGGCGACCATCCCGAGGACGATCATGATGGCGTTGGCGATGATCCAGACGACGGGCTTGACCCCATCGAGCGACAGGAACGCCGCGTCCTCGCCGGCAAGAGTGCCCATGATTCCGGACCACCCGCCGCCACTGGCCATCGCAATTCCGAAGATCACGATCGACATCGCGATCATGATGATTCCCTGGACGAGGTCGGTCCACACCGCCGCGAGCATTCCGCCGGTCACGGTGTAGATCGCGACAACGACGGCACCGACCCACGTGGCAGCGGCGAACGGAATTCCGAGCAGGAGGCTCGTGATGACCCCGGCAGCGACGATCTGCGCCGTCATGTACCCGATCGCGCCGAGGATCATGGCGATGGACATCCACAGGTGGGCTGCCTTGGACTCATACCTCACCCGCACGATGTCGGGGATGCTGTACACCTCGTGGCGGTGGGCGATAAGCCGCAGGCGGCCCCCGAGCAGGAACCAGGCCAGCGCGAACCCGAGGGGAGCCAGCAGGGCCGTTCCTACGAGGGCGGCGAGCCCCCAGGCAGAGGTCGTCCCGGTGGCACCGACCATTCCCCATCCGCTCTGGATGGACGAGAACGACGCCATGGCCATCACAAAGAACCCGAGGGACTGGCCCGCCACCAAGAATTCTTTGGAAGACTTCATCTTCGTGTTCGCCCAGAAGCCGACGGCGAGCATCAGCCCTAGGTAAGCGATCGCTACGCCTAGAATTATTGTTTGCGCATCCATGCGAGCCCCTTCGTCATCATTGATCTGGGAACAGATTGAACGACTGCAAATTGCGAGAGTCGGGCGACATTTCAATCTCCCATGCACTAGGTTGCGCACTGAGAGTTGACATAACGGGCCGGGATAACGACACACTCGGGATCGATACGGCCTGGTGAGCCTCATGTCACAGTCGTCGAGCTTCGTCGCCTTGGACTGTCCGAACGCTTCCGAAATCTATGACGGCAGGGGACGGATCCAAATATCGCCCTGAGGTACATCTCCCGCCACGCATGTATCCACCCATGGCGCCGAGACGTCCGGTCCGGCGGCCGTGTCCGACTGCACGAACTTGCCCGTGCCGCGTCGCTTCTGGGAGTTCCGCAGCTGGTGGTAGTAACGCGCGCCAGTAATTCATTATCTAAGTTGTAGAATGGGGTATGGCACGAACTGGGCGTCCGAGAGCTGATCTGGTCCTGAGCGAGGAGGAGCGTGAGCAGTTGGTTCGCTGGGCTCGGCGGCGGAGGTCATCGCAGGCGCTGGCGTTGCGTTCGCGGATCGTGTTGGAGTGCGCTTCGGGGGAGGCGAACACGGTGGTGGCGCAGCGGCTCGGAGTGAGCCGTCCCACGGTCGGGAAGTGGCGGTCCCGGTTCGTGGAGCATCGGCTGGACGGGCTGGTGGATGATCCGCGGCCCGGCCGGCCCGCGACGGTGACCGCGGAGCAGGTGGAGGATGTGGTGGTGGCGACGCTGGAGTCCACGCCGGAGAACGCGACGCACTGGTCTCGGGCGAAGATGGCTGAACACACCGGACTGTCCAAGTCGACGATCGGGCGGGTGTGGAAGGCGTTCGGTCTCAAGCCGCACCGGACGGAGGGGTTCAAGCTGTCCAACGACCCGTTGTTCGTGGAGAAGGTCTACGACATCGTCGGCCTATACCTGGACCCGCCCGAGTCCGCGGTCGTGCTCAGCGTGGACAAGAAATCGCAGGTGCAGGCCCTGTCCCGCTCGCAGCCGGCCCCGATGATGCCGGGAACGCCAGAGAAGCGCACGCACGACTACTTCCGGCACGGCACCACGAGCCTGTTCGCGGCGATGAACGTGGCGGACGGCACCGTGATCGCCTCCACCCATCGCCGGCATCGGGCCACGGAGTTCAAGAAGTTCCTGGTCAAGATCGATCAGAACGTGCCCGCACACCTGGACATCCACGTGGTCTGCGACAACTACGGCACCCACAAGCACCCGACCATCAAGACCTGGCTGGAAAGACACCCCCGGTTCCACATGCACTTCACGCCCACGTACTCCTCGTGGATCAACCAGGTCGAACGACTCTTCGCCGAAGTCACCCGCGAGCTCCTGCAACGCTCCGACCACCGCTCCGTCCAGGCGCTGGAGAAGGACTCCCGCGCCTGGGTGAAAGCCTGGAACGAGGACCCGAAACCATTCATCTGGACCAAAACCGCTGACCAGATCCTCGAATCCCCTCGGACGACTATTACAACGAACTAACGGCGCGGGACACTAGTGCCTCGACCTTTCATGGCGGGGCCGTGGGGCGTGATGGCGTGGCTGGCGCCGTTGCCTGCGGGTGATTGTGGCATCTGGGTGCGACACGACGTCCGGGTGTCGCCTCGGGTTGGCGCCGGTTCCACTGCCGGGGTCTTGCAGTAAGTCGTCGGGACGGGGCCAGTGGGTTCGTCAGCCGGGGACGGCGAGCTCACGGAGCCTGGTGATGCCCTGGAGCGCGAGGTGCGCCCAGGGCGCTTTGTCGGCGAGGTGGAGCAGCGCCCGGCGTGCGGTGCGGACCATGGTGGCCGGGATCGAGTACAGGCGCAGCCGCAGGCTCTTCGGCTCCCACCGGCGGGCGGGGTGAGAGTGCAGGGCGAGCATCTGCATCCACGCGGTGAGCTCGGCGGCGAGACGACGCGGCGTCGGCCGATTCTTTGCCCGAACGCGCCAGATATCGGGAGACAGACGCACATCGTGCGGGCACAAAGGAGGACGGCGAGGAGCGCCTCGTCCCTCGTCAGTAATTCGTTCGTTCGTGGTTGCGAAGGAGATCGAGTATGTGACGGTGTTGTAGAAGAACGCACCAGACGGGACCACAATGAGCGTCGCCAGAAGGGTCTGCCGCGGGTACCGGGTGAACACCTCAACGATCGGGAAACGGCTCGTCTTCTTCCGCTCCTGGACGGTCTTGAAGGCTGGGGTCTCGCCGAGGCTTAGACGGACGTACATCCCTACACCCACGAGGACGGCACTCGCCAGAAAGGGCACGCGCCATCCCCAGGAGAAGAATCTGCTTCAGGCAGTTGCGATACGGCCAGGAAGGCAAGGGTAGATAGACGAGGCCGGCAGGTACTCCGACCTAGGGGAGGCTGCCACAAGCAGCTCCAACGCGGCGGTAAGGACCGCGTTGCCGCCCTCCGCCTGCTGCGCCGCCGCTTGTCCGACGTCGTCTTCACCGCACTTCGGACGGACCAGCAAGCCCTGGCACCAGGCCATCACGCAGAGCCGCTGCGACTAGCTGCTCGACATAGGAGCATCGGGGAGCTCGACCCCCGCAACCGCTGATCATGGGGTTCATCGACACCATGCGCGCCGAGGGGCACGCGGTCGAGTCGATCTGCCGGGTCCTGCAGGGCTGCCAGATTGCCGCGCGCACCTACCGGTCCTGGAAGTCTCCGCGGCGGATCTTGGCGGCCCGCTGTCGGCGACGGTCGAAAAGTAGGCCAGAAACGACGGTCGAAATCTAGGCCACCTGACGAGTATCGGACAGGTGATGACTGTGGAGGACTGGGCGCGGATCCGGCATCTGCATCAGGCTGAGGGGCTCTCGCAGCGACGGATCGCCGAGGAGCTCGGGCTCGCGCGGGAGACGGTGGCGCGGGCGGTCAGGTCCGACCGTCCGCCGCGCTACAAGCCGAGGCCGCCGGTGGTGGGGTCGGCGTGGACGGCGGTGGAGCCGGCGGTGCGGTCGTTGCTGGCGCAGCATCCGCGGACGCCCGCGACGGTGCTCGCGGAGCGGGTGGGCTGGACCGGGTCGGTGACGTGGTTCCGGGAGAACGTCGCGCGGCTGCGGCCGCGGTATCTGCCGGTGGACCCGGCCGACCGGCTCGCCCATGCGCCCGGGGAGCAGGTCCAGTGCGACCTGTGGTTCCCGCCGGTGAAGGTCCCGGTCGGTGACGGGCAGCGGGCGTCGTTGCCGGTGCTGGTGATGGTCGCGTCGCACTCGAGGTTCCTGGCGGCGGTGATGCTGCCCTCGCGCAGGACCGGGGATCTGCTCGCCGGGATGTGGCAGCTGCTCAGCGGTCAGCTGGGCGCGGTCCCGCGGGCGCTGTTGTGGGACAACGAGGCCGGCATCGGCCGGGGCGGGCGCCTGGCACAGGGGGTGGCGGGGTTCTGCGGGACGCTGGCGACCCGGCTGGTCCAGGCTCGCCCCTACGACCCGGAGACCAAGGACATCGTCGAGCGGGCCAACCAGTACCTCGAGACGTCCTTCGTGCCGGGCCGGACCTTCGCCTCCCCGGCAGACTTCAACGCCCAGCTCGAGGCGTGGCTGGCGCGGGCCAACACCCGGACCGTCCGGGCGCTCGGGGCCCGGCCGGTCGACCTGGTCGCGGCGGACCGGACGGCGATGCTCCCGCTGCCGCCGGTCGCACCGAGTGTCGGGGCGCGATGGCTGACCCGGTTGGGCCGGGACTACTACGTTCGGGCCGGCGGCAACGACTACTCGGCCGACCCGGCTGTGATCGGCCGGCTCGTCGAGATCGTGATGGATCTCGAGCGGGTCGTGATCACCTGCGAGGGGCAGGTCGTCGCCGACCACGCCCGCTCCTGGGCCAACGGTCTGACGATCACCGACCCGGCCCATGTCAGCACCGCCAAGGTGCTGCGCCGCCGGTTCCTCACGCCCCAGCCGCTGGCGGAGCCGGAGCAGGAGCTCGTGCGAGACCTGGCGGAGTACGACGCCGCGTTCGGCGTCACCGGGCTGGACGGGCAGGTCGCCTGATGTCCGCCCCCGCGAGCCAGACCGTCAAGGAGCTGGAGTACTACACGAGGGCGCTGAAGGCCCCACGGATCCGGGAGGCCGCCGCGAAGCTGGCCGAGCAGGCCCGGGCGGAGGGCTGGTCCCACGAGGACTACCTCGCCGCTGTGCTGGCCCGCGAGGTCGCCGCCCGGGAGGCCTCCGGCGCCAGCATCCGCACCAGGGCGGCGGGGTTTCCCGCGAGAAAGACCCTCACCGACTTCAACTTCGACCACCAGCCCGCCGCCGACCGCGGCCAGATCCACCGCCTCGCCGCCGGCGCCTACCTCGCCGAGGCCGGCAACATCGTCCTGCTCGGCCCGCCCGGCACCGGCAAGACCCACCTCGCCACCGCCCTGGGCATCACTGCCGCCGAGCACGGCACCCGGGTCCTGTTCGACACCGCCACCGGCTGGGTCACCCGGCTGTCCGCCGCCCATGCCCTCGGCAAGCTGCCCGCCGAGCTACGCCGGCTGCGCCGCTACGGCCTCCTGGTCATCGACGAGGTCGGCTACCTGCCCTTCGAGGCCGAGGCCGCCAACCTGTTCTTCCAGCTCGTCGCCTCACGGTACGAGCACGCCTCGATCATCCTGACCTCCAACCTGCCCTTCTCCCGCTGGGGCGAGGTCTTCGGCGACCAGGCCGTCGCCGCCGCGATGATCGACCGCATCGTCCACCACGCCGAGGTCATCACCCTCAAGGGCACCAGCTACCGACTCCGGCACACCCAGATCGACACACTGCCCTCCGCCGCCGCGGAGAACCAGGCACACTAACCACACACGACGTGGCCCACTTTTCGACCGCCGGAACTGGCCTACATTTCGACCGCCGCTGACAGCCCGCACGGTCACCGACGCGATGGTCCTCGACGCGGTCCGGGACGTGGAACTGGACGGTCAACGCTCATGGCCGGCGGGTGTTGACCCCTGAAGGGGCTCTACGGCGTCGGAAGATGACCGCGCTCATCCGCCGCACCTCGCTCCCGGACGCCTCGGCGGGGGCCGTGGACCGCGCTATGCGGGCGCTCGGGATGTGCAGGGCGTGCGCCGGGGCAAGGCAGCGGGGACGACCGTGCCGGGCAAGGACGGCAAGCGGGCCGGCGACCTGCTGGACCGCGACTTCACCGCCCCGGCCCCGGGTCTCGGTTACCGACTTGCGCACCTGCCGGGTTCGTCTACGTCGCGTTCATTCTCGATGTCTTCGCCCAGCGGATCGTCGCTAGGCACGCGGCGTCGACCAAGCACGTCGATCTGGTGATGACCCCGCTGCGGATGGCGCTCTGGCCGCGTGAGCACGAGGGCCACCCCCTCCAGGCACGCGAGCTTATCCAGCACATCGACCCCTGAACCAAAGCAGTACACCTCGATCCGGTTCACCGATCACCTCGAGCTCGAGGGCATCCAGCCCTCGATCGGGTCGGTCGGCGATGCCTACGACAATGCGCTGATGGAGACCATCAACCTGCACAAGGCCGAGTGCATCCGCACCACGGTCTTCCACCCCGGGCCGTTCAAGACCTCTCGCCGACGTCGAGTACGCCACCGTCGGCGCCTCGCACCGAATTCAGGCCATCTCACCCGCGCGCGATCGGGGCTTAGTCAGCTACCTGGATCCAGTCTGCAGCCCAGGACGATATTGAGTCGAGGACCGGCTGCAGAGCCCGCCCCTTGGCCGTCAGCACGTATCGCGGGGCGCCTGTGGTGACCGGACAGGTGCGCGAGAGAAGTCCTTCGCGTTCCAACTCTCGCAGCCTTTCGGCCAGCAGGCGGTCGGACAGCCCGGGTATCGCAGCGCGGATCTCACTGAAGCGCTCCGCGTGAGCCATTAGCGCATGAAGGATGACACCGTTCCACCGCCGACCGAGCAGCTCGACGGTCTGGTGGAACGACGGGCAGTATCGTCCGCGGTCACCACCCACGGTGCCGCTCGCTTCGTCCGCCACCTCGCACCCCCCACGTCCACTCAAAGATGATTGACCTGAGCTCAGGATACTGCTATACCTCAAGGTACTTACTCTTGGTAAGCGGCGACCTTGGGAGGATAACGTGGATGTCCTGGTGCTCCTAGGTAGGGTGCTTTTCGGCCTGCTCTTTCTCGGGTCAGGCTACGGCCACCTCGCACAGAGGCAGATGATGGCTGGTTACGCCGCCAGCAAAGGGGTGCCTGCCGCCAACCTGATGGTCCCACTGACTGGGCTGCAGATCCTGGTCGGCGCACTGATGGTGGCCCTGGGGATCTGGCCCGACGTTGGTGCCCTGCTGCTGGTGGCCTTCCTGCTGCCCACAGCCTTCATCATGCACGGCTTCTGGGCCGAGACCGATCCCGGAGCCAAGACCATGGAACAGACCCAGTTCCTCAAGGACCTGGCCCTGGCCGGTGCGGCCCTGGTGATGTTCGCCGTCTTCGCCTACCTCGGTGACGATCTCGGCCTCGTCCTGGTCAGCCCGCTGTTCACCCTCTCATGAACAGCGCCGACCCCGTGGCCATGCCTCATCGCCCTGGCCCACGACCCTCCACGACCCGAACCAACCCGCACACCCAGCTCGACCAGCAGCCCAGCGACGACCAACCGCGGCAGTACCTCATCGGGCAGCTCATCGACCTGCCAGGTGTGGTCTGGGCGAGCTCGATGATCTCCGTCCCGGGTGCACGAGCGCTCACGCTGCCCCGGGGGCCAGCCCAAGGTCCACCCGATTCGTTCATGATCGACACCGAGTTCGCCCACCTCCACCCAGCCCCCGACCACTCCCTGCACCTGGTACTACCGCCGACGGCCGCCGAGGCTGCGATCGAAGCGGGCTGGGCCGAGCAGCACCCCGTCGCCCGCCTCGGGATCATCGCACCGGGTGCGGTCATGGTCTACGCCCCACGCGACGCGCAAGAGGCGGACATCGCCGCCGGTCTCGTAAGGGCGTCGTACGCCTACGCAACAGGTGCACAACCTCCGCTCAGATCAGAGCCGGGGATCACACCGGGCACTGACGGCACGGCCTGACTCTCGGTCGCGCTGGTCCGGAAACTACTCAAACAAGGAGTACCTCATGGCGGGACGACTCGAGGGCAAGGTAGCCCTGATCACCGGCACGGCAGACGGGCAGGGACGGGCGGCCGCGCTCGCCTTCGCTATGGAAGGCGCCAAGATTGTGGGCTGCGATCTCAAGGCGGACCTAGCCGAACAGACCGTCGAACTCGTCCGGGCGCACGGCGGTGAGATGGTCTCGATGCAGCCGCTGAACCTGGGTGACGAAGCCGGGGTGCAGCGCTGGATCGACTTCGCTGTCAAGGAGTACGGCGACTTCGACATCCTTTACAACGCCTCGGGTGTGCGCGGAGGCACCATCGAGTCCTTGACCCGCGTGGACTGGGACTTCGACATGACCAACGAGATGTTCCTGGCGATCCAGAAGGCCCTGCCGGTCTTCAAGCGCAAGGGCCGCGGCACCATCCTCAACACCGGCTCGGTCGCCGCGACGGTCGGCTCGGCCATGCCCGGGAACGTCGCAGGCAAACTCGTGCACAACGTGGCCAAAGCCGCTGTCCTGCGCCTGACCACCAATCTCGCCGTTGAGCTGTCACCGTGGAACATCCGCGTCAACGCCGTCTCCCCAGGGTTCATCGACACCCCCGCGACACGACCACTGCTGGAGGCCGGCGGGCGCGCACCGGTCGAACGCGCACTGCTCAACCCCCGCATCGGGCGGCCTGAGGACATCGCCATGGCAGCGGTGTACCTCTGCTCGGACGAGGCCGACTACGTCACCGGTGCGAACCTGGTCGTCGACGGCGGCTGGGTCGCAGCCGGCGGCGCCGGCCGCCCAGACCCCGAGATCGGGCAGATCTTCGTTGACGTGATGAAGAAGTTGACCAACGCCCCCACCGCCTGACAATGGGATGTAAGGCGAGCCCCGCACCGGGACGTCCTGACCTCCACCGGGACTTCCTGACCTCCGCGCGACTGACTTCGGGTCGTCAACGAGACCGACCGTCCGGCACCGTGAACACGCACCCACTACCCCCCTGCGGCGAACCCCTCGTCGCGGCAGCAGTAAGGCGAAAGGTGATCGCTTTGATGCCTGACGTGGAAACGATGCTCGCGCACTGGGCCGAGAGGGCCGGGCCCCACCCAGATGGCGCGATCCTGCCACCGCACCACGAACAGTGCCTTGGCTGCGGCCCCGACAACGCCCACGGCCATCACCTCCAAGTCAACCGCCGTGGGGACGGGGTGGCGGCCGACCACGTCTTTGACAACCGCCACGTGGGAGCTCCAGGAGTCGTCCACGGCGGCGCGGTCGCCACCGTCCTCGATGACTTGTCGGGGTTCCTGCTTTACCTGGTGGGGACGCCGGCAGTCACCCGCCAGCTCACAGTGGACTACCTGTCACCTGTCCTCGTGGGGGTCACCTACCGGATGGAGGCGGGGGTGACGAGCCGTGAGGACCGGAAGTTCTTTGTTGCTGCCACCCTGAGCGACCTCGACGGATGCACCGTGGCCACGTCGACGGCGGTGTTCGTCACGGTCGGTGTCGAACATTTCGCCCGGCACGGAGGCGTATCCGGCGGTAGCCCCACGCCACCCGTCGCGGATGATCACCGCGACAGCGGTCGGGGGGGTGCGGTGGGTCAGCAACGCGGGTAGTGCGCGTCTCGGCGGTCTTCCGCGGGGCCGCGGCATTCCTCAGCTCCCGGCACGTAGCAACGTAGAAAAGGTTGATGGCGCTCGCTAATCTTCCCCAGGGGTGCTCGTCGGAATTCCTCACCCGGAGGCGGTTGTCACTGTAGCGGTCGTGCGGTGCCGGTGGTGGCTCGGCGGAGCGTGTCGGTGGCTGCGTGGTGGGCGCGGAGCCGGTAGGAGTCGCCGTCGAGGTTGAGCACGACGGAGCGGTGCAGGAGCCGGTCGAGCATGGCGGCGGCGACGGTGGTGTCGCCGAGGACCTCACCCCAGGAGGCCACCCCTCGGTTGGTCGTGAGGATGATGGAGGTCTTGAGGTACCGCTGCGAGATGACCTGGAACAGCGCGGAGGCGGCCTCGGCGGGCAGTGGGAGGTAGCCCAGCTCATCGATGACGAGAAGGGTGGGGCCGGCGAAGAAGCGCATGGTGTAGGCCCAGCGGCCCTCGATGGCGGCCTTGTGGCAGCGGGCGGCCAGGTCCGCGGCGGTGGTGAAGTAGGTGCGGTAGCCGGCCTCGGCGGCCTTGCGGGCCAGCCCGACGGCCAGATGAGTCTTGCCGACCCCGGGCGGGCCGATCAGCAGGACGTTGGTAGCGGTCTCGAGGTACCGGCAGGTGGCGAGCTCGTTGATCAGCGCCGGGTCGACGCCGGGAGCGGCGTCGAGGTCGAAGCCCTCGATGGTGGCCGGGGAGGGCAGGGACGCGAACCGGAGCCGGCCGGCGAGACGGCGGGCCTCGGTGTCGGTGACCTCCAGGGCGAGGAGACGCTCGAGGGCGGCGGTGACGGACAGGCCCTCGGCGGTGGCCTGGTCCAGGACGGCGGGCAGGTGCTCGGCCGCGGCGGTGAGCTTCAGGGCAGCGAGGTGGCCGCGCAGCTGCTGGTAGAGCGAGGCCTGGGAGGGGCCCATCGGCTCGGCGGTGGTCGTGGTGGTCATCTCAGGGTGTTCCTTCCTTGGGCGGCTTGGGCGTAGCGGGACAGGTCGATGACCACCGCGCCGCCCTCGGCGGCGGCGGCGGTGGTGGGCTGGCTGGTGCGGAGCTCGGCGGCGGCGGCCAGGGCCTCGGGGCCGGGCGGGATGCGGACCTTGGAGCGGTGCGGGACCTGGCTCGTGGCGGCCTTCATCGCCTCGGTGTTCAGCGCGGTGATGTGGCCGTGGTCGCGGACCATCACCCCGGTGCCGGGAGCGGCGAGGCGGTGCCGGGCGATGACCGGGGCCGCCGCGTCGGGCCCGGCGTGGATGTCGAGGTGGCCGGTGCCGAGCCGGACGGACACGGCCACGGTGGTGCGGGCGAGCTCGGGCGGGACGGAGTAGAAGTTTCCGCGGTAGGCCACCAGCGCCTGCGCGGAGACCTTCCGCGGCACGGTCACCGTCGCGGGGAACGGCGCCGCGGGGACCAGGGCGAGCGGCTCGGCGGCGGCGACGGTGGCCACCGAGGACTTCCCGTCCTTCGTGGCCCGCAGCCGGGTGTCCCCGCGGGTGGCGCACCACCTGTCCAGCCGCGCCTGGGCCTCCTCGACGCTCACGTCGTCGGGCAGGGTGCGCCAGAACCGTTGGGCGGCGACATGGACGGCCTTCTCGACCACGCCCTTGCGGTTCCCGCGCCGGGGCGGGCAGATCGCCACCGAGACGCCGTAGTGCTTGGCCACGGCCGCGAACGTGGCGGTGACCTTGCCCGAGGGCGGGTGGCACACGGTGGCCATCCGGTCGAAGCGCCACGTCCTGGTGGCGCCGCCCAGGGCCCTGGTGATCTGGTCGAGGCCGGCGATCAGGTGGGCCTGCTCCTCGGACTCGAGCAGCACCCCTCGCCAGCGCCCGGAGTGGGCCAGCACGCCGACGAGGAGGTGGGCGTTCTTGCCCCCATCCCCACGCCTTCGGCGGATCGGGCAGCTCGACCCAGTCCCACTGGGTCTCCTCCCCGGCCGGGTGCTCGATCACCGCCACCGGGCGACCCTTCGTGGGCCGGCACGCCTCGCACTTCGGGCGCAGCGCCCTCGTGCGTAGCTGGCGGGTGAAGGTCGGGTAGGACCCGGCGTAGCCGAGCTCGACGACCTCGTCGAACAGCGTCGTGGCCCACAGGTGCGGGTCCTCGCCCAGGCGTCGGCGGCAGTACTCGGCGAACGGCTCGAACGGGTCGGCAATGGTGCGCTTGCGAACGCCCGGCTCGCGGTCACCGGCAAGGTAGGCGCGGATGGTCTTGCGGTCATGGCCCAGGTGCCGGGCGATCGCGGAGATCGTCCAGCCCTGGCGGTGCAACGCGTGAGCGTCGATGTCGTCCTCCCGTGTCAGCATGACGTGGGGCTCCCTCGAGGTGATGGCTGGTGGTCAGAGACCGCCATCGTCGAGGGGGCCCCGCCGTCGTCGGCGGAGCCACACGGGTGGGGAATTTCAGTGAGCAGGTCTGGGGAGATTCACCTGAGCGTCATCAAGGTTGCTTGGTCGCTACTGATCATCGGGGACCTCGACCCCTACCCAGCCGTGATCACACCGCGAGTCTCACTCCCCACCAGATGTTCGAAGAGCCGCTTTAGGCCCTCGCGGCGGCAACGGTCCAGGCTCGGAGGGTACGAGGCCGCAGGAACGGCGAGGTAGGTCACGGCGTGAACGCGGCCAGGGCGACTCCTGCTTGGACCTTCTCCAGAGCAGGCGCCTCACCCGGATTGGTAATCGCCTTGATTAACCATCGGAGAGGACGTCGACGGGCATCCGTTCAGGTCGAGTGGCTCGGCACTCAGCCGAAGCGTTACCGAGGGCGCCGGCGGCTGCTGACGTCGTCAGGACTTCGCTATTCCACCGTTTCGGAGGTGTCGCTCGAAAAACCTGAAAATGCGGTCCCAGGCGTCCTCCGATGACGGGTGGTGGTAGCTGAAGCCGCCGATCCGTTCAACCACGGCGAGAGGACCGCTGTTGTGCCGGTTCATGAAGGAGTGACCCGCGTCGGGATACTCCTTCACGTCGCGCTCAACTCCGAGACCTGAGAGCGTGCGGTCCAGTCGCTCGGCCGCCCCGGGCAGCGTGCGGTCTCGAGCTCCGTAGCTGGCAACCACCGGACAGGCGCCCAGGAGGGCGCTGTCGGCGCCCTCGGGGAGTTGGCCATAGTTGGGAGCGGCAGCGTCGAAGCCGCGGGTGGCGGCGAGGAGAGCGAAGCCCCCGCCCATGCAGAAGCCGAGCACGCCGACCCGCCCGGTGCAGTCGGCGCGTTCGTCCAGCCACGCCCGAGTGGCCGCCAAATCGTCGAATGCAGGGCCCTCCCCGCGGGCGAGCGTCCGAAACGTCGATCTCAGGCACCGCATCGGACCACCGGCGGTGAACAGGTCGGGCGCCACGGCCAGGTAGCCTCCAGCTGCGAGCCGGTCCGCCTGCTGCCTGGTGTCGTCGGTCAGCCCGAAGGCCTCGTGCACTACCACGACACCCGGCCAGGGCCCTTCCCCGATCGGAGGGGCGGCCAGGTAAGCACGCAGAGAGGGCGCACTGGCGCCGGCCGGGATGGTCGTCTCGGGCAATATGGCCCCCCAGCGATCGCGATGCGGGCAGGGACGTCGTATCGAGTTCTGCGAACTCGGACGATCCTCCTGACTCGCTGTACGGTACCGGAGCATCGGAGATGCGATAGGCCCCTTGGGCCATGCACAGCTGCGAGTCACAAATCAGAGGGCTCATGTCACACACCACGTCAGCGGTTTGACGGCCCATCGGCAATCGGTGGGGTGAGGCCGCCTCAAACGAGGAGCACCCTGAGTCGGTAGTTGGTGGGGTTGCGGAAGCCGCGGACGACGCGGCGGTGGATTTCTACGATCCCGTTCAGCTAGCTAGACGTGACGATCGCGTTTGGTAGTGCTCGGCCGACCGGGACTGGGTCGCCGCGTTCCAGCAGCTGTCGCTGGTGGACCTGAGCACGGCGCAGATCGCCAAGCGCACCAAAGACCCGAATGCACCACGCGGTCAGACCGTTGGGGCCGCTCACCTCGACGACGGTCTATGTCTCCGTGTCTCCGAGATGGCCAATAAGCCCTCGCCCCCAGGTGATCGACTCCCGCACCGGGCGCTGCAGGAGCCTCACAGTTTCCTACCGGCGTCGCACTCCTGACCTGCTACACCCACCACGCCCCGGGCGAAGGATGCCGTGGGCCAGCCGCGCGCCGTTGTACGCGCACTTACGAAGGATGCTTACTATTCGTGAGGACCTGACCTAGAATGGTGGCCTGAGGTGCAGGCGTGGGCATGCCGGGGCCCCATCTCCAGGTGGAAGGATTGGTGCGGACACCGTGGACGTGGTCCTCTCGATTGGGCACACCTTGCCGCGCGATCCGCACCGGTCCCTCTCGTCCGGGTGGAGTCGTAGATGAGCAGCCTACTAGGCGTCGGTGACCTTGCCCCGGACTTCGAACTTCCCGACCAGCATCAGACTGCTGTTCGGTTGAGCCGGCTGCTGGTGGCCGGGCCGGTGGTGCTGTTCTTCTATCCGTTGGCGATGAGCCGAGGCTGCACCGCGGAGAGCTGCCATTTCCGTGACCTGGCCGCGGAATTCAACGCCGTCGGTGCGAGCAGGGTCGGGATCAGCCGCGACACCGTTGCTCGGCAACGTCAGTTCGACGCCGAACACCACCTCGGGTACCCGTTGCTGTCCGACCCGGATGGGACTGTCGCCTCCGACTACGGCATCCAGAGGAACCTTCCCGGGCTCCCCCCGCGACGAAGCACGTTCGTGATCGGCTCCGACCGGCGGGTACGAGGGGTCATCCGTAGCGAGCTGCGGATGGAGACTCATGCGGACGAGGCGTTGCGCATATTGAAAGCCGAGAAGCCGGCGACGCCACTGTGACGCGTGGCCTCGGCTTGCAGCCGCACAATTGATGGGCTGGCTGGAGGACCGGCGCCGTGCTCGATCACGTAGGCAGCGATCTTCGGGTCCGTGCTCACATCGCAGTGGCAGGAGGACGGGGCGTCGGTGACAGCCCGAAGTGGCCCCGCTTGGGCCTGTGGTGCTTAAGCCCAGCAGCACAGCGGGGCAAGATCGGGTGGTCATTCCTACGTTAGTCGGCGCCGGCGACGTGCGGTCGGACGGGCGGTCCCTCCCCGGTACGCGGAGCAGCGAGGGCCACATCGCGACCGTAGACCTGCTCTGCGGCTCGACGCAGCGCCGCGAACGCCGTCGCGATGGTCTGCACGCTCTCGTCGTCCAGGCGGGACAGGAGCGCAACGCGATGTCCGGCACCTTCGGCCATCAGCTGCTCCACCAGGTGTGAGCCTCGAGCCGTGGGATGTATGTGTCGGGCACGCCGGTCCGCCGGATCCGCTACTCGCTCGACGAGCCCCCGGTCAGCGAGTCGATCCACCAGACCGGTGACCGACGCCGGGCTGATTTTCAGCGCGTCGGCCAGCTCGTGACTCATCAGCGACCCGTCCACGTGCAGCAGCAACAGGACCTTGAGTTGCTGCATCGTCAAGGTGGTCTGCAACAGAGCGGTGAACTGCGCCCTCGAGAAGAGGCGAAGCAGCGCCGCCTCGTCCTCGGCGATGGCCGCCATCACTCCGTCCCGATCCACCGCGTGCCCCATTTCTTCGGCTAAGCCGTACTATTCACCTCGCACCGACTATACGGGAGATCCCTATGACTCGTCTTGCCCGCCTGAGCCTCTCCAACCGCGCTGTGGTGGCGTTGGCCACGCTGATCCTCATCGTGGCGGGGGTCTTCTCCACCACGTCGCTGAAGCAGGAGCTCATTCCGTCCTTGGAGATCCCGCTCGCGGTGGTCGTGACCCCTCTTCCGGGTGCCGCGCCGGACGTGGTCGAGCGGCAGGTGACCGAGGTGGTCGAGGCCGCCGTCAGCGGTGTGGAGGGTCTGGAGGGGACCGAGTCGACCAGCAGCAACAGCCTGTCGGTCGTGTCGGTGGAACTGGCCTACGGCACGGACATGGAGGCTGCCCAGCAGGACCTGGAGCAGGCCGTGTCCCGGGCGGGCACCGGTCTTCCCGCGGACGTCACACCGTCGGTGATCACCGGCAGCATCGACCAGCTTCCGGTGGTGCAGCTGGCGGTGGCTGCCCCGGAGCTGGACGGGCAGGAACTCGTGACCCGGGTGGAGGAAGAGATCCTTCCGCAGTTGCGCGGGGTGGAGGGATTGCGTGAGGTCACCCTGTCGGGGGGGCGGGAGATGCGGGTGGAGGTTGTCCCGGATCCGGCTGCCATGGCGGCCGCGGGGATCGGTTTCGACGCCGTGAGCTCCTCACTGCAGGCCAATGGTGTGGTCATCCCGGCCGGGACGGTCACCGACGGACAGCGCAGCCTGAACGTCGTGGTGGGCGAGCGGCTGTCCTCGGTGCAGGACATCGCCGCGATCGCGCTGCCCGCCGCCAACCCCTCCGGTACACCGGTCCTGTTGGGTGATGTGGCTACGGTAGAGGAGGCCGCGGTCTCCGCCACCTCGTATGCGCGGACGAACGGTCAGGCGAGCATCGCCCTGGCAATCACCAAGACTCCCGATGGCAACACCGTCAGCGTCTCCCACGACGTGCGGGACCTGATCCCGGGGATGGAGGCGGCGCTGGGTGAGGGTGCTGCGGTTGACGTGGTTTTTGACCAGGCCCCGTTCATCGAGAAGTCCATCGAGGACTTGAGCACCGAGGGCCTCCTCGGCCTGATCTTCGCAGTGATCGTGATCATGCTCTTCCTGCTGTCGCTGCGGTCCACGCTGGTCACGGCGATATCGATCCCGCTGTCGTTGCTTATCGCGATGACCGGGCTGTTGGTCGGTGGATACTCGCTGAACATCCTGACCTTGGGGGCGCTGACGGTCGCGGTCGGGCGGGTCGTGGACGACTCCATCGTGGTGATCGAGAACATCAAGCGCCACCTCGGTTACGGGGAGCCCAAGGGGCAGGCGATCTTGGCCGCGGTGCGTGAGGTCGCCGGTGCCGTGACGTCGTCCACCATCACCACCGCGGCGGTGTTCGTGCCGATCGGGATCGTCGGAGGTCAGGTCGGTGAGCTGTTCCGGCCCTTCGCCTTCACCGTGGCTGTGGCGCTGCTGGCCTCGCTGCTCGTCTCCTTGACGATCATCCCGGTGCTGGCGTACTGGTTCCTGCGCGCCCCGGCCGACCACGCGCACACGGCTGTGGACCGAGACCGTGTCGAGCAGCGGGAACGCCGCGGACTTCTCCAGCGCAGCTACCTGCCAGTGCTTCGGGGGGCGCTTGCCCACCCGGTGATCACCTTGGTCATCGCGGCCGCCGTGCTTGGCGGGACCGTCGCAGCCGCCCCGCGGCTGGAGACCAACTTCATCGGCGACGCCGGGCAGAACACCCTCAGCGTCGACCAGCAGCTGCCGGCCGGGACCAGTCTGGAAGTCACCGACGCCGCGGCACGGAAGGTCGAGGACGTCATCGCCGACCTGGACGGGGTCGAGACGTACCAGGTGACCGTCGGCTCGGGTGGAGACGGACTGGAGACCGCCTTCCTGGGAGGTGGCGGCGGGTCCAACACGGCCACCTTCGCGATCACCACCGACCTGGACGCCGACCAGGCCCGCGTCGAGCAGGATCTTCGTGCCGCGATCACGGACCTGGACGATGCCGGGGAGCTGACCGTGACCACCGGCCAGGCCGGGTTCGGGCTGCCGCCGGTAGAGGTCGTGGTCCGCGCCGTCGACGACCAGACCCTTCGCGAGGCCGCAGACCTTGTCGCCGTTGCCATGGCGGACGTCCAGGGTACGACCGACGTCGTGAACAACCTGGCCTCGGACGCACCCGCCATCCAGATCCAGGTCGACCGCGAGGCGGCCGTCCAGGCCGGCACGAGCGAGAGCGAGATCGGGCAGGCCATGGCCGGGCTGCTGCGCGGTGCGCCGATCGGTCAGGCGGACATCGCCGGACGCACGACCGACGTCGTGGTGCTCCTGGGCCAGGCGCCCGCCGACGTACAGGCCCTGCGCGCCACCCCGATCCCCACCGCCACCGGGATCGTCCCCCTGGGTCAGGTCGCTGAGGTGAGCGAGGTACAGCAGCCCACCAGCCTGACCCGCCAGGACGGGGTGCGCACCGCCACGGTGACCGCCACCGCGACCGATCAGAACCTTGGAGGAATCACCACCCGGCTGCAGGAACAGCTCGACGCCCTCGACCTGCCCGAGGGCGCAGAAGCCGAGATCGCGGGCGTCAGCGCGGAGCAGCAATCCGCGTTCGACGACCTGTATCTGGCGCTGCTGGCATCCATCGCCATCGTCTACCTGGTGATGGTCGCCACGTTCCGCTCCCTGCTTCAGCCGCTCATACTCCTGGTGTCGGTGCCGTTCGCCGCCACCGGTGCAGTGGCATTGCTGCTGCTCACCGGCACACCCCTGGGTGTGCCGTCGATGATCGGGCTGCTCATGCTCGTCGGCATCGTGGTCACCAACGCGATCGTGCTCATCGACCTGGTCAACCAGAATCGCGAGCAGGGCCTGAGCGTCCTCGACGCGGTGATCGAGGGCTCCCGGTACCGGCTGCGGCCGATCCTGATGACCGCGGCGGCGACCATCGGCGCCCTGACCCCGATGGCACTGGGACTGACAGGCGGCAGCGTGTTCATCTCCCAGCCGCTGGCACTGGTGGTCATCGGCGGACTGACCACCTCCACCCTCCTGACGCTGGTGCTCGTCCCGGTCCTGTACAACCTGACCGAACGCGCCAACGCGGCCCTGCGTGAGCGGCGGGGCCGCCGCCCGGCCACCCTCCCGGCGTGACCATGCCAGGAGGCCGAGCTGAACAGAGCCGAGATATGTACCTTCGCGGCCGGACTCCTGCACGCCGGCACGCCCGTTGCTATCGCGAGCAATAGTCGGAGGCACCGCATCGCCACCACACTCCAGATCGCCGCCCCCGCACTCACCGATGTGGCCATTCGTCAGCGCGGATGACGTCGAGTGCCCGAAGTCGGCGCCGGACATGCTCCTCCGTGCCGCTGCCGTGCTGGAGGTGTCACCGTCGCGTTGTCTGGTTGTGAAGGAGAGCGACCTCGGCGTTGCTGCCGCCCGCAATGCCGGAATGTCGGTTCTCAAGTTCCTACGCACGTAATAGCAATGCCGCGTCTTGCCAGGTGGGCGGATCAAGGCAAGCAGCGGCGGCGCCGTTCCGCTAGACGCGTGTCACCCCGTTCCTTCGGTCGGGGGGGCGCTGAGTTTCCGACTCGTGCCACCAGTGGGAGGGGCGATGGTCAAACTTCAGTGGGAGTCGACACGCCAGCCCGGCCAGAAGCCAGCGACTCCCCGCGCCCGGACCGTTGAGCTGCACGCCGCAACTTGTCCCTGACCCCAGGAGTTCACACTCCTGTCACGTGGGCGACGGGATCGCAGCCGTCCGCCAGCGTCCGAGCCGGCGGGTGCGCACGCTTGGCGAACTTCGACGCCGAGGCAACCAGGGGCGGCGCAAGCATGTCGGCCTCTGCCCTGAAGCGGGAAGTGCCCTGTGACGCCAACGGGCTCATATCCTCACCCTAGCTTTCACAGAACCTGATGCCTCTCGCATGAGTTCTCCACGCACGATTGCAGCTCTATCGGGTCAGGTTCTGCTCCCGCTGCCGCCCCTGTCCGATGCGTGACCGCCGGGCGCTCGGTGCCTTGTTTCCGGTCGATCTCGCCGCCTCGGAGGGGTGGGTGCCTTGGCTGACATCGGCGGTCATGCGGGCGGCGAGGGTGTCCTGATCGATGCCGCGTCGTTCGAGGTCGGCGGCGAAGGCCTGGCGTCGTTCGGCGCTGTCGTAGTTGTCCTTGCCGGCCTCGCGTGCGGTGGTGGCTCGGTTCTCTTCGCGCTCCCCTTCGAGGGCGGCTTCCTCGCGCTCGGCGGGGTCGGGTTCGTGCTGAGCGGCGGCGCGCGCTCCCTCGGCGGCCCTGTCGGCTAGGTCGGCCTCGGCGACGAGCAGCTGGGCCTCGACGTTCTCCGCGGCCGCCCGGGCGCGTTCCTGCTCGGCCTCGGCCCGGCGTACCTCGGCGCGGGCCAGGGCGACGCGCACGAGCTCGGGGTCGGCTCCGGCGCTGTCGACGTCAACGTCGTAGCGCCGCCGGACCTCCTCGCGGATGCGCGCGGCGGCACGGTCGGCCTCGGAATCCTGGCCCGCCCAGGCGCGGGCGGTGGTGTAGACGTGCTGGATGTCCTCAGCGCCAGCCCGGTCCCACCACTCGGCGCGGAAGACCGGGGCGAGCTCGGCACGGGCGGCGGCCTGCTCAGCCTGCAGCCGGGCGGTGAGTTCGCGGGCGTGCTGGTCCTCGGCGGCTTCGGCGCGGCGCATCTGTTCTTCGCGGGCTCGGGCGAGCATCTCGCCCAGGCGTGCCCCGACGGTGACGGCGACGCGCACCGATCCGGTCAGGGCTTCCTCGATGCCGTCGGACTCTTCAGCCATGACGTTCCCCCATCTGTGTTGGTTTACCGCTCCGGCCCTTGGTGCTTGTCCGGTCCTGCCAGCTGGTGCCGGCGTGCGGGCTCGATCCGGTTGGGCACCGGGGAGCCGGTCGATCGGGCCGGGGTCTGGCCGGTGGCCGCGATGCGTGCGGCCTCGGCTGCCGGGGCGTCGTGTGTCGGGCCGGCAGGTACGGGCTCGGGAACCGGTGGAAGGCGGTCGGCGACCTCGCGCAGGCGCTGCTCGGCGACCTGCCGGATCTGGGCGGCCCGGTGGTGCTCCGCGGAGGCGCGGTGCATGGCGTAGACGGCCTGGGCGAGCATCACCAGCTGGCGCAGCATCGCGGCCTGGGCGGTGGCGCCCTGGCCGGCGGTGGTGGCCGAGGCCAGGAGCATCGCCACTCCCCCGATGGACGCCTTCCCGGAGGTCTTGGGGTGGACGTTCTGTCGGCGCAGCTGGGCCGACTTCGCCAGGGCGTCCGCCGTTGCGGCGAGCGGCCCGGGCACTGTCTCGACGCAGTGCGACCAGGCAGCGAACGCCCCAGCGGTCTGGCTTGCCACGTAGGCCCAGGTGTCGCGGTCGTGGATCGGCACGCTGCGCAGCTGCTCGCGTAGCGCGGTGACCTCGGTCGCGTACTGCTCCCACAGTCGGGGGTCGACCTCGGCGGTCTCCCTGCCTGGCCTGACGGGGCGGCGGTTGCGCTTCGCGGCGTTCCACTCCCCCACCGCGGCGGTCGCCGCCTCGGGGGTGTCGGGCCATGCCTGGCGCAGCCTGGGCAGGGTCAGGTCGCGGGCCAGGTGCCCGCCGCCGTACCAGATCGGCCGCTCGCCGGCCTGCGGCCGCGGGGCGACGGAGTAGCCGGTGACGACGTCGGTGCGCCCGTCCGCGAAGCGCGGCCGCACGAGCAGACCGGCGCGGCGCATGCGGCGCACGAACTCGGCCTCGTCCGCGGCCGCGGTGGAGCAGCCGCGCACGATCCGGGCGAGCGCGTGGCGCGGCTCGTCCGCGCGCAGCTCGGCGCTGATGCGGGCCTGCTTCTCGGCCGTGGGCAGCTTGTCCCACGGCACCGCTCCCCCGCCGTGTTGGCGGTTTCGTTCGTGCTTCGCGCGGGCGCGGCCGCGAGCCTGGGCCTCGCGCTCGGCTGGGTCGTAGGCGCGCTCGGCGGTGTCCGCCGGCCCGTGCCGGTCCCGGCCCGCCAGGGCCCGTTGCCAGGCCTGGTCGCTGGTGAACTGCTTGCGCACCTCGGCGTCCTGCAGGTCGCTGGTCAGCTCGTCCCACGGCACGCGCCCGTCCGTCCGGCGGGAGCGTTCCCACTCGGCGCGGGTGTGCGCGCGGGCGGTCTCGTACTCGTTGGGCACCAGGGGCAGCAGGTCGAACTCGCGCTCGAGGTCGCGGGCGACCTGCTGGACGCGGTGGTAGTCGTTGTGGGTGGACGCCTTGGTGCCGTCCTCGCGCACCAGGTTGACCGCCAGGTGGATGTGGTCGTTGCCCTTGGACGAGAGTCCGTGGTGCACCGCGCCCCACCGGCACGGGGCCTTCGTGCCCTCGTGGTCGTCGAAGCCCATGCGCCTGATGAACTCGCCTGCGATGGTGGCCCACTGCTCGTCGGTAAGCCGCCCTTCCTCGGGGCGCAGCGACAGCGAGCAGTGCCACACGTGGGCCTGCTTCTCGCCGACCTTGACGTTCTTGAAGACCCGCTTGCCGGCGTCGTCACGGCCGGTGACCCGGCGCTCGTAGACGCCCATCATCACGTCGACCCCGAGCGCCTTGCGCGGGCGGTCGAGGTGCTTCGCGATCGCCAGGGCGGAGTCGCGGTCGAGCTCGTTGTCGTCGTGCCACGCCAGCAGCGCCGCGTCGCCGGCGACCAGGCGTGGCTCGGTGTGCTCGTTGCGCCGACCCGGCCCGGCCAGGTAGATCATCAGGCCGGCCATCCGATCCCCCCGGACGATGTGCGGGATCACGACTGCCCCAGTACGTCGACCGCCGTGTCGATGCGCTCGGCCGTGCGACGCACCGCGCGCAGCGTGGCGACCATCTCGGCCTGCACCTCACCGGTCACGTTCGTCGCCCGCGCCATCTGGTTGACGTTGTTCGCGATGCCCGCGAGCAGCCGGTGCACGGCGAACAACTCAACGACCGCGTTGCGCCGCTCGGTGGGCGTCTCCCCCGTCGGCGCCAGCGCCGACTCGATCAGCAGCCGGGGCACCGTGACCCGGTGCTCCTCGGCACGCTGCAGCAGCAGCGCCTCCTCCTCCGGCGTCACCATCACGCGGTGGCTGTGCTGGCGACCACCAGGCACGTTCGCCCGCCGGCGCCGGACCACACGGCGCGCCTTCGGCGACTCCTCCGCCACCGCGACCACCGCCTCCCCGTGCCCAGCGCAGCGACCCCGCCGGATGCGGGGATGCACGCCCAGCGTGCCAGTAACGGCCACCGGCCGTCCAGCGATAGCGGTCAGTTACGGCACGTAACTGTATAACTTGCTCGGTCTCAGGTAGTGACGGCGTTCCGCGCACCGTGCCCGGGGTGACGTTCCGAAAGGGCTTGGGACGGCGTGGATTTCGGCCGCCGTCAGTCCGTCGGCTTAGGCTGACGTCATGGCGAAGGAACTGAGCGTCGAGGACGCCGAGAAGAAGGCCCGTGAACTGCTCGACCGACGCATCGCGTCGGTCCGCACGCTCGTCACCGCACGGCAGAGATTGGCCGAGTTGCGCGAGCAGGTCGCTGACGCCGACCGCGAGGACGTGCGCCTCTACAACGCCGCACTCAATGACGGCTGGTCGCCCGACGAGCTGCGCAAGCTCGGCCTGTCCGAACCTGAGAAGAAGGCGCGCACGCGCCGCCGCGCCGCGGCCAAGAAGACGGCCGCCGACGCTCCCGGCGTCGACCACCAGGAGCCGGCCCCCGTGCCGGCACCCGAGCCGTCCTGAACTGACGAACCCCCGCCCCGGAGTCCCTGATGATCACGGGCCGGCAGGTGCCCTCATGGGCGCACAGCGTCGCTCCGCGATGCGGCAGGCCGCACCCCTGACCGCACCCGCCGATCCGGGATAGTCGTCTGGGCAGAGGGCCGGCTGAACTTCACCTCGCGGCAGCACCGGATGACCAACTCCCGTCGCGCCCTCGCCGACCTCATCCACCGTGAGCCGGCCTCCTACGTCGCCTTCGACATCCTCGCCGTCGCCGACCAGGACGTGCGCCACCTCCCCCTGCGCGACGCCGCGCCCTGCTCGAGGAACTCGCCCGCGGCTGGGAACCACCCATGCAGCTCTCACCCACCACCACCGACGTCGACGCGGCCCGCCGGTGGCTCGACGAGCTGCACGTCACCGGCATCGAGGGCCTGGTCCTCAAGGGCGCCGCCCAGCCCTAACGCGGCGGCAAATCGACTGGTGAGTTATCTGAAGGTCACCGCGACACCGTAGAAGTCATCTGCGGGGCGGTCATCGGCGCGCTCTCCCGTCCCGAGGCGCTCATCGCCGGCCTGAACATCGACGACCGGCTCCGCATCGTTGGAAGGCTTTTCGGTGATGGTCGTCTCCGAGCGGGCGTTGCTCATCTTCGACCCGATCTTGGGATCCTTCGCCCACTCGCCGGCATGGCTTGGACGTGCCTTGCATCGCGGCGGCCGATCCCACCTGACCGCACGAGCCACCGCCTCTCGTGCGATTCCGAACTCCTCAACGACCTGCCGCTGCGAGGTAGGTGAGAGTCTGCCGATGGCGGCCTTGCCCTCATCGCATCCGTCCGGGCTGGCGAAGCCCTGAAGCGCGCCGTTGTTCACGGTGGCACTCATGGTCGGTGTGGCGGCTTTCGAGGTGTGGGCGTTGGACCAGCCGCCGGTGGCGAGGTCTTGGTTTCCCGAGATCAGGCTTCGCGTTCGTGTGCTGAGGGCACGCGCACGACCACCACGACCAGTGCTCGGTTGAGCACACCGGTGCTGACAGACCCGAGCAGCAAATTCGTCAGGCCGCCCTGGCCGCGGCTGCCGACGACGATGATGCTCTCGTCGCCCGCGACGCCGAGGAGGGTGTCGGCGGGGTGCCCAGCCAGCCGCTGAACCTCTGCGGACACGTCGTGTGCGATGGAGAGCTGGTCGACCGCCTCGACGAGGCGTTCGTGACTCCTCTTGTCAGCTTGGCCCAGCATCGCAGTGGCGTCCGGGGCGATGGATAGAACTGGGAAGGGTAGTTCCCGGGTGGCTACGACGACGACCACCCCGACCCCGCGGCGCTTGGCCTCCTCAAACGCGTATTCCAGCGCCTCGACCGGCGGATCGGCGGGGTCGGCCCCGACGACAACCGGCCCGGGCATCTTGGCCGGCGCCTCCTCCCGGACGACCACCACGGTCCCATGGGCATGGGCGGCGACCTTTTGTGAGACCGAACCGAGCAGTGCACCGGCGAACGGTCCTAGGCCTCTGGCTCCGACAACGACCAGGTCAGCTCGTTGGGAGGCCTCGACGAGGACCACCGAGGCCTGGCCGGGTATCGCGCTCCCAGTCACTGTCACGTGTGGGTACTGCTGGCGAACCCGGCCGATCTCCTCGGTCACCATGCGTTCGCCCAGATCGGTCAGCTCAGACTCCGGGATTGGCCGCGACTCACCTACCGCTCCGCCCTGCCGCTCAGCGGCGTAGACGATCACGACCGGGGCTGCCCGACGGTCAGCCTCCTCGACCGCCCAGTCAACCGCCCGTCGTGACGCCGCGGACCCGTCGGTCCCGACCACGACGGCCGCTGATGGCACATCCAGCGCGAGTGGCATAGCGCCATCCTCCTTGTTGACATGCGAACCGTCTATGCCTGTCCGTCATCGCGCCTACTTACCAAAGTCGTCGTCGAAGAGCGCCTCTAAACATGGGTACCGTCGAAACTGCGCGAACTCGATCTCCCACCGCGTCGCCTCAATAACTTGTTGACCCCGGGATGCCGCCGTGCTCGGTGACAGTGGTCCGGAGGCCCTCGATGGCGACGACCGAACGGACTCCGTTGTCGAGACATCGTCCGGGAGCCCGTGGCGCCGTCGCTCGGGCGCTGTACTCGAGAACCCGACAGTGACCATGAAGCTGTCCACCAGGCGCATCCTGGGCTGCTGTGGTGGGCGTGGCGCCGCAACTTGGGGCTTACCGGCCGAGCGTGCCCGGGCCTGTACCTACTGGCTGGGTTAGGAGCACGCGCTTATCCCTCGCCGTCATCAACGCCACAGCGGGCCAGCGATAGGTCGACGTCGGCGCAGGGGTGCACAGCGTCTTTCCTTACCTGCTGGCGGCACGTCATGACGTGGGCGTAGCGGGCATCGACATCACCGACCGGTTACCGGAGCAGGTCGCGCGCGCCGAACGGGCCGAGCGCAACCGCCTCACCCGCGCAGGACAGGTTCACTGGGTCAGGGCGGATGCTCGCCAATTGCCGTTCGCGGACGCGTCAGTAGATGGGGTCACCGCTGTATCGAGTCTGGAGCACCTGACGGAAGACCACGACCGACGTTGGCAGAGAATCCACCGTGTCCTGCGTCCTGGTGGGGAGGCGATAGTGACGGTGTCGTTCGGCCGGCCGGAAGCAGGATCGAAGAGCGTGCCGATGAGCCGTTCCAGCGCGTCTACTCGCCGGGGACCCTGAGCAGGTCGTTCATCGAGCCCTCCGGGATGAGGCTGGAGGGTGGGGTGCCGTATGGCGAGCGACTTTCCTTCTACGTGGTCAGCAGCCGGTTGCCGCGGTGGGCCGACAAGCTGCACCGACCCGTTGACGCCCTTGCCGCCGCGGTCCTGATGCGGCCCTACCCCACCACCGGATCGACCGTGCCTCAGCAGTTTTCCTCCGCCTCCGGCGACCCGAGGAGCCGCTGCGCTGAGTGCCGCTGCCGGTTCAGTGGGCGAGGTAGATCGTGTTCGCCGAGTGCGAGCCGGTGTAGAAGTTCGGGAAGGTCACCTCCACGGAGCGCACCCGGCTGAAGACGGTCCGGGCCACGGCGCAGAAGGCCTCGTCGGGTGGGTCGTCCGACCACAGTGCGAAGACGCCGCCGGGGAGCAGATGCCGGGTCAGGTTACGCAGGCCCGCCTCGGTGTAGAAGCGGGCATGCGCCGGATCCAGGACGTGGCGGGGGGAGTGGTCGACGTCGAGGAGGATTGCGTGGAAACGGCGCCCCGGCACCTGCACGTCGAAGCCGGCAGCCGACGCCGACCTGGCGAAGAAATCCCCGGCCACCAGGTGGGCGCGCGGGTCCCCGGTCAGGAGGGCGGCGTCCGGGAGTAGTCCGTGCTGCTGCCAGTCGATGACGTCCTCCAGGAGCTCCACGACGGTCACCGTTCGCACCCGGGGGTCTGTCAGCACGGTTCGCGCGGTGTACCCCAGGCCCAGGCCACCGACGACGACGTCGATGGCCGGTTCGTCGAGCTCGGCCAGGGCCAGGCGGGCCAGCTCTTCCTCGGCCACGGTGAACAGGCTGGACATGAGGAACTCCTCGCCCAGCTTGACCTCGTAGACATCCACGCCGAGGGTCGGCTCCACACGGCGGCGCAGGGTGAGCTCACCGATCGGGGTCGAGCGCCACGCGAGCTCCTCGAAACGGGGTCTCACGGCCGGTAGGTCCGTTCCGCCAGGGCGTCCGCGACGGCGCGGATCCTGCTGGCGGCCTCCAGTCGGGCCACCAAGCCATCTGGCAGCCTCTGCTCGCCGACCAGGGCTCCGGACAGGCACCCGGACATCGTCGCGACGGTGTCGGTGTCCCCGCCCATGGCTACCGCGAAGGTGATGGCCGCGACCGGGTCCGCGGGGTGGTGCAGGAACGCGCTCAGCGCCGCGGGCGCGGCCTCGGCCGCCGCGATCCCCGTTCCGGTGCGCCGAGCGACGTCGGCGGGCTCGTCCTCGGCGAGTCCGGCTACGACCGCATCGAGCGCCGTAATCAGACTCGGGGATCGTAGGTGGCCGGCGACTGTAGACAGCAGTTCCGCCGGGTCGAGGTCGTCGGGTCTGGTACGCAGGCAGAACCACGTGGCCACCGCGATCAGCGCCGCGCCGTCCTGGCCGTCGGGGTGTGCGTGGGTGATCGCCGCGGTCTGCCGTGCCACGTCTGCGGCGTGCTCGGGCCCTCCGGGTAGCGCCCCGACGGGAGCCGCGCGCATCGCTCCGCCGTTCCCCAGCGACCCCGCACCTCCGAAGGAGTCCCGCGCGAGGTCGCGCCAGTCCCCTCCGGTCAGCACCGCGGCGAAGATGCGCGGCGGGTTGGCTCCGTACCCGCGGTGGGGTTCAGCGTGCCACGCCCGGGCGAAGCTGCGGGCAAGGGCTTCGTCGTCCAGGTCGGTGGTTTCCGGCAGGCCGGCGAGGTGCTCGGCCAGTGCCACCATCAGGCTCGTGTCGTCGGTCCACGTCAGCGCCCCGGCGCCGGAGAGCACCTCAGCCACCGCGTGCTCGGTCACCGCCCACTCGCCCTCGAACGGACGACCTAAGGAGTCCCCCAGCGCCCCTGCGAGCAGACAGCCACGCACCCGGGCCCGCCAGGAGTCGGGGTCGTGCCGGGCGGTCAGCATTTCCGCTGCGCCCTGCCCGATCCCGCGCCGGTCCGCACCGGGATGGCGGCGACCTGGTCCGCAGTACTCGTCGTCGTCACTGTCACGTTCGACCCCCTGGTTGGTGCAGCGAGGCGTTTGCCAGAACGGAGGAGAACTAGCCCCGCTCGCCAACTCTACCGTCACGTCAGTGTTGGACCCGAGCAGCCCCGCGCACCCACCTGCTCCAGCGATTGGTGAACGACCGCGCTACCGCCAGCCCAGAGGGGGCCGGAGCCACATTGGACAGCACGCTCTCGATGACGTGGGCGTTGTAGTCCACGCCGTGCGCGCTCGGCACCGCGAGCAGCACGGTGTCCGCCCTCGGTGATCGCCTCGTCGGCGGGCAGCTCCTCGGCCAGCTTGTCCAGCTCCCCCGCGTAGGACTTCCTGAAGCGCGCCAGCCCGCTCCGCCACCGTCGTCGACGCCGCGCTTCACCTGCCGGCAGAGGGCCCGGACCAGGTGGTCGACGTGATCCTCGCCGACCTGCGTTAGGACTGGTCGGAGTTCACCCGATCCGCCGACCTCGGTACGAACGGCCCCCACTCCGGGAGTGCAGCGTCACGGCACACTGATCACATGGTGGACAGGGAGCGCGAGCCGATGATGCAGATCGGGAAGTTCGCGCAACGCACGGGACTGTCGATCCACACGATCCGCCACTACGACGACGTCGCGCTGCTACGACCGTCAGGGCGCAGCGAGGGAGGTTTCCGCCTCTACACCGAGGCGGACCTCGAGCGGGTCAACGTCATCCGTCGGATCAAACCGCTGGGTTTCAGCCTGGAGCAGATGCGTGAGGTGCTCGACGTCCTCGACACGCTCCCCGCCGCGGGTCCCGCCGAACTCGTCGAGCTCGGCAAGAGGCTGGAAGCCATCAAGGAAACCGCGTGCGAGCGGCGCGCGACACTGCTCGAGCAGGTAGCCCTGGCGGACAACTTCATCGGTCTGCTCGAACACCTGAGGCCCTCCCCGCAAGAGACTTAGCTAATCAGCACGCGGTCGACGCGGGCGACTGGTTCGGCGGTAGACCGTGCGCCAGGGCCGTCGTCATGAACTCGGTCACCACCACTACCCCGAACCTTACAGTTACGTTAGGGTAGGTGTGTATCGAGGTTCATGGAGGTGCAGTGCCGGTCTACAAGGTCACGCACGTAGGAAAGACGGATATCACGCTCGAGGCCGACCGCGTCGTCAGCACCGGCGACTACGTCCGTTTCGAGAGGCTCGCCCCCGAGGGGGCGTGGAAGCGGGTGCTCCAGATGCCGGCGTCGTCCGTGCGGTCCGTCCGCCGACGCGTCCTCGAGGTCGGCGGCGCCCGACACTTCGCCCCTACGGAGCCGCTGTCGGTTCCGGCGCCCCCACGGAGGAGGTGGATCGTGGCTGACCGCGACGACATCGACAAGATCGTCGAGCGTGCGCTGAGGCACGGTCCGCGCGACCACGACGAGATCGTCAGCTTCGCGTCCGCTGGGGGTGCGAATCCGCGTGTCATCACTGCTCTGCGCGCCCTGCCCCCCGGGACCTATCGCACCGCGGCAGAGGTGCGACCTTTCCTGCCTCCGGTCCGGGCCGCCAGCTAGACAGCCCGACGAAGAGGCTGCGAGGAGCGATCGACCAGTTGGAAGACGAGAGGGGCTCCGCCGAGATGGAGTCAGGGATGCTGCCCCAGGGAGGGCCGCTGTCGTCCCGGTTCGAGGAGATCTGTCCGGGCTGCCACGGAACCGGCCGCCAGCCCAGGGACCCCGGACCGGGCCGGCGTGTGCCTGCTCGGACAGAAGTCACGCCCGGTCCGTGCGACGACCAGGCCGGCCCCCCGCTCGCCCTGGTGTTCATCGAGACAGACGGCGACCAGCAGCGCCGGCGCTGCAGCAGATGCGGCGGCGCCGGAACCGTCCCGACCCGCGCAGGAGATGAGCTGCTCGCGTTTCTCCGGCGCCACCTGCCTTACCAGCACGGACAGGGCTGGGGAAGTTCAACACGATGAAGGAGGGACTGTGCCGACGTTCAGAGTTGAGTACGCGGACGAGACGCAGAGGGTTGTCGATGCGCACCGGGTGGTGCGCGTCGGCGAGGAGATCACGTTTGAGAATCTGGTCTCGCGCGGCACCTGGGACCGGGTGCTGCGGGTGCCGGCGGAGTCGGTGCGCGCGATCCGGCGCAGCGTGCTGGAGGCGGGGAACTACCGCCACTACCTGCCGGCGCAGCCGCTGGTGATCTCGCCGGTGGGACGCTCGTGAGCGCGGTGACGCGGCGCGAGGTCGCCGAGGCGGTCCGACCGGCCCTGGCCTGGGGTGCGCGCGACGGCGACGAGCTGGCGAGCTACGCCATGACGTCCGGGGCCCGCGAAGGTGTCGTTCTGGCGCTCAAGACGTTGCCCAGGCGCCGGTACACCGGAGTCGCCGACCTGTGGCCGGACCTGCCGGACGTCAAGGACGCGGACTCGTAGCCGAGGGCCCCCACCGCCGGTCGCGGCGCTTCGGGTCAGCGGCGCCCCTGCCGGTAGCGCCGGATCAGCTCGTTCGTCGAGGAGTCGTGACCGGGGGCGGGCTCGTCGTCGGCGGTCAGCTCGGGGGCGATCTGGTTGGCCAGCACCTTGCCGAGCTCGACGCCCCACTGGTCGAAGGAGTTCACACCCCACACCACGCCCTGGGTGAAAACCTTGTGCTCGTACAGGGCGATCAGCTGGCCGAGGACCGAGGGCGTGAGCCGCGGCGCCAGGATCAGCGTGGTCGGGTGGTTGCCGGCGAAGGTCTTGTGCGGCACGAGCTCGGCCGGCACCCCGCCTGCCGCCACCTCCTCGCTGGTGCGACCGAACGCCAGGGCCTCGGCCTGGGCGAGCATGTTCGCGGTGAGGAGGTCGTGGTGGCCCGGCACCTCGCGGGCCGAGTGCACGAAGCCGATGAGGTCGGCCGGCACCGTCTGCGTGCCTTGGTGGATGAGCTGGTAGAAGGCGTGCTGGCCGTTGGTGCCGGGCTCGCCCCAGACCACCGGGCCGGTCTCGACCTCCACCGGCTCGCCCCGGCGGGTGACGGATTTGCCGTTGGACTCCATGTCGAGCTGCTGGAGGTAGGCGGGGAACCGCGAGAGGTACTCGCTGTAGGGCAGGACGGCGTGGGTCGGGGCGTGGTGGAAGTTGCGGTACCAGATGCCCAGCAGCCCGAGCAGCACCGGGACGTTCCGTTCCAGCGGGGTGCTTCGGAAGTGCTCGTCCACGGCCCGGTATCCCGCGAGCATCTCGCGGAAGCGGTCCGGACCGATCGCGAGCATCACCGACAGCCCGACCGCCGAGGGCAGGGAGTACCGACCGCCCACCCAGTCCCAGAACCCGAACATGTTCGCGGTGTCGATCCCGAAGGCCGCCACCTCGGCCGCGTTCGTCGAGACCGCCACGAAGTGGCGCGCCACGGCCGCCTCCTCGCCGAGGGACTCGACCAGCCAGGCGCGCGCCGTGCGGGCGTTGGTGAGGGTCTCGATCGTGGTGAAGGTCTTGGACACCACGACGAACAACGTCTGTTCCGGGTCGGCGTGGGCGAGAGCGCCGGCAATGTCCTCGCCGTCGACGTTTGAGACGAAGACCGAGGACAGGCCGTTCGTGGCATAGGGCTCCAGCGCCAGGGTCGCCATCTTCGGTCCGAGGTCCGAGCCGCCGATACCGATGTTGACCACGCGGGTGATCCGCCGACCGGTGTACCCGATCCACTCCCCCGAGCGGATCTGCTCGGCGAACGCCGACATCCGGTCCAGTACCTCGTGCACGTCGGCGACGACGTCCTGCCCGTCGACGACCAGGGATGCCCCGCGCGGTGCGCGCAGGGCGGTGTGCAGGACGGCCCGGTCCTCGGTGGTGTTGATCCGCTCCCCGCGGAACATCGCCTCGATGTGCTCGCCGAGTCCGGCGGCACGGGCGAGGTCGCCCAGCAGGCCGAGGGTCTCGTCTGTCACCCGGTGCTTGGAGTAGTCGACGTACAGGTCGCCCACCTCGGCGACCAGCCGGGTGCCGCGATCCGGATCGGCGGCGAACAGCTCACGCAGGTGCTGGCCTCGGGTGCGTGCGGCGTGCTCGCTCAGCGCATTCCACTCCGGCGTGGTCTGGATGGCTCGGTGCTCGCTCATAGCTCCTCCGCGTTCGTCGCGACCGGGCCGGCGGCACACGGCGAGCGGTGGACACCGGGCACCGGCTCTCAGGTGGTTGCGTGACGTGGCTGGTGGGACAGCCGCACGTCGAGACCGGCCACGAACGACTCGGTCGCGGCGAGCTTGGCGCGCAGCTTCTCGCTGCGTTCTGCCGCCCTGGCCCGGAACTCACCCAGCGCGGCGAGGAGACGGTCCCGCTCGGCGTCGTCGACGTGCTCGTCCTTGAGCCTGTCCAGGATGGTCAGGACGTCCTTCATCTCCTCGATGGAGAAGTCCAGGGGCTTCATCTGCTTGACCAGCTCGAGCCGCTCCACGTCACCGTCGGTGTAGAGACGGAAACCTCCCTCGCTCCGGCTCGAGGGCGAGACGAGGTCGACCTCGCCGTAGTAGCGGATGGTTCGCAGGGACAGGCCCGTACGCTCGGCGACCTCGCCGATCTGCATGTGGCCAGCCATGGTCTCTCCTCGGATCGTGTGACGGTCGACCTTACCGGGTCCCGCACGATCAATCTACTGTTACGTTACGGTAGAGTGTGGCGTGGAGGAGGCACCGTGCCCGCATATCGCGTCGTGGAGGACGACGGACGCCAGATCGATCTGGACGCGCACCGCGTCACCAGGGTCGGCGACGTTCTCGTCTTCGAGGACATCAGTACCGCGACGGGCCAGTGGCAAAAGGTGGCCAGGGTGCCGCTCGCCCGTGTCCAGTCCGTCCGTGACGACGCCCCAGCGAGCTGGCTCCCCGTGCGGCCTCAGACTCCGCACCGAGAAGGACGAGACGAGGAACAGGTTCGATGAACGTGACACGTGTGGAGCTTGCCGAGATCTTCCGGCCGGTCATGGACGGCACGGTGCGCAGCGCCGACGAACTGGTGAGCGTCGCAGTCGCCGCCGGCGCGCACCCCGACGCCGTCGAGGTCGTGCGCTCCCTGCCGCCCGGGGAGTACCGGCGGATGACCGACCTGTGGCGACACCTGCCCGGCGTGCCCGTGGGGGTCTGATGCGCCAGTTCTCCTGCCCGGCCTGCGGGGAGACCAAGCAGCTCAGCGGCGCCCGTTCCGCCGAGGGCATCCGCATCTCCTGCGGGGCGTGCGGTGCCAGCTGGATGCGCGACCAGACCCCGCGCTGCGCGACGTGCGGGGGCACCGAGGTGTTCAGCGCCCCTCGGGTCGTACTGTCGATGGGTCGCGGGTCGATCACGTCCATGGCCGGCCAGCGCGACGTCCTCGTCTGCTACCGCTGCGACCGTGAGGCGATCCTGACCTACCACGACCGCGGCAGCCCCCTGCCACCGAACTACGTGCCCGCCGCCCACACCCCGCGAGCCTGAGCACCCACCACGCCGACCCGCCCCTGGAGCCACCGTTGCGCCCTGACGTCCTGACCGCCCCCGACCCGGGCGACGTCACCACCGAGGCCGCCCGCCGCCGCGCCTTCGCCGTGATCAGCCACCCGGACGCCGGCAAGTCGACGCTGACCGAGGCCCTGGCCCTGCACGCCCACGCGATCGCCGAGGCCGGGCACGTCAACGGCAAGAGCGGGCGGCGGCACACCGTCTCGGACTGGATGGACATGGAGAAGGCCCGCGGCATCTCCATCACCTCCGCCTCCCTCCAGCTGACCTACCGCGACACCGTCCTGAACCTCCTCGACACCCCCGGCCACGCCGACTTCTCCGAGGACACCTACCGCGTCCTGGCCGCGGTCGACGCCGCCGTCATGCTCATCGACGCCGCCAAGGGCCTCGAGCCCCAGACGATGAAGCTGTTCAACGTCTGCAAGCACCGCGGCATCCCGATCATCACCGTCATCAACAAGTGGGACCGCCCCGGCCGGGAGCCGCTGGCCCTCATGGACGAGATCGCCGAGCGGACCGGCCTGACCCCGACCCCGTTGACCTGGCCGGTGGGTATCGCCGGCGACTTCCGCGGCGTCCTGGACCGCTCCACCGGTGAGTACGTGCGCTTCACCCACACCGCCGGCGGCGCCCGAATCGCACCCGAGGAGAGGCTTCCCGCCACCGCGGCGCTCGAGCGCGAGGGCCAGGCCTGGGTCGATGCCGCCGAGGAGGCCGAGCTCCTCACCGTCGCCGGCGCGAACCACGACACCGAGACGTTCCTGGCCGGCATCTCCACCCCGGTGCTCTTCGCCTCGGCGGTGCGCAACTTCGGCGTCCATGCGCTGCTCGACGTCCTCGTCGACCTGGCGCCCACCCCCGGTCCGCGCCCCACCGTCACCGGCGGCCCCCGGTCGGTCGAGGACCCGTTCAGCGCGTTCGTGTTCAAGATGCAGGCCGGCATGGACGCCGCCCACCGCGACCGGCTCGCCTACGTCCGCATCTGCTCGGGCGTCTTCGAGCGCGGCATGGTGGTCACCACGGCACGCACCGGGCGCCCGTTCGCGACGAAGTACGCCCAGCAGGCCTTCGGCCGCGACCGGCACGTCGTCGAGCATGCCTATCCCGGCGACGTCGTCGGACTGGTCAACGCCTCCGACCTCCAGGTCGGCGACACCCTCTACGCCGGCCCAGCTGTCCGGTTCCCCCCGCTGCCCGCCTTCGCGCCCGAGCACTTCACCGTCGCCCGCGCCGTCGACGCCGGCCGGTACAAGCAGTTCCGCCGCGGCATCGCCCAGCTCGACGCCGAGGGCGTGGTCCAGGTCCTGCGCTCAGACCTGCGCGGCGACCAGGCACCGGTCCTGGCCGCCGTCGGCCCCATGCAGTTCGAGGTCGCCCAGCACCGCATGGCCACCGAGTTCAACGCCCCGATCCACCTCGAGCCCCTCGGCTACACCGTCGCCATGCGCACGACCCAGACCTGGGTCCCCGTGCTCGAGGCCGAACGCGGCACCGAGGTGCTGCGCCGCGACACCGGCGAGCTCCTTGCCCTCTTCACCGACAAGTGGCGCCTGCAGACTGTGCAACGCCAGCACCCCGACGCGGACCTGACCGCGCTCGTCGCCGCCTGAGCGCGCGAGGATGCCTCCGGGTTCTCGGGAACCGGTGAAGTCCATGGCAGCACCGGCGCAGTCACCGCCCGATCGGGCGCGCATCTCCGGTGCCCGCCGGGTCGTCGTCAAGGTGGGACCGTCGTCGCTCACGACACCGGCCGGCGGGCTGGACGTCGCCGCCATGCAGCGCCTCGCTACGGCCCTGTCCCGCCGGGCGCGTTGCCAGCGCCTCGTCCTGGTCTCCTCCGGCGCGGTCACCGCCGGCACCTCCGCCCTGCGGCTGCGCTCCAGGCCCACGGACCTGGCCACGGCCCAGGCGGCCGCCAGTGTCGGGCAGGGTCTGCTCCTCGCCCGCTACACCGAGGCCTTCGCCGAGCACGGCGAACGGGTCGGCCAGGTACTGCTCACCGCCGAGGGACTCGCCCGCCGGCACACCTACACCAACGCCCGCCGCGCTCTCGAGCGCCTGCTCTCCCTCGGCGTCGTGCCGATCGTGAATGAGAACGAGACGGTGGCCACGGAGGGGATCCGCCTCGGTGACAACGACCGTCTCGCCGCGCTGGTCGCCCACCTGGTCCACGCGGACGCCCTTGTCCTGCTCACGGACGTCGACGGAACCCACGGCGCCGGAAGGGCGACCGAGCTTGAGGCCGTCGCGGTCGCCACCGGGTCCGGGATCCCCGTGGTGCTCACCTCGGCGACGACAGTGGAGTCCGCCCTCGCCGGCGGGGACGTCGGCACCTACTTCCCCCCGTCCCCGCAGCGCCGACCCGCCCGGTGGCTCTGGCTGGCGCACGCGGCCAGACCCCGCGGACGCCTGCACCTGGACGCCGGGGCTGCCCATGCCGTCACCGACGGCAAGGGCTCCCTGCTGGCCGCCGGGATCATCGAGGTCGAGGGTGACTTCGAGGAACGAGACGTCGTCGAGCTCGTCGGCCCGCAGGGGCTCCTCGCCCGCGGGCTCACCGCCTTCAGCTCCGACGAGCTCGCCCGGATGCTCGGCAAGACCTCGGCGCAACTACGCCAGGACAACACCGTGACGCGCGCCATCGTCCACCGCGACCACCTCGCCCAGCTGCCACCCACCCGGGCGGCGCGGCACGTGCTCGCCGGGCTCGGAGCAGGGCCGGGCGAGGCGTAACTCACTGAAACTCTCCCCTCGCGTTAGGATAGAGTTATCCGTAGCGGCTTCTCCGGAACCCGGGCCAGGGACGTAGGTCCCGCACCGTGCGAGACGCCGACGATCTTCCAGGTGTGATGACGCGCCGCCCTGACATGTCCACCGGGCGCGACGAGCGTCCACTGCCATGGGAGTCCGCGTGACCTCACCCTTCGCCGCCCTGCGCGCCAGGCGCACCACGACACCGGAGGAGCGCAAGCTCGCCCGCACCGAGGACGTCACCTCGGTCATGGGCGCGCTGCGCGACCCGCGCCGTCTGCGCACCGAGGTCCTCGCCGGCCTCGTCGTCGCCCTGGCCCTGATCCCCGAGGCGATCTCGTTCTCGATCATCGCCGGCGTCGACCCGCGGGTGGGCCTGTTCGCCTCCTTCACGATGGCCGTCTCGATCGCCTTCCTGGGCGGGCGCCCCGCGATGATCACCGCCGCCACCGGCGCCATCGCCCTGGTCATCGCACCCGTGGTGCGCGAGCACGGCATGGACTACTTCATCGCCACCGTCATCCTCGCCGGGATCATCCAGGTCCTCTTCGGCGTCCTCGGCGTGGCGAAGATGATGCGGTTCATCCCCCGCAGCGTCATGGTCGGCTTCGTCAACGCCCTGGCCATCCTCATCTTCCTCGCCCAGCTGCCCTACCTGACCGACGTGCCGTGGATCGTCTACCCCATGGTGGCCGTGGGCATCGCGATCATGGTGTACCTGCCCAAGCTCACCAAGGCCGTCCCGGCCCCCCTGGTCGCCATCGTGGTGCTCACCACGATCACCGTGGCGTTCGCACTGAACGTGCCCGACGTCTCCGACCAGGGCGACCTGCCCGATTCCCTGCCCTCGCTGTTCATCCCGAACGTGCCGCTGAACCTCGAGACCCTGCAGATCATCGCCCCCTACGCGATCGCCATGGCCCTGGTGGGCCTGATGGAGTCGCTGATGACGGCCAAGCTCGTCGACGACGTCACCGACACCTACTCGAACAAGACCCGCGAGGCCTGGGGCCAGGGCGCCGCCAACGTCATCACCGGCTTCTTCGGCGGCATGGGCGGCTGCGCGATGGTCGGCCAGACCATGATCAACGTCAAGGCCTCCGGCGCCCGGACCCGCATCTCCACCTTCCTCGCCGGCCTGTTCCTCCTGATCATGGTCGTCTCCCTGGGCGAGGCAGTCGGGAAGATCCCGATGGCGGCCCTGGTCGCCGTGATGATCATCGTCGCCGTCTCGACCTTCGACTGGCACTCGGTCCAGCGCAACACCCTGCGCCGCATGCCCAAGTCCGAGACCCTCGTGATGCTCTCCACCGTCGCGGTCACCGTGGCGACCCACAACCTCGCCTACGGCGTCGTCACGGGCGTGATCGTCGCCGCGCTGATGTTCGTCCGGCGCGTCGCCCACCTCACCGAGGTCGTCGACGTCGCCCACCCGGACGAGAACACCCGCGTCTACGCCGTGCGCGGCGAGCTGCTCTGGGCCTCGAGCAACGACCTCGTCTACCAGTTCGACTACGCCGGCGACCCCCAGAACGTCATCATCGACATGTCCGACTCCCACATCTGGGACGCCTCCACCGTCGCCACCCTCGACGCGATCACCACCAAGTACGCCGCCAAGGGCAAGACCGCCACCATCATCGGCCTGAACGAGGCCAGCGCCGAGCGCCACGGCCGCCTCGCCGGCCACCTCGCCGGCGCCCACTGAGCACCGGGTGGCCGCCGCCTGACCTGGTGGCCCCCCGGACGCCCGTCCGGACCGGTGCAGCGCGTCCCCCCTGCACCGGTCCGGATCACCAACACCACGACCCGTAGGAACGAGAGGTCACCACGCCCGCCCGCACCGCACCAGCCCCTCGCCGCCGCAGCACCGTCACCGTCGTCGCGGCCGGCGCCGTAGCGACGGTCATGTCCGCCCCCGGGCAGACCGCGGCGATCTCCGTCTTCACCGACTCGCTCATCGCCGAGCTGGGCATCTCGCGCAACGCCCTGTCAACCGGCTACCTGATCGGCACGCTCGCCGGCGCGGCGGCCATGCCGCTGGTGGGCCGGGCACTGGACCGCTTCGGGGTCGGGCGGGTCATGGCCGTGATCGCCGCGATCTTCGGTGCCGTGCTGCTCGCGATGAGCGTCGTGACCGAGATCGTGGGCCTGACCGCCGGTTTCGTCGGCATCCGCATGGCCGGCCAGGGTGCCCTGGGGCTGGCCGCCTCCACCGCCGTCGCCGTCCACGTCACCCGGCGCCGCGGTCTGGCCCTGGGCGTGACGAGCGCCGTGGGCTCCGGGGGTATCTCCCTGGCGCCCGTGGTCCTCGAGAGGCTCATCAGCCACCACGGGATGGCGACCGCCTGGCGCGTGGAGGGTCTGGTCGTCTGGGCCGTCGTCATCCCGCTGGCCCTGATCGTCTTCGGCCGACGGCCCCGGGCCACCATCCCCGCCCCCGACGGGCGAGGCCCGCAGGTCACCGACTCCGCGGCCGGGCGCAGCGACGGGGCATGGACCGCGGGCGAGGCGCTGCGGACCCCGATGTTCTGGGTCATCGCCGCCGGGCTCGCCGCCTCGGGGATGCTGAGCACCGGCCTGAACTTCCATCAGATCGCCGTCCTGGGCGAACGCGGCCTCACCCCCGCGCAGGCGGCGCTGAACTTCGTGCCCCAGGCGGTGACGACGATGACCGTCACCATCGCCATCGGGGCCCTGGCCGACCGGTTCGCACCCAAGCTGGGCCTGGTCATCTCGATGGCGTTGCTGGCCGGGAGCCTGCTGATGCTGCCGGTCCTCGACTCCGGCTGGACCGCGCTGGTCTACGGCGGGCTGCTCGGCGCCGCCGGCGGGACCGTGCGGACCGTGGAGGTGGCCGCCTACAGCTACTACTTCGGCACCGCGCACATCGGGGCCATCCGGGGCGTGTCGACCACCGTCTCGGTCGGCTCGACCGCGTTCGGGCCGCTCGCGCTCTCCCTCGGCGCCGGCCTCACCGGCTCGTACGCGACCGCCGCGACACTGCTGGCCGCCGTCCCGGCCGCCGTCATCGTCCTCGCGCTGGTGGTGCGGCCGCCGGCTCGCCGCCGAAGCGCCGAGACGTCCGACCAGCGGGTCGGGGCTCAGTCGTGAGACGTCCCACCGAAGTCCTCCACCTGCACCCTGTCCGCGAGCCCGGCCACCTCCAGGAGGAACGTCGCCGCGGGCGAGGGGTTGAGCACCCGGACCGGCGCCGCGCCCCGGTGCACCAGGCCGGCCAGGAAGCTGATCCCCGTGGAGTCCATGAACGTCACCCGGCGCAGGTCGACGTCGATCGGTACCGCGTGCCGCTCGGCCTCGCCGCCGAGGTGCTGAAGATCGGGCCACAACTGTGCGTCGACCTCGCCGGAGAGCTCCAGGAGCACCCGCTCACCGCCGCCGGCGATCAGACGCGCCGTCCCAGCTCCGGATCTCGCGCCGTGGAGAAACCGGTCCACGGCTCAGGACTCCACGAGGTCGGGCAGGTCGCGGCAGACCTGGTCGACCGTGGCGTACTTCTGTGCCGGCAGGCGCTTGAGCGCCTCGGTCACCGGCAGCGGGGCGCCGGCGACGAACGCATGGCGCAGCAGCTCGTCGGAGGTCCGCGGTCCCCAGGCCAGCACCGGCCGCAGGAACGTCGCAAGCTCTGTCCGTGTCAGCGAGATCATCACAGCACCGCATATCGAGCCGTCGAGGGAGGCCTCCTGCACCGACTGCCGGGCCGGTGCGGACCTTCGGACATCTCTACCCTAACGTAACTGTATTTGGGTTGCGCGCGTCTCTCCCGCCAGCCCCTTCTCTTGACCAGTCCGCACGACGAAAGCGTGAACCCATGCCCACCGCCCACAGCAATCTCAAGGCCCCGCCGCCGCTGCCCACCGGCGGGCTGCGCGTCACCCCGCTCGGCGGGCTCGGCGAGGTCGGCCGCAACATGACGGTCTTCGAGCACGCCGGCCGGCTCCTCGTCGTCGACTGCGGCGTCCTCTTCCCCGAGGAGCACCAGCCCGGCATCGACGTCATCCTCCCGGACTTCACCTCCATCCGGGACCGCCTCGACGACATCGAGGCCATCGTGCTGACCCACGGCCACGAGGACCACATCGGCGGGGTGCCCTACCTGCTCAAGGAGCGGGCCGACATCCCCGTCATCGGCTCGGAGCTGACCCTGGCGTTCATCACGGCCAAGCTCAAGGAGCACCGCATCACGCCGAGGACGGTCCACGTGGAGGCGGGCGACCGCCGCACGGTCGGCTCCTTCGATCTGGAGTTCGTCGCGGTCAACCACTCCATCCCCGACGGCCTGGCCGTCGCGATCCGCACCGCCGCCGGGCTGGTGCTGCACACCGGCGACTTCAAGATGGACCAGTTCCCCCTCGACGACCGGATCACGGACCTGCGGCACTTCGCGCGCCTCGGCGAGGAGGGGGTGGACCTGTTCATGACGGACTCCACCAACGCCGAGGTCCCCGGGTTCACGATGTCCGAGCGCGACCTCACCCCGGCCATCGACCACGTCTTCGCCACGGCCCCGCGCCGGATCATCGTCTCCAGCTTCGCCAGCCACGTGCACCGCATCCAGCAGGTCCTCGACGCCGCCCACGCCCACGGGCGCAAGGTCGCCTTCGTGGGCCGCTCGATGGTCCGCAACATGGGCATCGCCCGCGACCTCGGCTACCTGAACATCCCCCGCGGTCTGGTCGTCGACTTCAAGAAGCTCGAGTCGATGCCGGACAAGAAGGTCACCCTCGTGTGCACCGGCTCGCAGGGCGAGCCCATGGCCGCCCTCGCGCGCATGGCCAACGGCGACCACCAGATCCGCGTCGGCGAGGGCGACACCGTCCTGCTGGCCAGCTCCCTGATCCCGGGCAACGAGAACGCCATCTACGGCGTGATCAACAAGCTCACCGACCTGGGCGCCAACCTCGTGCACAAGGGCAACGCCAAGGTCCACGTCTCCGGCCACGCCAGCGCCGGCGAGCTGGTCTACTGCTACAACATCGTCCGGCCCAGCAACGTCATGCCCGTGCACGGGGAGTCCAAGCACCTGCACGCCAACGCCGAGCTCGCCCGGCGCACCGGCGTCCCCGCAGACCAGGTCGTCATCGCCGCCGACGGCGTCACCGTCGACCTCGTCGACGGCCGCGCCAGGATCTCGGGCAGGGTGCCCGCCGGCCTGGTCTACGTCGACGGCCAGACCGTCGGTGCCGCCACGGAGGACACCCTCGCCGAACGCCGCCTGCTCGGCACCGGCGGCGTCGTCACCGTCCTGGCGCTGCTGGACCCCGACACCAACCAGCCCACCGAGCCCCTGGAGTTCCTCACCAAGGGCTTCGTGCACGACGAGCGCACCTTCGCCGGCGCGACCGCCGAGGTGAAGAAGGCCCTGGCGCGGGCGCACGAGAAGAACGTCGACGACATCGCCGGGCTGGAGAAGACGATCGCCGACGCCGTCAGCCGCTACCTCCAACGCGCCTACCGGCGCGAGCCCGCCGTCATGGCCATCGTCGTCGACGCCTGAGCCCCCCGGTCACCCCTGAAGGAAGGACCCATGACACTCATCCTCAAGCTCACGCCGACCACCGGGCGCCGGCGCGACGCGCGTCACCGCCCCCACCGCCGACCGTCGACCAGTTCGCCGGCGAACACCCCGGAGACAACCGGTGACGACACCCGGCGTATCGAAGGACCTCCGGCCGGCGCCGAGCCTGCACTGCGGGCCTCGTCGCAGGCCGTCACCGCGGGTTAGCGTAGACGGGCCTTCGCGGACGAGGGAGGTTCACTCACTTTCTTCCCGACCCCGCGAAGGCGCCGTCCCATCTGCCGGCTCGAGCTCTGCGCTCGCCGGGCCGGCGGGCCTGCCGTCGACGTCAGGCCACCGCTCGAGCCCGTGACGGCAGCTGGCCGAGCTCGGGCGGGATCGGCCGGGTGTGGACGATGGTGAGGCGGGAGACGGCGCGGGTCAGGGCGACGTACAGGTGCCGCAGGCCCACGCCGTCGCGGGGTTCGCCGCCGGTCGCCGGTGCCGCGACGACCTCGGCCGGTTCGGCGACCACGACGTGGTCGAACTCCAGCCCCTTGGCCAGAGCGGCCGGGACCACCTCCACGCGGTCGCTGGCGGGCAGCGCCTGCCGCACGGCCTCGAGGGTCTCCTCCGCCGCGATCACACCGACCAGGCCCTCGTCGTCGAGGGCTCTCTTCACCGCTTCGACGGTCGCGCCGGCGAGGTCGTCGCTGCGGACGACGTCGACGGAGCCGTCCGAGCGCACGGACCGTGCCGGGGAGACCGCGACGCCCAGGTGCGGGAGGATCCGGTTGGCGAGGTCGATGATGACGCCCGGCACGCGGTACCCGGCGGTCAGCTCGGTGTACTCCACGTCCTCGCGGCCCAGGTGCTCCATCTGCGTCTCCCACCGGTCCGCCGCCCACGGCGTCGTGCCCTGGGCGAGGTCCCCGAGCACGGTCAGGGACCCGGACGGGCACCTCCGGGCGACGGCGCGGCACTGCATGGGCGAGAGGTCCTGCGCCTCGTCCACGACCACGTGCCCGTAGGTCTTCTCGGACGCGATGGGCCGCAGGTGGCCCTGGATCTCGTCGAGCAGCAGCAGGTCGGCGGCGGCCAGCTTGAGTGCCCCCTTGCCCCGGCGCAGCAGCGCCGTCTCCTCGTCGGTGAGGAGCCCGCTACACACCGAGGCACGGAACTTCTCGTCCACGTAGAGCCTGCGCAGCACCTGCCTGGCGGTCAGCCGGGGCCAGACGGCATCGAGGAGCGCCTTGAAGGCGGGCTGGCGCTTCAGCTCAGTGACCCACCGGCTCTCCGGCGACCGGAGATGGCGGACCTCGAACTGACGCACCACACCCCGGACCACGGCCTGCTCCACCGCCTTCCGGCCGATCGTCCACGTGCGCGACCCCGCGATGGCCCTGTTGACCGCGTCGGCAAGGTAGTCACCGTCGAGGACCCACCGCCCCCCGGCATGGGCGATGATCACCTCCTCCTCGACGGCGCCCACGTGGCTCCAGACGGCGCGCTCGCACACCTGCGCCATCCGGGCGTCGTGCTTGAGGCGGGTGACGTCGACAGGCTCGTCGAACCGCGCGTCCACCGCGCCGGTGAGCTCCTCGACGGTCACCTGCCACACCGCACTCTCGCCCAGGGTCGGCAGCACCCCGCCGATGTAGCGCAGGAAGCCGTCGTTGGGGCCGACCACGAGCATTCCGCTCCTCCCGAGCTTGTTCGGGTAGCTGTAGAGCAGCCACGCCGCACGATGGAGCCCGACGGCGGTCTTCCCGGTGCCCGGCGCTCCCTGCACGCACAGGGTGGTGGCGAGCTCGCGGCGGATCAGCTCGTCCTGCTCAGGCTGGATGGTGGCGACGATGTCCCGCATCGGCCCGGTGCGGGGCCGCTCGATCTCGGCGGTCAGGAGCTCCGAGGAGAAGTCCTCGCCCAGCCGGAGGTCCTCGTCCTCGAACCCGGTCAGCACGCTGCCCTGGAAGCCGAAGCGCCGACGCCGGCAGACCTCCAGCCGCTGATGCATCGAGGCCCGGTAGTAGCGTTCCGCCACCGGCGCCCGCCAGTCGATCACCAGCGGGGTCGCCCGGTCGGACTCGTCGCGCACATGGCGACGGCCGAGGTGGTAGTCCTGCCCCGTGTCGAGCCAGAGCCGCCCGAAGAACAGGGGAATGTCCCGGTCCGCGAGGTTCTCCAGGCGATCGTCCCGGTACCTCGCCATGGCGGAGCCGAGGTTGTGGTCCGGGCCGCCGTCGTGGGCGAAACGGTTCGCCTTGCCCTCAATGAAGTCGGACCGAAAACCCGCCACGAGATCGATCGTCGTGCGTCGCATCGCCCCCATCGCCGCCCGCACCCGGTCATGGTGATCGACCTCGGCCCGCAGCTCGGCCTGGACCTCGGACACAGCGACACTCTCGACGGGCACGACAACACTCCGGACGGACGACGACGGGGCCACATGACGTGGCGCGGCGGCAGGGGAACCGGTCGGGTCCCTCCACACACCACCGGACACCTACTCTACCGTCACGTGAGGTTAGGTTTCGATGGCTGATGCTGTTACGCCGGCCACGCAGCCGCCGCGCCCCCGACGCGCACCCAGCGGCGGATGTGACCTTGCTTCCTTCTCGCTCTCGCTGCTTGTCCGTGAGCCCGGACGGCACGCATGGTCGTAAAGGGCCGGAGCGTCCGGCCACCCACCCGTAGCACAGGAGGTGATCCTGCTGACGTTGTCACAGGAAAGTTTGGTCGTCGACCGGAGCCGTGCGGCCGTCGACCCCAGCAGTCCGGTCGTCGTGCCGAGCAGCCCGGGTTCGCCGCCCCCGGGAACGGTGTACTCCCACGCGATCCCGAAGAGCCCGGGCAATCCCACGCCCGGCTGGACGGCAGGAGGCGTGGTTCCCAAGAGCCCCGGCTCACCGCCGCCGGGCACGCCGGAGCCCCAGGGGGCACCGATGAGTCCCGGCGCTTCGCCGGACAGCTACCGGCGAGCCGGTCTGGCCTGAGGCGACCCGCAAACGTCCCACCCCCCGGCAACCTGGGGGCGGGACGTTGGCTGTGTCCAGGAGAATTCTTCAACTGGCGTCGCATCCCCCGCACTCCCGATTCCCTGATACCGGCGCCTCTACGCGCCGCGTCTGTCCCGACCGACAGGCGACACCCGGGCGGACCGGTCAGCGCCGTGGTGCCGCCGCGCGCCCCGGATCCATACCGCGGCACGTAGCCGGAGCGCGACCCCGCCCTGGGCGGCAGCGATGACAGAGCCGATGATGACGGCGAGCTTCGCCGCACCCCTCCGGTGTGGCACCGATCGCTGGGCCGTCACCAGGTCGCCGGTCTCCACCCCGACCGTGTCGAGGCGGAGCCCGTCGGTATCCAGCGGTGCGCACCACCCTCGTCGAACTGCGCGATGACGCCGCGGAAGCAGAGCACCTGCCCGACTCACTCCTGATCGTCGGCGACGGCTACGTCTCCCTTGAGCAGGCTCAGCTTCTCGCCCGCCTCGGCGCCCGCGTGACGATGCTGGCGGAGGCTCAGTTCGCGAGCGAATAGGCCTCGCGGACGCTCGACGGGATACGCCCTCGATCCGAGACGGTGTAGCCGTTCTGCCGTGCCCACTCCCGGACCTTGGCGGTGTCGAAGGCCGAGGGGGACGCAGCCGTCGATGAGGCACCACGGCGCCCGGTGGACTTCTTTCGGCCACTCACCCTGCGAGCGTGACCGATCCACTCGGCGAAAGACTCACGCAGCGCTTCGGCGTGCGCTTCGTTGAGGTCCATTTCGTAATCGGCGCCGTCAAGGCTGAAGGCCACGGTCTCCGAGGCAGGCGAACCGTCTAGATCGTCGATAAGCACCACGTGCTTCTTCTGTGCCACGACGGGCTCCTTGGGCAGAACACATTGTTGAGGGGTCCCCACATTAGGGGATGCGGGGAGAACTTCAGAACCGATGGCGCCCGCTCTGCCCGGCTATTCGTGGTTGTCCCAGCGGCGGATGACGGCATTTGCCCAGACCCAGACCGAGAGGGCGCTTACGTCATCGTCTGCGGTGTACTGGACTTGGACCGCCCGCGGTGTCCACGCGGTCGCGACGGCGTCAACCAGGTGATGGCGGCCGTCCCCGTGGCGGACCCACGCCAGGGCTGGGACGGGAAGGTCTGCCTTCTTGACGGGCTGGCCGTACTGGTCAGGTGTGAGGGTGTACGCGACCTCGTCGTAAGGTCCCTGCTCGAGCGGCACGGGGCGACGTTATTGGCCGACGACGGACCACCGCAGTTAATTGGGAGCTAGTCCTCCCGATTCGCTGTCGCCGTCTCCGGCGGCGCACCACGGGCGGCCGCCAATCGATCACCGTGCCTCCTTTTCGGTCCGGGCGGTATAGGTGCGCCCGGCTGCGCGCACGGCGTCGACGGGGCTGCCGGTGGACCAGTCGGGAGCTTGACCGGTCGCTGGTAGCGGGGTTCGCTCCCGGGCGATCGCGTGCAGCTCGTCGGTGAGTGCGTCCCAAGGCTCTGCGGGGGCCTGGAAGTCGGGTGTGCGGATCACTTCGACGTCGACCTCGATGCCCCGCTCGGTGAGCACCTGACGCACCGTTGCGGCGTACGCCTGGGCGTAGGCGTTCATGTCCTGCTCGCGCAGACGATCGATGGCCTCGAGAAGGCTCTCGGCCCTTTCGAGCTCCGCGTCGCTGACGCTCTCGCCGACCGTGCGCGCCGCGGCCGCGCGGAGTTCCTCCTCCGCCAGCTCGTACAGGCCGAAGTCGTCGAAGGTGCCGGCGACATCCAGGTGCAGGCGCACCGGCTCGGTGCGCCAGCGCCACAGCTCATCCTCGGGCGCGGTGCTGGCGACGATCTGACGCACATAGTCGGCTTCCCAGGAGCCGGGGCGGCCGGCCAGCAGCGTCTCCACGCCCCCGACGTTGGCCGCGACGGTGGTGATGACGTGGCAGGCGATCTCGGCGAAGTCGACCGGCTCGACACTCTCGCTCTCGGTGCCGGCCCCGCGCACGCGGGTCTGGCGCGCGGCCGCGGTCAGTGCGGTGATCGCCTGGGCGATCGGGTCGGGCTCGGTGGTGGCCTCGGCGTCCGGGGCGGTGGTCATCTGCTTCCTCTCGGGTGCTCGCGGTTCTGGGCGGCTGCGCCTACTGGACGTCGTGACGTGGCGTGAGCCCGAGGCTCGCTGCCAGCTCTGCCTCTGTCGTGCCGTGGAGATCGTCGGCCCGGGCGAGGAGCAGGTCGATGGCCACCCGAAGGAGGGTGTTGTCGGTGATGCGCTCCCCCACCGTGGTCCCGTCGGGCTGCCGGCGGGCCTTGTTCAGTCGTCTGGTCAGCAGGGTCAGCGCGTCGGCCTGGTCGTAGTGCACGCGGGACTCGCGGCGGCGCAGCTGCTGGTACTTGGGGCCCTCACCGGCCCGCCCGGTACTCCGTAACTCTGTTACTTCCGGAGTGCGCACCGTGCGCACGGGGACTGGGTCTACTGCGGGCGGGGCGCTGGTCGTCGCCGGGGCGCTTGGCGCTGCGGGTGCTTCCGCCAACCGCTTGCTGCGGATGAGTCGTGAGTTGCCCGACGGTGCGGCTTTCGGTGCCAGCCCGCTCAGGGTGCGCCGAGGCGCCTCGCTCATCATTTGCGCTCCTCCCCCGCCGGCGCGCCGGCGACTACCTGATCTGCTTCGCTCGCCGTGATCCGCTCGATGACTTCCCCGCCGAGGGCCTGGAAGTCTTCCGCGAGGCCGACGGCGCTGCGCGAGCGCGGACCGTCGTGCTGTGCGCGATCGCGTCGAAGCTCCCACCACTTGGGAGCCGAGAGCACGGCTTCTTCGAGCTCGAACACCAGCAGGCCTCGTTCGCGGCTCTCCTGTGCGGCGGCTTCGGCGTGCCGGATGGAGGTGGCGAAGATGGGCGCCCCCTCCCCGAGGTCCTGCTCGATGGCCTCGCGGGCGGTCTCGGAGACGCGTTTCGCCGAGCGGTTGACGCCGAAGAGCACGACGCCGAGGAGGTCGAGGTCGGGATTGAGGTCCACGACGGCGTCCAGACGCCTGGCCACGTCACGCAGGCCCTTCCTCGAGGACGCATCGGTCTTGACCGGGATGAGGGCCCAGCGGGCGGCCGCGAGGGCGGCCTGCTGGAGGGTCTCCTGCCCGGGCGGGCAGTCGATGAAGATCAGGTCGTACCCGCCGGCCAGGGGTGTGAGTGCTTCGGCGAGGGCGAGCTTGGCCGCCGTGGGGTCCTTCTGGGCCTTCATGGTCAGGCCGGCTGCCGCCATGTCCAGGTGCGGCCCCCCGACGAGGACGTCGAGGTTCTCGCGGATCCCGGCGACCGGCTGCGGGGCGCCGGCGAAGGTGAGTGCCTGGGCGAGGGCGAGGCCGTCGTCGTTGATGTCGCTGTGGGTGTAGCCCAGCTCTTCGGCCAGGTTGCCCTGCGGGTCCATGTCGACCAGCAGGACGCGGTAACCGCTGGCAGCCAGCATTCCGCCGAGGTTGGCGGTGATCGTCGTCTTGCCGACGCCGCCCTTGCCGTTGACCACGGCGACCACACGTTCGAGTCCGGTACCCATCAGATCTCCTTCTGCTTGCGCGACTTCATCGTGCCTTCCCCGGATCGGACGGCGTGGTACGCCGCGCCGGAAGTCTGTTAGTTCGTTACCTCGGCACTTCCGGAGTCTGTAACTCTGGCACTCTGTTTCTCTGCGAGTACCCGGCTGCCTGGAGATACGGGATGGCCCCTACCGCCACGGGTTCGGGTCCAACACACTGTCACTCTGTTAGTCCGTTACTAGCGAAGTTTGGTACTCGCAAACTGCCGTACTTCGGTACTTCGGTACTTCCAGAGTTTGGATGTCCGCCGCGCTGGTGCCGCGCAACTGCGCGGCGCGGTTCTCGGCGGATCAGGTGCTAGGTCTGCGGCGGGGTTGGCCATGGCCAGGTGTCGAGCGCTGCGGCGGCTTCTTCGATGGTGGGGACGCCGCGGACCTGTCCGGTGCTGGTGAGGTCGTGCATGTGGCCGGCTCGCAGGAGAGCGGCGACGTCGGGCAGGGCTTCGGCCCACATCTCGGCGCCGTCCAGGTATGCGGTGAGGATTGCGTCGGCCTTCTGGAGCTGGCGCCGGGGGAGGGGAGTGGGGTCGTCGTCGCCGGGCAGGGGAGCGTCGGCGGCGTGCTGGTAGTCCTCGGGGTAGGGCATTGGCTGATCCTCTGGTGGTCTCAGTGGGGTGCGCGGCTGCTTGCCTGCCGTTCTGCGGGGTCTAGCGTCCGATGTCGGGCTGTCTGAGCGCAGGGGCGGCAGGGCGGGATCGGGTTCTGCTGACGTCGGCGAGCGTCTTGTGGGCGGGTGGTTGGGGTGTGTACCTGACGGGGGGCTGCGGTGCGCGGATCTGGGCGGCGGCCGCGACCGTTGCTGCCTGGTCGAGCTGCGTGCACAGCCTGGGCTCGTCGAGTCCGTCGTGCCATGCGCCCCACGGTGATGGGGAGTCTTCCTGGCCGGCGTAGGCGACGACCCAGCGGTGGCCGTAGACCTGGCTGTTCGCCGCCTTGGCCAGCGCCTCGACGACGCCGGGGGAGTGGTCCACGATCGCGCTCATGCTGCGGCGCACATGATCAGCGTCGGTGCTGGTGGGGTCGGTGGCCATGGCGGCGTCGAGGTAGCGCTTAATCTCGGCGGACTGGTTGAGGGGGAGCCGGGACCCGGGCGCCAGGGCCGCGACCTGCGGGTCGCGCAGGCGTACCTGGAGCAGCTGGTCGCTGATGGTGGCGGCCAGCCGGGCCCTGCCTGGGTCGTGGTCCTTCAGCAGGTGCGCGGCGGCGCCCATCAGCTGTGCCTGTGTCCAGGCGGTGTAGCCGAGGACGTCGGGGCTGATGTCCTTGGCGGCGGTGAGCTGGCGACGCAGCCTGGCCTGTCCCTCGACGGCGGCCCGTGGGGAGTTCACCCGCACCGGTGTCGTTGTCTGCGGTTCGGTGGGGACGGTGTCGAGGTCGGGCAGTGGGCCGCCGTGTGCCAGGGCGCTGGCCTCTTCGGCGGCCAGGGGCATGGCGCTGTCGCGGGTCCTCCGCAGATCCGCCAGGACCATTGGGTCCAGGTCGGCCAGTGCCTCGGCGGCCTCGAGGAGGTGACCGTCCAGGACGTAGAGGGTGCGGCCGATGGCGGCCGCGTCAGCCACGACCGTCCAGCGGTGCTCGTCCTCGAGCTGGGGGAGGTCGGAGAAGTCGTGGAGGGCGAGGGTGGCGGCCTTCGCGATGGCGAACCAGGACTCGGTCGTCGGGTCCGACTCCTCAGGTGCGGTGGCGCCGCGTTCGCCGAGGGAGAGCTGAGCCGGGGGAGCGGGGTAGGCGGCGAGCGTGCGCTGGTAGGCGATCGTGGGCTGCTCGAGGAGGTCGCGCACTGGTCCGTCCTCGACCTGGGCCACCCTGTCGCCGCGGGCGAGACCGGGGCGTCGCGGGGCCGGTGGCGCAGCAGGGGCGGGGTTCTCGGTGGCCGTCGCCACGGTCTGGCGGATCAGGTCCAGGGTGGCTCGCCGCGCGAGAAGTGCCGCGTCGAGGCCGTCGTTGTCGAGTCGGTGCGATGCGCCTGTGATGGTCAGGACGGCCATGTGCTGCGCGAGCTCCGCGCTGTGCTGGCGGTAGCTCATCGAACGATGGGGGTGTTGAGGGCGTCGCCGGCCAGGGCGATACGCCCGAGCTCGGGCACGTCCGTGCTGGCTTCGGCGGCCGCGATGAGCAGCTCTCGTGCCTGCTCGATCGTCGGGACCTCTCCAGCAGGCAGCGGCCGGGCCGGCGGGTAGGGCGGGTGGACCGAGTTGAGGGCGAACAGCGCCCCGGCGGCCTGGGCGCCGATGTCGTCGGGTCGTTCGTTCAGGGCGAAGAGCGCGGCTCGCGCCCGTGCCATGGCCTCGGTCTCAGGAGTCGTGTCGATGCTCACCATGCCGAGATCATTTCGGCCATCACTGACATGAAACAAGAGCCAGGCGCATAAGTCCCCGGCGACGGCGCTCGTCCACAGGCGCCGGGCGGGTCATCTCCGGACCACCTCGCCGACGTCGACCCAGACGCCACGGAAGCGTGAGCGGGCGTCGTCGACCGCAACCAGGGCGAGGCTGTGGGTCCAGGCGGTCGCGACGGTCTCGATGAACTCGACGCCGTCGGTCTCCCACTCGATACGGGCACGCACGGGGATGGGGACCCGGGCCCGGGTGAACCGCGCCGGCACGTCGTGGCAGTTGAGGATGCGCTGGTGGCCCTCGTACCAGGCGGGTTCGCGCGGACCGTTCCAGACGAGTTGACCTCGGTGCGTGGAGCGAAGGAGGACGAGGTGGGACCGGCGTTGTCAGTGGGTGGCTGGGTTCGCATGCAACTATTGTCGAACAGCCGTTCGGGTGGTGCGCCGGGGTGACGGGGGTCTCGGTCGAGCTGGTGGCTGGGTCTACTGCTCCCCGCAAGGTGCGCCCGCTGCGCGGTCGCCCGCAGTCTCTCTGTTTCTTTCCCTTCCTGGCGTCCGAGTCTGAGCCGCGGCCGCCGCCGGTCAAGTCGGGCGCTGCGCGCCGGCGGCCTGCGAAAGATTCTGTGACGCGCTCCTTCGTCGCTTGTTTCGTCCCAGATTCGTTCTTGTCCGCCGGTTCCCCGACTGGACCTCTGGCGTCCCATCGCGGCTCCGATCGAACTGCTGCCAGGAAGGGCAAGAAAAACGTTCAGGGGAGGAGTGGGTCATGGGGGCACAGGTGGTCGTGTACGCCCAGGGTGGGTGCCAGGCATGCCGGCTGACGCAGCGGGCGCTGGAGCGGGCCGGCGTCGAGTACGAGGTGGTGGACCTGGAGGCGAGCGCGGCGGCGAGGGAGCTGCTGCTGGCGCTGGAGTTCACCGCGGCCCCGGTCGTGACCACGGGACGGGAGTGGTGGTCAGGGTTCCGGCCGGACCGGATCAAGGAGATCACGCGAGCTTGATTGAGGGTCGGGAGGTCGCGGCGGTGCACGGCGGGGTGGGGGGCTTGGCGGTACCTTCAGCCCCAAAGTGCCGCGCCTGGCCGCGGCTTCTCGACGAGTCCGCATGACTTCGGTCTGATTTTCGTCGTTCCCCGCACCTCTTATCGCTTGGGACAGAAGGCGCCTTCGACGTGGTCGCGTATGGATGCCCGGTCCGCGGGTAGGCAGGGAGGCATTCTCAGGTGCCCGCGAACGACGACTGTCCGCAACGGCGGTCAATCTCCTTGACGTGTCCTGGGTCACCTCGTATGTTTGCGCACATGCCCATAGCGTGAGCAACTGATCACGATGTCGTGACACAGGATCCAGCGGTTCACCGCCGCTAGCTCGAGCCGTCCGGTGACTCTCCCCCTACCCCCGAAGACACCGCCTGCTCAGCGCTTCAGGCATACACAGGCAGCACAGACGGGCGCCGCCGCGCCCGGAGGCACAGGAAGAGCGAGCTGGCCGCGGCGCGGGCAGCACCCAACGGACAGGAGGCGATCTCGCACCATGGACAACGCGACGACGACGGGCGGGAGCCGGCACAAGGGCGGCGCCGTGTCCACCGAGGCGGCCGGGTGGAGAAGGCTATTCATGTCCGGCCCCGTGCCAGCCCCGGTCATCGCCCCAGCGGCCATGATCATGGGGTTGGGCCTCATCATGCTGATCTTCCAGCCCAACTTCTTCGCCATGGGCAACCTCAAGGCGGTGCTCTTGGATGCCTCCATCGTGGGCATCCTGGCCGTGGGCATGACCGTGGTCATCACGACTAAGGGCATCGACCTCTCAATCGGGGGCATCCTCATTTTCTCTAGCGTTGTTATGTCCGCGGTGATCAAGGACTTTGGCGCTCCAGCCATCGTCGGTATGGCGGCAGCACTGGTCGCGGGCTCGATGGCCGGCCTGGTGAACGGTCTGATGATCGAGAAGGTAGGCATCCCCGCCTTCATCGCGACGCTCAGCAGCGAGTTGGTCTGGCGCGGCATCGCGCTGCTCTATGCCGGCGGTGCGGTGTTCTACGCCTTCCCCGAAATCATCGTCTGGATCGGCAGTGGACGGATCCTCGGCCAGATCCCTGTGCCGATCGTGCTTATGCTCGGCACCTTCCTGGTGGCCCACATCGTCTGGACATACCGGCGTTACGGCCTTCGGGTGCACTCCGTGGGCGGCGACGAGGAGTCCGCGCGCCGCATGGGAATCGACGTCGGACGGTACCGCATCGGCGCATACACGCTGATGGGGGCCCTCGCCGGTTTTGCCGGAATTGTCATGACCGGTCGCCTCGATGCCGTCGTTGCCTCCGGTGCGGTGGAGATCCTCTTGCTCACCATCGCCGCCGTACTCGTCGGTGGGACGGACCTGTTCGGCGGGCGTGGGTCGATGATCGGCTCCCTGCTGGGCGCGATTCTGCTGGCGATGATCTTCAACGCGGTCATCCTGCTCGGATTCGACTCCTTCTGGCAGTTCATCATGGCCGGGATCGTCATCCTCGTGACGATCGCCATGCACAGCACGGCCGACAAGCGACGGGCTCGCCGCGCGGCCAAGGCCGCAACCAAGCAACGCCTGGCCGAGGAGGACGTCCCCGTCCCCGCAGCACGCCCCACCGCATCCGTCTGACACCACCGCAACACACCATGAGCGTCCCCATGTGTCGGGACCTGAGAAAAGGGAATGTCAATGAAGACTGTCCGCAAGCAGAAGGCCCTTGTCGCAGCCGTGCTCGCCTCCACAATGATCCTCGGCGCCTGCGGGCAGGCCGGGGGTGGCGAAGACTCACCTCAGGGCGGTGACACCGAGAGTCAGGGTTCGGCGAATGATGGCCGTGGGGTCGGCGACGTCGCGGTCCCCGCAGCGGCGGAGGAGCGCGGGTACTACCACCTCGACGAGTGGTGGGAGGCCGCACCGGACGACCAGGCCCGTCATGACGCCTTCATGCAACTCGTCCAGGCCGATGCGGAAGCAAGCAACCTGGAGAGCGACGAGCCGCTGAAGATCGCCTTCCTATTCCCCAGTCTTGAGCTCTCCGACGCCTGGGGCCGGCTCGGCCTCGCAATCACCGGACGACTGGACGACCTCGGCATCGAGTACGAGACCACCGAGTTCCTCATCCGGCCCGACGAGCACGACCGACAGGCCACCCAGATCGAGCAGATCATCGCTGAGGCCGACAAGTGGGACTACGTCGTCGTGGGCCCCTCGGAGTACACGGCGCAGAAGCGCAACCTCGAACGTCTGGCCGAGGCCGTGCCCACGTTGGTGCAGAACATCGTCAACCCGTTCACCGACATCACGCCGGGTAGCGAGCCGATCACCCACGTCGGCTTCGACCATTCCGTGGGAGCGCAGGCACTGTGCGAGTGGACGATCGAGCAGACCGGCGGCGAGGGCGAGTTCGCCCTCCTGCGGTACGTGCCGGGCCTCGTTGACGAACTCCGGAGTGACGTGTTCGCCGAGTGCCTCGAGGAGAACTCCAACATGACACTCGTCGGTGACTACGAGGCGGAGGGAGACACCGACCAGGCCTACACCGGCACAAACGCCCTCATCGGCGCGAATCCCGACATCGCAATGCTGCACTCCGGCAGCACCGCGGTGAGCCTGGGGGCCCTCGCGGGCCTGCGCGAGCGCGGCATGCTCGACGACGTGATCGTCAACGGTTGGGGCGGAGGCCAGGACGAGCTCGACGCCATCATCAAGGGTGACCTGGATGTCACCGCATTCCGCGTCAACGACGACTGGGGTGTCTCCGTGGCCGAGGCCATCCGCCTCCACGCCGAGGGGCGCCAGGACGAGATCCCGTACGTCATCGCCGCCACCATCGAGACGGTGGACAAGAGCATGAGCGCGGAGGAGATCGAGGCAAAGACGGACTACGCCTTCCGCTACTCCGGCGACATCGACCGCTGACCACCGCTCGGGGCCTCCTCCCGGGGCCCCGAGCCCACGCGCTCGTGACCGGGAGGCCACGCGCACTAGAAGGGAAATCTGATGCACGTCGAGATGAGGAACGTCTCCAAGAGTTACGGCCACGTCAAGGCCATCGAGGACGTCAACTTCGAGGTACGGCCCGGTGAGGTCATGGCGCTGGTCGGCGACAACGGTGCCGGCAAGTCCACGCTGATCAAGATCCTCTCCGGGCGGTACAAGCCGGACGCCGGCAGCATCTACGTCGACGGCAAACCGGTGCAGTTCGAGAGCACCAGCGACGCCCGGGCGCACGGCATCGAGACGCTCTACCAGGACCTGTCCGTCGTCCCGCAGCTGAGCGTTGCGCAGAACTTCTTCCTGGGCCGGGAGGTGCGAAGCCCGCTGGGCTTCCTGCGCTACGCGGAGATGACCAGGCGCGCCAAGGAGATCATCGATCAGTACTCCGTGCGCCAGGTCGACGTGAGCCAGCCGGTGATGAACCTCTCCGGTGGTCAACGGCAGATCGTCGCGATGGCCAGAGCTGTTGGCTTCGGCGGGCGCACGATCGTGCTGGACGAGCCCACCTCGGCACTGAGCCCACGCGCTGCGATGGAGGTTCTCGACGTCGTCCGCACTCTCGCCGAGCAGGGCCTGGGCGTCGTGATTATCACCCACCAGATCAAGCAGATCTTCGACATCGCCCATCGCCTGACCGTTCTGCGTCACGGGCGCGTGGCCGGGGTCCTCGACACCGCCACCGCGACCGGGGACGAAGTGGTCAAGCTCATGGTCGGCCTTGACGACTCCATCGCCGCCTGAGCGGCACCAACCATCGAAAGGAAGAAGCCACACCGTGAAACGCGGACGAATCCTCAATGCCAAGTTGTCCTACGCCATCGCAACGATGGGGCACGACGACCTCATGCTCGTGACCGACGCCGGACTGCCGTTCAAGCACGACGAGCGAGTGATCGACCTCGCGCTCAGCCCCGACGTCCCCGACCTGTTCAGCGTGCTGCGAGCCATTCGGCAGGAGATGTGGGTGGAGAAGCTGGCCTTCATCAAGGAGGGGGACAACCCGAACGTCGTCAACGGCGTGAAGGACATCTTCCCGGATGCTGAGGCCACGTTCGAGCCCAACGACTGGTTCCACCACGCCGTGGACCAGGAGGCGAAGTGGGTCGTCCGCACGGGCGCATGGACCCCATGGGGCAACGTCGCGCTGTGGTCGGGCATCCCCGCGGTGGAGTGGTTCCGTTCAACGGGAGCCCCGCCGCCGGCCGAATGGGACGAACGCCTGGAGCGCGCACGCCAGTACGGGCACGTCGGCGTCGAATAGAGGCGGGTAGGGGGCGGGATCGTCGGCCTCCTCACGTGAGCAGGCCGGGAGTCCGGCCGGGAAGCAGGTGCACCATGACCGGACAGTCCGCCACGGAGTGGGAGTTGGAGGAACAGCTCGTACGGGCGGCGTGGTACTACTACGTCGACGAGCTCACCCAGGACGAGATCGCGAAGAAGCTCTCAGTCTCCCGGGCCTCGGCCGGACGGATGCTGGAGAAGGCGCGCCGGGCAGGCATCGTCACCTTCACGATCAACTCCGACTACCTGCCGGTCTTCGAGGTCGGACGTCGCCTCATAGAGGTGCACGGCTTGCGGGACGCGCTGGTGATTCCCAGCGTGGGGGACGCAACCGAGAAGCAGAGCGTGACCAACCAGCGCGTCGCCCGTGGCGGCGCGCAGTACCTCCAGAGCCAGCTCAAGCCCGGACAAACTCTCGCGATGGGATGGGGCGACACGGTTCGGAAGACCTTCGACCTGCTCCCCACCGACCTGATGACACAGGTCAGCACCGTCACCCTCACCGGTGGTGTCGATGCCTACGTCACCGCCCTGCGCAAGGTGCGCGGGGTCGGTACCGACGGCGCGGATGACTGGGTCATCCCGACACCGATCCTGGTCTCCAGTCCCGAAATGGCCCGGGCCTTGTACCAGGAGGACGGCGTCCGGCAGGTGATCGAGCGGGCTCGGGGAGCCGATCACGCCCTGATCGGCATCGGCGCCCTGACCGGTTTCCCCACCCTCGCGCAGTTCGGGTACGCCGAGACGGCAGAGCTGCAGCGCTTTGGTGCGGCCGGCGCGGTCGGGGACGTGCTGGGGCTGTTCTACGACAGCCAGGGACACATCGTCGACCTGCCGCTGAATGACCGGCGCATCGGAATCGGCATCGACGAGCTCCGCGCGATCCCCAACGTGGTGGGAGTTGCCGGTGGCATGGACAAGGTACCGGCAATCCGCGGGGCGCTGGCCGGTGGATACCTGGATGTCCTCGTCACGAGCGAGGAGGTTGCACGCGCCCTCCTGGGGGATGCCACCACAACGGACAGCACAGAGATTGAGGAAGCAAGGACATGAGTCACGTCATCGCCATCGATGCGGGCACCGGGTCGGTCCGCGCCGTGCTCTTCGACGCCGAGGGGCGTCCGGTCACCAGCGCGGCACGGGACTGGCATCACGATCCCGAGCCCGGGGTCCCGGGATCGATGGGGTTCGCCGTAGAACGCAACTACGCCCTGGTGGTTCAGGTCCTCCGAGAGGTCCTCGCCGCCTCGCCGGTGCCCGCCGCGGAGATCAGCGCGGTCAGCGCAACTTCCATGCGTGAAGGCATCGTGGTGCTCGACGCGCAGGGGCGCGAGCTGTGGGCATGTGCGAACGTGGATGCCCGGGCCGGCGAGGAGGTCGCCGAGCTTGCAGCGGCCGGAGACGTCGAGAAGCAGCTCTACTCCCGGTCAGGTCAGACGTTCGCCCTGGCCGCCCAGCCGCGGCTGCGTTGGCTGGCACGCCACCGTCCTGACCTGTACGACCAGGCCGCCACCGTTCTGATGCTCAGCGAGTGGGTGCTCTACCGCCTCTGCGGTGAGCTGGCGATCGAGCCCAGCAACGGCTCGACCTCCGGACTGCTCGCTCTTGCCACGCGACAGGGCGACCCTGACCTGGCCACCCTGTGCGGGCTTCGTGACGACCTGCTTCCCCCGGTGCGGGAATCGGGTGCGCCGCTGGGCACGGTGCACCGGCGCGCGTCGGCGGACACCTGGCTGAGCACCGACACCCTTGTCGTCGTCGGTGGTGGCGACGCGCAGATGGCCACACTCGGCACCGGACTGGCGGACGCCGGTGAGGCGATGATCATCGCCGGTACCTTCTGGCAGCAGGAGGTCAACATCGGGCAACCGCTCACCGATCCGCAGATGCGGGTCAGGGTTAACGCCGCCGCGGTGCCCGGGATGTGGCAGGCCGAGGCGATCGCCTTCCACGCAGGCACAGCAGTGCGGTGGTTCCGCGACACGTTCGCCGGTCCAGAGGTTCGGGCGGCCGAGCAGGCCGGGCGCAACTCGCTGGACGTGCTCACCGAAGCAGCGGCCGAGGTGCCCGTCGGTGCAGATGGGATCATCCCGATCTTCTCCGACGTCATGAACTACCGGCGGTGGAAGCACGCGGCACCCTCGTTCCTGAACCTCTCTCTGGACGGTGGACCACGCCTACGGGCCGCAATGTTCCGCTCACTGCTCGAGAACGCCGCCATTGTCGCCGACGCGAATCTGGCGATGGTGGCCGAGTTCAGCGGCACCCAGCCTGAAGAGGTGGTCTTCGCCGGCGGCAGTGCCAAGAGCAAGGTCTGGGCCCAGATCGTCGCCGACGTGGTGGGCAGACCACTGCGCGTCCCGGCCGTCACCGAGGCCACGGCGCACGGCACGGCCGCATGCGCGGCAAGCGGCGCTGGACTCTACGCCACGCCGGCGGCGGCGGCCCGTGCCTGGGTCCGGTGGGACCGCACCGTGGAGCCGTCCGCCAAGAACAACGAGGCCTACGCCTCGGTGAAGGACCGCTGGCGGCGTGCTTACGCCGCGCAGCGCACGCTGATGGAAGAAGGCCTGACCGTGCCCATGTGGCAGGCCCCGGGTACCTGAGGACAAGGACGAACGCCATGGAGACGAGCAAGATCGACGACGCCCCCTACCGTTTCGGGGAGTACGGCCCCGGCTACCTGCTGCGGGGGCCGCGCACCGACATCGGGGTGGTCCGCCTGCGACCGGGTGACGACGCGTCCAACCACTACCACTCCCAGATCGAGGAGACCTTCATCGTCCTCGAGGGCGAGGCGACGATGTGGGTGAACTGCACCGAGCGGTTCACCATGCGTCAGGGCGACGTGCGCCGCTGCGACCCCGGAGAGATGCACTACTTCGTCAACGAGTCCGACGGTGATTTCCGCGCTCTGTTCATCAAGGCGCCGTACGACCCCGCAGACGGCGTGCAGGTGCCCTGGGTGCCCGGTCAGCCCGTGCCCGAGCCCGCCCCTGCATCTCAGAAATAGCCCCCGGGAACCATCCCGCGCACCGCACCACGAAAGGAACTCATCCATGGCTGACCTCGAAGGCAATCTCGCGGCGAAGAGCTACCACACGGACATCCCTCAGGAGTCCCACGGCTTCTTCGTCAAGGGCGCCTCGGGCCTCGACTTCGGCATGCAGCACCGCCTGAGCCGGATATTCGACCAGCGGACCGGCAAGACCGTCATGCTCGCCTTTGACCACGGGTACTTCCAGGGACCGACCAGCGGCCTGGAGCGTGTGGACCTCAACATCGTCCCGCTGATCCCGGACGCCGACGCCCTCATGGCCACTCGAGGCATCATCCGGACAGTCATCCCACCGGCCGGCACCGGTGCGCTGGTCGTGCGCGCCTCGGGTGGCCCGTCGATCCTCAAGGACCTGTCCGACGAGCAGATTGCGATGGACATGTCGGACGCGGCACGGATCGACGCTTCTGCGGTGGCCGTACAGGTCTTCATCGGAGGGGAGAGGGAGACCCAGTCGGTCCACAACATGACCCGACTGGTGGACGCCGGTCTGCAGTACGGCATCCCCGTTCTCGGTGTCACGGCGGTGGGCCGCGAACTTACCCGGGATGCTCGCTACCTTGGCCTGGCCACGCGCATCATCGCCGAGCTCGGCGCGCAGATGGTCAAGACGTACTACTGCGAGGAGGGCTTCTCCCAGGTCACGGCCGCCTGCCCGGTGCCCGTCATCATGGCCGGCGGGAAGAAGCTCCCGGTGCTCGACGCGCTGACGATGGCTCGCAGAGCCGTCGATGAGGGAGCTGCTGGTGTGGACATGGGCCGCAACATCTTCCAGCGGCAGGCTCCCGAAGCGATGATCAAGGCCGTGCGCGGCGTCGTGCACGACGGGTTGAGCCCCGATGACGCCGCGACGATGTACGCCGAGCTCTCCGGCGGTGCCCAGGACTGAGGCGAGGGAGGCCCCGCCCGCCAGCCGGGCGGGCGGGGCCTCCTTGCTGGAGCGCTCATGAGCGAACACCATCGGCCGGCCGCCGACACCCCACTGATCGCGGGCACCCTGGCGGTCTCGCGCCGCCTTGGCCAAGACCCCTACCTCGTACTGCACGGCGGGGGCAACACCTCCGCCAAGAACGACCGCCACATGTGGGTGAAAGCATCCGGGTTCGACCTGGGCCATCTCACCAAGTCCGGCCTCGTCCCGGTGAGCCGTGCCGCCTTGGCGCGGATGCTCACCGAGGACTCGGTGAGCGACACCGAGATGATAGATCGCTACCGGGCCGCGCTGATCCGTCCTGAGGATCCGCTGCCGACGATCGAGGCACTGCTTCACCACGCGCTGCCGTCCCCGGTCGTGCTGCACACCCACGCGGACGCCATCGTGGCGCTCACCGACACGGTGCACGGACCGCACGTCGTCCGTGAGGCCCTCGGTCAGAACGTCCTCGTCCTTCCGTACGTCATGCCCGGCTTCCGACTGGCCAAGGAGGTGCTTGCCGCCTGGCAGGCCTACGAACCGGGAAGCCCTGCGGCGGTGGTGCTCGCTCACCACGGGTTGTTCACCACCGGGCATGACCCGGCCGAGGCCCTCGATCACCACCTGGAGTTGGTCGCACGCGCGGAGTCGTACATCTTCGGGGCCACCGGTGTCTTGCTCCGGTCTCCCTTCGCCCAAACGCGGGAGAGTCCCAGCCCGGAACTCGACCGGCTGCGGGAGAAACTCCATGAGCACGCCACCGGCCCCCTGGTGGTGGCGCAGTACCACGATACGGAGATCGAGACATTCCTCCGCCGCCCCGACGTCGCCGACATCACCCAGCGTGGACCGACCACCCTGGAGCACGTCATTCGCACCAAGCGTGTCCCGCTCCTCGGAGACGACGTCGACGCCTTCGTGGCGAACTACCGTGCCTACTACGACCTTCACCGCCACCGCACCTCGGTGCCCACCCGCATGCTCGACCCCGTGCCCCGTGTGGTGCTTCATCCCCGGCTGGGACTCATCACCACCGGGCCGGACGCTGCCGCGGTTCGCGCGGTACAGGACATCTACCGGCACACCATCCGGATAATCACCGCCGCCGAGGCTCTCGGCGGCTACCGCACCATGACGCCCGCGCACGCCTTCGACATCGAGTATTGGGAGCTCGAACAACGCCGTCTGCGCCCCTCAGCTCCAGCCTCCTGACCAGCACACGCACATGAGATCGGCGCCCCGCAGCGACTGGAGAGACGACGGGTTTGGGGGACAGGTCCTCGAACAACTCGTCCGGCCCCAACTGACGTCGATTCGGTCGAACATGCTGGAAGACCCGCCGGCCTGCCTGGCCAGCGCGGGTGACGATACGAACGCCCACTAACCACACCACTCAACGCGCACCACCGTCGCATCAGTGCTCAGCCTCGATCCACCGGTCGGCTTTCGTCGGTCATTCTGAGTCGTTCGGCGTGAAGCATTTCGTGTGCGGGCATGGAGGACTCGCCGGTCTGCCCGGCTTTTCCACTTCGGGTTCCTCGGTCGTG
>NZ_BAABBA010000022.1:0-64262 GCF_039537705.1 Georgenia daeguensis
CACGACCGAGGAACCCGAAGTGGAAAAGCCGGGCAGACCGGCGAGTCCTCCATGCCCGCACACGAAATGCTTCACGCCGAACGACTCAGAATGACCGACGAAAGCCGACCGGTGGATCGAGGCTGAGTGGGGGGAGCAGCAGACCTCCAAGGCCGACCTGTTCCGCACCTTCGCTGAGGACCTCGGGCTCGACATGGCGGCGTACGACGAGGCGGTGGCGGATCCGGCGACGCTCGAACGCGTTCAGCAGGACATGTCCGACGGCCTGGCCCTAGGGGTGCAGGGCACCCCGACGTTCTTCCTCAACGGCGAGATGATCTCGCCGGCGTCCCCCGACGAGTTCCGTGCGCTGATCGACGCCGCCCTTGAGGGCTGACCCGGTGGCGGCGCCCACTGCGCACGTCGGTACCACCGACGACGTCGCGGTCGGCATCGGCGGTGGGGCACCCCGCCACCTGGCGGTGCTGCTGGCACTGGGCGGGTTGGTGGGTCTGGTCGCGGCCGTGGTGCTGCTCGTCGAGAAGATCGCCCTGGTCGCCGACCCCAACTACGTGCCGAGCTGCAGCATCAACCCGGTGCTCAGCTGCGGCTCGGTCATGAGACCCCGCAGGCCGAGGCCTTCGGCGTGCCGAACCCGCTCATCGGCGTCACGGGCTTCGCGGTCGTCACCACGGTGGGGGTGGGGCTCCTCGCAGGCGCCGGCTACCGGCGCTGGTTCTGGCTGGGTCTGCAGGCAGGCGTCACCTTCGGTGTGGTCTTCGTGCACTGGCTGATCTTCCAGAGCCTGTACCGCATCGAGGCGCTGTGCCCGTACTGCATGGTGGTGTGGGTCGTGACCATCGCGGTGTTCTGGTACACCACCCTGCACAACCTCCGCGCCGCTCACGCGTCGCTCCCCGGGCCGGTGCGCCGAGCCGCTCGAGGTGTCGCCGGGTACCACGGGTCATCCTCACCGGCTGGTACCTCACCATCGCCACGCTCATCCTCTTCCAGTTCTGGACGTACTGGCAGACCCTGCCCTAGTCCGTCCTTGCCCGGGCGGGGCACCCAGACGGCACGGTGGCGGTGACGGGGGTGGGAGGCCGCGTGCTTACCGGCGTTCCTGTGGCATGAGGCCGCGCAGCCGCCCAGGTGGATAGACCTTGCCGCTCAGTACATGTGAGCGGGCCAAGTGCAGCGCAGCTTCCCGAGTCTGGGAGGCCGGACCCGACTAGCACTTCCTCGCAAGGAATCGCATGACCTGGCCTGCCCAACCGGTACGGATTGAGACGTCGAGGCCTATGTCGCGCGCGGTGGGAGCAAGTTCGGCGGGCTGCACGAGCTGGTGGGGTGACCGGTCAACGAGGTGCAGCAGCTTGGCGGCCGGCGAGGCGGTCAGGTCGTAGCCGATCAGCATGCCGCCTGGCTTCAGCACTCGAGCCGCTTCCGCGACGGCGGGCTGCCAGTTCACGACGTGGTGCAGCATCAAGAAGCTGAGGACGAAGTCGAATGATGAGTCCGCGTAGTGAAGCGCCGTTGAGTCCGTCTGCTCCACCTTTGGGCGCGGGTTTCTTGTGAAGCGGTCGCGCGCTGTGGCGACCATGCGCTCGTCGATGTCGGTCAGCGTGAGACGAACTTCAGGCGACCGCTGCAACAGCGCTGCAGCCATCTCTCCGCTGCCAGCGCCGAGCTCTAGCACATCTCCGCTGACGTCTTGCCCTTGAAGAGACCAGGGCAGGGCGACGTCGCGTGCGAACCGTCTCCACAGAGCACTACGGCAGAACGTCGTTTCGAGCCCGGACATCTTGGGCATAGGTGATCTCCTGAGAGGTTGGGTCTTACTGACGACGGTTCTCGGCACCGAGCTGCTTCAGCCGTCCTAGTCCAGGGACGAACCGGCCGACAGTGCGGGCGTAGGAGAGGTATGCCATTCCGTGCACCCGCACCAGGTATGGCTCCTCGACGAAGCGGACCTGGAGCTCGACCGCGACCACCAGGGCGAGAAGGGCTGCCACGGTCAGGACGCTGGGGACCATGAGCGTCATACCCAGCAGGGCTGTGATCATCGCGGAGAAGATGGGGTTGCGAACCTTGGCGAAGGGCCCGGTGGTCACCAGGTCGGTGCGTTCGTCCGCGTCGACGCCGATGCGCCACGAGGCGCCCATCCCGGACTGAGCGATCAGCACACCCGCGATGGCGGCGATCACGGCGAGCAGGCCAACCCAGCTCAGCCATCCCGGCGTCCACGCGTACACCCCAACGACACCCGACAAGGCCAGAACAGGGCTCAGCGCGCCGAGCGCCAGCGCCGCGGCGAAGAGGACGCCACCCCACCACTCGCACGACCCCGACGGGCCGGAGAGCCCGCGAAAGCCGCTCGAACCGGTCCGGCGGCGGTGCGCCCACGAGCGAAACCCGAACATTATTACCAGGCCCGCGCCGTACAGGCCCAGGGCCAACCCCGCGGCCACATCTGCCGACATCATCCTTGGCATCCCTTCGGTTCTCCACCGGTCCACGGTCCGCGGTTGATCCCGAACCGACCCGTGCTTAGTATCGTCATATGACGATGCAAACATCTAATGCCGATGTCAGCGGGGAGCGGGGTGCGGTCGATCCCGCCACGCTGGCGCCGGCGGCGGCGTTGTTCCATGGGCTGTCTGACCCGGCCCGGCTGGCGATTCTGCAGCACCTGACCGTGGGGGAGCACCGGGTGCGGGACCTGACCGAGCACCTCGGGCTGGCTCAGTCGACCGTGAGCGCGCACCTGGCGTGCCTGCGCGACTGTGGCCTGGTGACGTCCCGTCCGGAGGGGCGGGCGTCGATATTCTCCCTGACCACGGCCCCGGAGCTGCTCGCGGTCCTGGCGGCGGCGGAACACCTGCTGGCCTCGACCGGGTACGCCGTCGAGCTGTGCCCGAACTACGGCATCGGCGCCACCAGCACCCCGGACGCGGAGCACCTGAAGCCTCACGAGAATCTGGAGAGCGCCCGATGAGCGACGCCTGCTGCGCCCACGACGAGGACGAGCACACCGACACCAACGACGACGAGCACGGCGAGGCTGTCGAGCGGCTGTGGGACGTCGACGAGATCCGCGGGGCTGCCGTGTCCGGCGTGCTGCTGGCCGCCGGCTTCCTGCTCTCCTGGGCCGGGCAGGACGGCTGGGCGCTCGGGCTGAACATCGTCGCTCTGGTGGTGGGTGCGTCCACCTTCGTCCCCGGGACGCTGCGCGCCCTGGTCAAGGGCCGGATCGGGGTCGGCACCCTGATGACCATCGCCGCGGTCGGTGCGGTGCTGCTCGGGGAGGTGCAGGAGGCCGCGATGCTGGCGTTCCTGTACTCCATCAGCGAGGGCCTGGAGGAGTACTCGCTGGCCAAGACCCGCGGGGGTCTGCGGGCCCTGCTCTCGCTCGTTCCGGAGCGAGCCACCGTTCGCCGCGACGGTGTCGAGGTCAGCGTCTCCCCCAAGGACCTGCGCGTCGGCGACGTCATGCTCGTCAAGCCCGGTGAGCGCCTCGCCACCGACGGGACCATTCTCGCCGGGCGCACCGCGCTGGACGTCTCGGCCATCACCGGGGAGTCCATGCCCGTCGAGGCCGGCCCGGGCAGCGAGGTCTACGCCGGATCCATCAACGGCACCGGCGCCCTCGAGGTCGCGGTCACCACGACCGCCGAGAACAACTCCCTCGCGCGTATCGTCCACATCGTCGAGGCCGAGCAGTCCCGCAAGGGCGCGACCCAGCGCCTGGCCGACAAGGTCGCCAAGCCGCTGGTGCCCGGCATCATGATCCTCGCCGCCCTTATCGCCGTCATCGGCTCTCTCGCGGGTGACCCCGGGTTGTGGATCGAGCGGGCGCTGGTGGTCCTGGTCGCCGCGTCCCCGTGCGCCCTGGCGATCTCCGTCCCGGTCTCGGTGGTCTCCGCGGTCGGCGCCGGCAGCCGGTTCGGGGTGCTGATCAAGGGCGGGGCCGCCCTGGAGACCCTTGGTCGGATTCGCACCATCGCCCTGGACAAGACCGGGACCCTGACCGCGAACCGGCCGGTCGTCGTCGATGTCGCCACGACCGCGGGTGCCTCCCGCGAGGAGGTGCTCTCACTGGCGGCTGGGCTCGAGGCCCGCAGCGAGCACCCGCTGGCCCGGGCCATCCTCGCCGCGGCTGATTCCGTGCCGGTGGCGGCCGAGGTCGAGGCCGTGACCGGCGCCGGGCTGACCGGCACCATCGGGGCCCGGCGCGTGCGGCTCGGGCGACCCGGGTGGATCGACCCGGCCGGGCTCGCCGCAGAGGTCACCGCCATGCAGCAGGCCGGGGCCACCGCCGTGGTCCTCGAGGTCGACGGCCGGGTGCTCGGCGTCATCGCGGTGCGCGACGAGCTGCGCCCCGAGGCGCCGGAGGTCGTCGCACGCCTGGGCCGCGAGGGGTACACCGTGACCATGCTGACCGGCGACAACACGGCCACCGCCCAGGCGCTGGCCGCCGAGGCCGGCATCACCACCGTGCACGCCGAGCTGCGCCCGGAGGACAAGTCGCGCCTGGTCGGTGAGCTCCGCGACAAGGGGGCCACCGCGATGGTCGGGGACGGTGTCAACGACGCCCCCGCCCTGGCCACCGCCGACCTCGGCGTGGCGATGGGCGCCATGGGCAGCGACGTGGCGATCGAGACCGCCGACGTGGCCCTGATGGGGGACGATCTGCGGCTGCTGCCGCAGGCCTTCGCGCACGCCCGCCGCTCACGGCGGATCATGCTGCAGAACGTCGGCCTGTCCCTGGCCCTCATCGCCGTCCTCATCCCGCTCGCCCTGGCCGGCGTCCTGGGCCTGGCCGCGGTCGTCCTGGTCCACGAGCTCGCCGAGGTCGTCGTCATCGCCAACGGCGTCCGGGCCGGCCGGTCCAAGGACCTGCGCACCATCAGCCCTTCGACCACGTCCGTCACCGCGACACCGGCCCCCGCCCACAGCTGACCCGCCCCCGGGCCGACGGCCCGGCGGCTCACGAATGCGGCCGAGAGGGCCGTGGCCACGACACCACGGCCCCTCCTCTCGTGCCCGCCCGCACACGCACCGGCGGCTGCGCCGGTAATCCCCGAAAGGCAGTCATGGAATTGCTCGCCCCGGTCCTGCAGGCGATCGGCCTGTTCCTGGCCACCAACATCGACGACATCATCGTGCTGTCGTTGTTCTTCGCCCGCGGCGCCGGTATGCGCGGCACCACGGGGAAGATCCTCGCCGGCCAGTACCTCGGCTTCGGCGCCATCCTCGCCGCCTCGGTCCTGGTCTCCCTGGGCGCGGCCACCTTCCTGCCAGAGGACGCGATCGCGTACTTCGGTCTCATCCCGCTGGCGCTCGGCCTGTACGCGGCCTGGAAGGCCTGGCGCGGGGACGACGACGATGACGACGACGAGAAGGTCGCCGGCAAGGCGATCAGCGTGTGGACGGTCGCCGGCGTCACCTTCGCCAACGGCGGGGACAACATCGGCGTCTACGTCCCGGTCTTCCTCACCGTCGGCACCGGGGCGATCATCGCCTACTCGATCGTCTTCCTCATCCTCGTCGCCGTACTGGTGATGCTGGCGAAGTTCGTCGCCACCCGCAGACCCATCGCCGAGATCCTGGAGCGCTGGGAGCACGTCCTGTTCCCGGTCGTCCTCATCGGACTGGGCGTGGTCATCCTCGTCGAGGGCGGCGCCTTCGGCCTGTAGGCCCGCCACCCCACGACCTCGGCAAAGTTTCGAAGGAGCAGATCGTGAGCCACGTGCACGCGCACCCCACCCACCGGAGGCGGCCGCGACCGTGTCCGTGACCACCGCCACCATCTTGCTTGCCGGGGTAGAGGGCGATGGCCACGCGGCCCTCTCGCCGCCTGCCAGCCGAGCAGGGGGCGACGCGACCACCGAGCCAGGGGACACGATCACCGAGCTGAAGGGAGTGTCCTCGTGACCACACACGAACCCGCCAAGACGATCACGGTGGCTCGGGCGCGGGTTGCCCTGGTCGCCACCGTCGCGCTGCTCGCCGCGGTGGACCTGGGCCTGAAGGCGTGGGCGGGCGGGGCCCTGTCCGGCGGTCAAACGGTGGACCTCGGGCCCGTCCAGCTGCGTCTGGGCTTCAACTCTGGGGTGGCGTTCAGCCTCGGCGCCAACCTGCCGGCCGGTGTCGTGCTCGGCGTGACCGGGCTGATCATCGTCGGGCTGGCGGTCTTCGCCTGGCGGGCGGTCCGAACCGCGACGCTGCCCGCGCGGCTGGCGCTGGCCGCGATCCTGGCCGGTGCGGTGGCCAACCTGCTCGACCGGGCCGGCGACGGGGTGGTGACCGACTACCTGCACACCGGTTGGTTCCCCACCTTCAACCTGGCCGACGTCTTCATCACCGGTGGGGCCGCGGCACTCGTGCTGGCCAGCCTCACCGGCGGCGACAGGGCCGAGAATCCGGCGTGACCGGCCAGGGTGAACGCGCGGCGGTTCGGCGGGGCTGGCCCTGGCGTGGTTCATCGTGGTCTGGGACGTCATCGAGGGCGTCGTCGCCGTGACTGCCGGGGTGATGGCGAACTCCACGCGCTGTCGGGTTCGGCATCCACTCGGCCATCGAGGTCTCCGCCGCCGCGGTGGTGATCTGGCAGCTGCGGGCCGGCGCCCGGGCGCGGCAGCGACCGGCGCCGCGCGCCATCGCCGTCACCTTCTACGCGCTGGCCGCCTACGTGGTGTTGGAGCCCGTTCGTGATCTCCTCACGCAGGACAAGGCCGGGGAGTCCCTGCTGGGCATCGTGCTCGAACGTGGTCGCCCTGGTCGTGATGATCCCGGTCGCGATGGCGCAGCGGCGGACCGGGCGGGCCCTGGACAATCCGGTGCTGGTGGCGCAGTCCATCGAGACGTGGATGTCCAACGCCGTGTCGGTGACGGTCCTGGCCGGGCTCAACTCAACGCCGTGCTCGGCTGGTGGTGGGCCGACCCCGCGGTCGCCCTGGTCGTCGCCGCCGCCGGTTTCGTCGGTGTCCTGGCCGCTCAGGCCGGCATGGGTGCCTCCTGACGGGTCGGCATCGATGCCGCCGAACGCACCGACCTTGTCACATCGGGTGCGTTCTCGGTCGTCCGCAACCCGTTCTTCACCGCCCATGCTCGCGGCCCTGCTGGGCATGACCTTGCTCGTCCCCTCCGCGGTCACCACGGCGGCGTTGTTGTGTCTGCTCGTCGCCGTCGAGCTCCAGGTCCGAGTCGTCGAGGAGCCCTACCTGTTACGCACCCAGGGGCAGGCCTATGCGAGCTACGCCGCCACCGTGGGGCGGTTTCTCCCCGGCCTCGGCCGGCTCGCTCGCCGTCCGCAAGAAGATCCGGTCCCTAGCGCAGACGACCTCGACTTCGGGCTTGACGCTGGTGCCTGTTAGCGCGCAGCCTCACAGCCACGGGGTGTGAAGAAGTCGAGCGGCTCCCGATAGCGTCGTGTCGATGCCGTAAGGGAGACCGCCATGCCGCTACGTTCCATCCTGCTCTTCGCGATCGCCGCCCTCTTCGAGATCGGTGGCGCGTGGCTCGTCTGGCAAGGAGTGCGCGAGCACAAGGGCTGGATCTGGATCGGTGCCGGTGCCATCGCGCTCGGCCTGTACGGCTTCGTGGCCACTCTTCAGCCCGACGCCCATTTCGGCCGGATCCTCGCTGCCTACGGCGGCGTGTTCGTCGCGGGCTCGCTCGCCTGGGGCATGCTCATGGATGGCTTCCGCCCCGACCGCTGGGACCTCCTTGGTGCCCTCGTCTGCCTCGTCGGTGTCGCCGTCATCATGTACGCACCCCGGCCAAGCTGAGGCTCACTCGCTCGGATCGAGCCGACGCCTTGCCACCAGGCATGGGATCAGGTGGAGCTCAGGCATCGCGTCGACGAGCGCGCGCGCACGTCGGCCATGTCGGTGATGGACGGCTGAGCCGGTCGGCGATGGGTCGGGAGGGACGATCACCGGGCGTTTGCGTAGCGGCCACACATGGCGCCGAGTCTGCCCTTCTACCGGCAGTTCGGCGGGTCTGGTCATTCTGCAGGTGGTCGCTCAGGCCGCACAGCACGAGAGCCTCGTGACGTCGGTGGTGAAGGATTGGGCGGTGAGCTTGAGCCCTTCAGCCATGGTGAGGTACGGGCTCCAGAGGTTGGCGACCTGCTCGACGGTCATGCTGGCCTCGAGGATATACACGCCCGCGGCGGCGAGGTCCCCGGCGTCCTTTGCGAGAGCCGTGATGCCGACGATGCGGCCGGTGTCGGCGTCGATGACCATCTTGATCAGGCCTCGGGTGTCCCTGTTGACCATGGCGCGGGGCACGTGGGCCAGGGGCAGGACGCGGCACTCGCACCGGATCCCGGCCTCGGTGGCCTGCCTGTCGGTCATCCCGACGGCCGCGAGGGAGGGACTGGTGAAGAGGACCCGGGGGAGATGTCGGTAGTCGACCTCGCGGTGGGCGTCTGTGAGGGCGTTGTCGACGGCGAGGGTGCCGTGCGCGGCGGCGACGTAGACGAACTCGCGGTGCCCGGTGACGTCGCCGGCGGCCCAGATCCGCGGGTTGGTGGTCCGTAGCTGCGCGTCGACGGCGACCTCGGCCCGGTCGCCGGTCTCCACCCCGACCGTGTCGAGGCCGAGCCCGGTGGTGACGGCTCGCCGGCCGGTGGCTACGAGCAGCTCGGCGGCCCGTAGCTCCTGGTTGGCGCCGGCGACGGTGGCGGTGACGACGACCTCGCCCGTGGCCCCGTCGCGGCGCACGCCGGTTGGCGCGGCCCGGCGGATCACCTGGATGCCGTCGTCGGCGAAGACCTCGAGGAGCGCCTCGGAGGCCTCGGGCTCCTCGTGGGAGGCGAGCCGGGAGCGGACCAGCATGGTCACGCGGGTGCCGAGGCGGGCGAAGAGCTGGGCCTGCTCGAGCGCGACGTAGCCGCCGCCGATGACCAGGAGGGAGTCGGGCAGATGGTCGAGCTCCATCGCGGTCGTCGAGGTGAGATAGCCGGTCTCTTCGAGTCCCTCGATGGGCGGCGCCCACGGGGTGGAGCCGGTGGCGATCAGGTAGTGGTCGGCGCGGACCGTCTCAACCGTGCCGTCGGCAGCCGTGGCCTGCAGCACCGGGTCGCTGGAGGTGCCGGTGAAGGTGGCGTCGCCCTGGTGCAGGTCCCACCCGTAGTCGTCGGCGAGGTCGAGGTACTTCTCGAGGCGCATAGCACCGACCAGGTCGTCCTTGCCCGCGATCAGCGCGGGCATGTCGACCGCGGGCGTCGTGGCGGTGAGGCCCGGGAACCGGGCAGCGTCCAGGGCGACGTGCCGGGCCTCGGCGGCCGCGAGCAACGCCTTGGAGGGCACGCACCCGGTGTTCACGCAGGTACCACCGACGGTGCCACGCTCGATCATCACCACCCGCTTACCCAGGGCGGTCGCCCGGATGGCCGCCGCGAACGCCCCACCACCGGACCCGATCACCGCCAGGTCGTACCCCTTGCCCGCTGTCATCGACCTTCCTTCCCTTAGCCGTCGTCGGGAACAGAATCGACCTTCCAGTGCGCTGGAAGGTCAAGAGGGAGGATGAGCAGCATGCGGATCGGTGAGGTGGCCCGGGTGGCCGGGACGACGACCAAGACCCTGCGGTTCTACGAGGACGTCGGGCTGCTTCCGCCGGCGGAGCGCACGCCGGGCGGATACCGCGACTACGAGGCCGGAGTGCTGGGCCGTCTGAACTTCATCCGCCGCGGCCAGGCCGCCGGCCTGACCCTTGCCCAGATCGGTGAGGTGCTCCAGATCCGCGACGGCGGCCAGGCACCGTGCACGCACGTCACCGACCTGCTCACCAGCCGGCTCGACGACATCGACCGGCAGATCGCCGACCTCCAGCAGCTGCGCACCACACTCGCCGCGCTGCGCGACGACGCCGCGGCCGCCGATCCGGCCACCTGCTCACCCGGAGACGTCTGCCGCTACCTCTGACTCGCGGCCGCGCCCTGATCCGGCCACGTGGCACCATCCGGAGATGGCCGACGACACGAAGCTACGGTGTTCCTGCTGCGGCCGGCTCCGGCCGCGCAAGTCTCTCCACGCCCTCGGTGCCGAACCCGCCCACATCTGCCGGCGCTGCGGGCTATGGGTCGCACTCCGGCTTCGCGCCGACGAGAGCTGATCCCCGCTTGCCGGGACGCCCGGGAGAGACACGCTCCACTAGCGGGGGTGCCAGCAACGCATGCGTGGTCTCGCTCAGTTCAGCGCCGGTTCGGGGACCGGCTCCCGGTGGTCGACCGCGGGGGTGTCGACGGCCGGCTTCTTGGCCGCCGCGCGGCGACGGGTGCGCGCCTTCTTCTCGGGCTCAGGCAGGCCGAGCCTGCGCAGCTCTTCGGGTGACCAGCCGTCGCTGAGTGCGGCGTTATACAGGCGCACGTCCTCGCGCTCGGCGTCAGCGACCTGCTCGCGCAGCTCGCTGAGCCTCTGGCGCGCGGTGACGAGCGTGCGGACCGACGCGATGCGTCGGTCGAGCAGCTCACGGGCCTTCTTCTCGGCGTCCTCGACGCTCAGTTCCTTCGCCATGCCGTCATGCTAAGGCGACGGACTGACGACGGCCGAAACCCACGCCGTCCCAAGCCCTTTCGGCGCTGACGCCCACCCAAGGCGTACGGAGCCGCCAACCCCTCCAAGACGGAGCAAGTTATACAGTTACGTGCCGTAACTGGCCGCTATCGCTGGACGGCCGGTGGCCGTTACTGGCACGCTGGGCGTGCATCCCCGCAAGGGGCGGGGTCGCTGCGCTGGGCATGAGAGGCGGTGGTCGCGGTGGCGGAAGAACCTGCGAAGGCGCGCCGTTTGGTCCGGCGCCGGCGGGCGAACGTGACTGGCGGTCGCCAGCACAGCCACCGCGTGATGGTCACGCCCGAGGAGGAGGCGCTGCTGCTGCAGCGCGCCGAGGAGCACCGGGTCACGGTGCCCCGGCTGTTGATCGAGTCGGCCTTGGCACCGACGGGGGAGACGCCCACCGAACGGCGCAACGCGGTGGTCGAGCTGTTCGCCGTGCACCGGCTGCTCGCGGGCATCGCGAACAACGTCAACCAGATGGCGAAGGCGATGAACGCGACCGGCGAGGTGCAGGCAGAGATGGTCGCCACCCTGCGGGCGGTACGCCGGGTCGCCGAGCGCATCGACGACGCGGTCGACCGGCTGGGGCAGTCGTGATCCCGCACATCGTCCGGGGCGACCGGATGGCCGGCCTGATGGTCTACCTGGCCGGGCCGGGACGACGCAACGAGCACACCGAGCCGCACCTGGTCGCCGGCGACTCGGCGCTGCTGGCCTGGCACGACGACAACGAGCTCGACCGCGACGCCGCCCTTGCGATCGCCAAGCACCTCGACCGCCCGCACAAGGCGCTCGGGGTCGACGTGATGACGGGCGTCTACGAGCGCCAGGTCGTCGGCCACGACGACGCCGGCAAGCGGATCTTCAAGAACGTCAAGGTCGGTGAGAAGGACGCGCACGTGTGGCACTGCTCGCTGTCGCTGCGCCCGGAGGAAGGGATGCTCACCGACGAGCAGTGGAGCACCATCGCCACGGAGTTCATCAGGCGTATGGGCTTCGACGACCACGAGGGCACGAAGGCCCCGTGCCGGTGGGTCGCGGTGCGTCACGGACTCTCGGCGAAGGGCAACGACCACGTCCATCTCGCGGTCAACCTGGTGCGTGAGGACGGGACCAAGGCGTCCACCCACAACGACTACCGGCGCGTGCAGGAGGTCGCCCGCGAGCTCGAGCGAGACTACGACCTGCTGCCTCTGTCACCGAACGAGTACGAGACCGCCCGCGCGCACACCCGTGCCGAGTGGGAGCGCGCCCGCCGAGGGGACGGGCGGGTGCCGTGGGACGAGCTGACAAACGAGTTGCAGGACGCCGAGGTGCGCAAGCAGTTCGCCACCGAGCAGGCCTGGCAGCGTGCCCTTACGGGCCGGGACCGGCACGGGCCGGCGGACACCGCCGAGCGTGCCTACGACCCCGCCGAGCGTGAGGCCCAGGCCCGCGGCCGCGCCTGCGCGAAGCACGAGCGAAACCGCCGACACGGCGGGGGAGTGGTGCCGTGGGACAAGCTGCCCACGGCCGAGAAGCAGGCCCGCATCACTGCGGAGCTGCGGGCAGACGAGCCGCGCCGCGCGCTCGCCCGGATCGTGCGCGGGTGCTCGACGGCGGCCGCGGACGAGGCCGAGTTCGTGCGCCGGATGCGCCGGGCCGGTCTGCTCGTCCGGCCACGTTTCGCGGACGGCCGCACGGACGTCGTCACCGGCTACTCCGTCGCCACACGGCCCGAGGCCGGCGAGCGGCCCGTCTGGTACGGCGGCGGGCACCTGGCCCGCGACCTGACCCTGCCCAGGCTGCGCCAGGCATGGCCCGACACCCCCGCGGCGGGGGAGTGGACCGCCGCGAAGCGCAACCGCCGCCCGGTCACGCCAGGCCGGGAGGCGGGCGAGGTCGACCCTCGACTGTGGGAGCAGTACGCGCGCGAGGTCACCGCGCTGCGTGAGCAGCTGCGCGCCGTGCCGATCCACGACCGCGACACCTGGGCTCAGGTCGCCCGCGACACCGCCGGGGCGTTCGCCGCCTGGTCGCACCGGGTTGAGACCGTGCCCGGGCCGCTCGCGGCGACGGCCGACGCGCTGGCGAAGTCGGCGCAGCTGCGCCGCCAGTCCGTGCACCCCAAGGCATCCGGAAAGGCGTCCATCGGGGGAGTGGCGATGCTCCTCGCGTCCGCCACCACAGCGGGTCAAGGTGCGGTCGCCGAGGCGGCGCTGCTGCGTCAGCTGGTGATGCTCGCCCAGGCCGTCTACGCCATGCACCGCGCCTCCGCCGAGCACCACCGGGCCGCCCAGATCCGCCAGGTCGCCGAGCAGCGCCTGCGCGAGGTCGCCGACCGTCTGCCACCTGTGCCCGGGCCCGTACCTGCCGGCCCGGCACACGACGCCCGGGCGGCCGAGGCCGCCCGCATCGCGGCCACCGGCCAGACCCCGGCACGCCCGGTCGGCTCCCCGGTGCCCAACCGGATCGAGCCCGCCCGCCGACACGAGCTGGCAGGGCACGACAAGGACCGCGGACCGGAGCGGTAGACCAACACGATGGGGGAACGTCATGGCTGAGGAATCAGACGGCATCGAGGAAGCCCTGACCGGATCGGTGCGCGTCGCCGTCACCGTCGGCGCACGCCTGGGCGAGATGCTCGCCCGAGCCCGCGAGGAACAGAAGCGCCGCGCCGAAGTCGCCGAGGAACAGCACGCACGCGAGCTCACCGCCCGGCTGCAGGCTGAACAGGCCGCCGCCCGCGCCGACCTCGCCCCGGTCTTCCAACCTCAGTGGTGGGACCAGGCCGGCCCCGAGGGCATCCAGCACGCCTGGACCACCGCCCGCGCCTGGACCGGGCAGGACCCCGAGGCAGACCGGGCCGCAAACCGGATCCGCGATGCGGTCCGGCGCCGCTACGGCGTCGACGTCGACCGTGCCGCGGCCGACCCCAACCTCGTGCGCGTCGCCCTCGAGCGCGCCGAGACCCGCCGCGTCGAAGCCGAGCGCGAACGGGCGCGCGCCGCCGAGGAGCAGGTAGAGGCGCAGCTGCTCGTCGCCGAGGCCGACCACGCCGACCAGGTCGCCGAGGCAGCGCGCGCGGCCGCGCAACACGAACCCGACCCCGTCGAGCGTGACGAAGCAGCCCTCGCAGCGGAGCGCGAACAGAACTTCGCCACGGCCACGCGCGAGGCAGGCAAGGACAGCTACGACAGCGCCGAACGACGCCAGGCGTTCGCCGCCGACCTCGAACGGCGCGGCATCGACCAAGAAACCGTCGCCGCACGCATGACCGCCGACATCAGCCAGGGCACCCACCCCTCAGAGGTAGTGAGGACCGGCGGGAAAAAGGCGCCCAAGGCGCGCACGAGTCGAGGTCCCGGGCAGCGCCAGCACGAGCTCAGCCGCTAACCCGCATTCCTAGTCGGCGAGCTCGTCGAGGAACTGCTTCTTGGTCCGCGCCGATGAGGGACTTGATGACCTCGCCGCCGGCGTAGAGGTTGAAGGTCGGGATCGATACGACGCCGTACTTGGTGACGGTCTCGATGTTCGCGTCGGCGTCGAACTTGACGAACTTGATCTTGTCGCCGTGCTCGGCGGCGAGCTCATCGATGATTGGCTCAGTGCGCCGGCACGGGGCGCCACCAGGTCGCCCAAATGCCGACCAGCACAGGAGTCTCGGACTGCAGAACCTCCGCGTCGAAGGTGGCGTCGGTGACGGCCAGGACATCTCTCATGCTCGTTCCCTCCGGTGGCTCTTCAGGCCCTGGTGGGCAGGAGGCTGGCGATCAGTCCCTCCACGCGGGTCTTGATCTCGTCGCGCACCGGGCGGACGCCGTCGACGCTCTTGCCGGCGGGGTCCTCGAGCTCCCAGGCCTCGTAGCGCTTGCCCGGGAAGATAGGGCAGGCGTCGCCGCAGCCCATGGTGATGACGACGTCGGACTCCCTGACCGCCTCGGTGGTCAGCACCTTGGGCGTCTGTGCGGAGATGTCGATGCCGACCTCGGCCATGGCCTCGACGGCGGCGGAGTTGACCTGGTCCGCCGGGGCCGAGCCGGCGGAGCGGACCTCGACGGCGTCGCCGGCGAGGTGGGACAGCCAGGCGGCGGCCATCTGGGACCGACCGGCGTTGTGAACACAGACGAACATGACGCTCGGGCGCTCAGACATGGGATCTCCTCAGGGTCAGCGAGTCGCGTCGGGCGCGACGTTGGTGGGATTGGTGGGCAGCGACAGGCGGGGGGCGAGGTTGCCGACGCGACGACCGATCTCCGCCAGGGCGTTGTCGAACGCCTGGCGTCGCCCCGATCCCGGTCTGGTCCGGGAACACCCGCGGCCGGGTACGGATGAACAAGTCCGGCAACCGCCAGCTCAACGCCGCCCTGCACCGCATCGCCATCACCCAGGTACGTCTCGGCGGCCTCGGCCGTGCCTACTACGACAAACGCCTTGCCGCCGGCGACACCAAGACCGAAGCCCTGCGCTGCCTCAAGAGGCGGCTCGCCCGAGTCGTCTACAACACCCTCAAGAACCAGACAACAACCAGTCAACCGCCACCACACCCGCATACGCGGCAGCGGCTTGACATAGGAGAAACCCATGTCGCTCGAGCCGGGTACGTACCGACAACAAGGTGGCGCACACCCTCACACCTGACCAGTACGGCCAGCCCGTCAAGAAGGCAGATCTCCCGGTCCCGCCCTGGCGTGCGTGCGCCACGGGGAAGGGCGCCATCACCTGGTTGACGCCGTCGCGACCGCTTGGACACCGCGGGCGGTCCTGTCCGGCGTAGAAATCGGTCCGTTCGCACCGCGTGCCGCAGCAGCCTCGCCAGACGGGCGCGGCGCACCTCGAGGGTGCTTGTTGACCGGCGAACCGACGACGCCCGCCGCGGCGTCCGGAGGCGATGTCGAGACGGCCGCAGCGTTGCTGCGCCTGCTCGGTGATCGAACCCGCCTCGCCATTCTGGCCGCCCTCGGCGAAGACGAACGACCGGTCTCAGTGATCGCGGAGGCGGTCGACCGCCCGCCTACCGGCCGTCTCGTAGCACCTGGCCAAGTTGCGCATGGGCGGTCTGGTGACCACCCGCCGGGAGGGACACCACGGTCTTCTACGCCCACACGAACGGGCACGTCAGCGCTGGTCAGGCACGCGCTGCACCTCGCCGAGCACCTGCGATACCCCGTCCCGCCCCACCACCGCTAGGAACCGGGCCAGCACACCGGTACCCGTCCGGCACTGTCGGGCATGAGCCGAGACAGCGCCGGCGGTCAGCTTGCGAACGGAAGACTTTCTCAACGCCACCAGGTTGAGCAGTGCGGCGCTGCGCACAGCGCCCATTTTTGGACGCACGTTCCGCGGCTGGATCGGGCGTAAGTCGCCCCGGACGAGGTCGCCCTCGAAGGGCTTCGCCGGCCGCATTGGTGGGTAAGGATCATCTAGTTCTTCCCCAGCTGGGCTGGCGGCGCGCGGTGAGGCGGTACCCCAGTCCCCGGACGGTGTCGATGGAGATGCCCGGGGTCGGCTCCAGCTTGCGGCGCAGCCGCCCGACGTAAACCTCGACGACGTTAGGGACGGCGTCGAACGCCTGGTCCCAGACGTGCTCAAGGATCTCCTGGTTGCTCACCACCCGCTCCGCCCGATGAGTGAGGTAGGTCAGCAGCTGCGGAGCGTCCAGGAGGGCGTTGATGTCGCTGACCGCCTCGGCGACATGCCCACCACGGGCACGGTCCAGCGTCCAGTAGACGGCCCGTCGGGCGGTGCCGGACAGTTCCATAATCTCTTCCTCTGCATCGGGCCCGGGGCCGGGGCCTTACCACCTGGCTCGACCGTAGTGATGGCTGAGACCAGGTAGAGCCGCGTTGCAATGAAGGTTCGATGAAGGTTGCTCGACCGGATCAAAGGCCCTCACCGCCGTAGGAACCAGGTGCCCTGAGGCAGGTAGAAGGGGACTTCTGACCGCAAGCTCCCCATGCAGTTATGCTACGGCGGCGGACCGACGGCGACCGAAATCGGCGCCGTTGTCCCGTCCTTGCGTTTGACGGACAGCACCTCGCTGTCGCGGTCGCGCGAACGCACGGTCTCCGCAGATCTCCGAAAAGACTGGCATCGGGCGCGTGACGCTGTACTTCCCGGACGTCGAGGCGATTTTGCTCGCCTGCCACGAACGTCACGTCAACGATTACCTCCGGCATCTCACTGAGTTCCGGGACCAGGGCGGTCACGCGGGTGCGCGCTGGAGGCTTACGCGCGCGTCTTGTGGAGCATCACCGGCACCGAAGGTCTTGGGGCGCTGCTTTGGCCGGCTCGTCGCGGTCATCCTGGGGCTGCGCCCCGCGCTGACCCTGTTCCCGTTGGAGTTTGCGAAACTAGGCGACGACGAGGCGGGGAGCCGCAGGGGTCCCGATGTGCGCCGGCGCTTCTCGTGCGTTGCTTGTTCAGGCGGCGGGGGTTCCGACCCCGCCGGAGCAGGCCGCGCCGGGCTCGAGCGTCTGCTCGCCCTGGAGGTAGCGCTCGAGGAACGCGTCGATGCGTGGGTCGGCCGGGTCGTCGACCTTGAGTTGGAGGCCCCAGGCGCTGAGGGTGACAGATGCGTCGAGGGCTTCGTACGGGCTCACGAGTGCGTAGGCCTCGCCCTTGGCCTTGTCGGTGAGGATGGCGACGTCGTCTGTGGATAGGTCGGGGGAGTAGGCGATCCAGACGGCGCCGTGTTCGAGGGAGTGCACGACGTTCTCGTCGGTCACCGGCTCGGTATAGACGCCGCAGTTCTGCCAGACGGTGTTGTGGTCGCCGCCAACGGGCGGAGTGGTGGCGTAGTCGACCGTGCCCTCGACGTGGTTAGAGCTCAGGTCGGTAAACTCCTCGACGCCCTCGATCGGCGCGTTCGCTGCGGCCTCGAGCTCTTTTTGTCTCTCGGCCTGGTTGATCAAGGGGATGGCGGTCGCTGCGGCGAGCCCGAGGACAACGGCGCCCGTGGTGCCGAAGATGAGAATCTTGCTCCTACGATCCTTGCGTTGCTGCTCGGCGCGCATGGCGGCGAGCTTGGCGGCCCGCTCCTCGTTACGTTGCTTGCTGCTCACAGTTGTTCCTCACGACCTGGCGTGGGTTTCGGCTTCTAGCGCAGGGAACACGCCCCATGCACGACGCCGACCTAACTACCCAGGCATTCGATTTTTGATGCCGTTCCGACAGATTGATTCAGGTGCTGGCACGGTGGTCAAGGAGATGTGGGCGGCGTCACGGCGGGCCCACGATGAAGTCGGCTTCGCGGCGGGTATCGGCGGTGCCGGTGATCTCGCCGGTGGTGTGGTCGACCTCGAGGGCCTGGACGGATCCGAAGATCGCTTCTTCGACCGTTACGACGTCGGTGGTCCAGCCGAGTTCCTCGAGGCGGTCAGCGAGGTCATCGGACGGTGGTTCCTCGACGGTGAGCTGGCCGTCCTGGAGGTGGAAGCGGGGTGCGGCGACGGCGTCGGCCAGAGGTTGGCCGTGCAGGGCCCATCTGGTGAGGACGTTGGCGAGGATGTTCGGGATCTGATGGCCGCCGGGGGAGCCGAGCCCCAGGACGGGGCGGTCCTGGTCGTCGAGCACAACGGTGGGGGCGGCCCAACTCACGGAACGACGGCCAGGTGCGGGCTGGTTCTGTGGGGTGTCGAGGGCGTCGAAGCGGGAGAGCTGGTTGTTGAGGAAGAATCCGCCCACGACCTGGGCATCGCTACCGCCCCAGAAACTGGTGATGGTGTTCGTCATCGAGACCATGAGCCCGTCGGAATCCACGACGGTTATGTGAGTGGTGTTCCCCGGCACAAGCTTCGCTGCAGCGGCGAGGTTGTCACCCTCGCCGCCGGGAGCCGGCGAGGCGGTGACGTTCGTGGCCAGAGCCGCGTTGCGGGCCGGGTCGGTCAGCTCGTCTACCGGCACGTCGACGAACGCGGGGTCGCCCAGCTCGGCTGTCACCGCCGCATCGGCGACCTGCCAGCCGGTGGATAGCTTCTCGACGTAGTCCGCCGAGCCTGGTTCGCTTTCAGCGATCCCGAGGGACTCGGCCACCTGAAGCATCTGGATCACTGCCACCCCGGGAAGGGCCGGGGCGGCAGAGACCACCTCGTAGTTGCCGACATCGCCACGCGCCGGCTCGGAGCGCACGACCTCATAGGCGGCAAGCGAGTCGGCGTCGATGCCGTCGACGGCCTCGAGCTGTTCTGCGATCTTGCCGGTGTAGAAGCTGTCGGGTCCGTCCTCCGCGATGGTGGTCATCGTGTTCGCGAGCTCTTCCTGGACAAGCTCGTCGCCGGCCTCCAGAGCGAACAGGCCGCCCCAGCCCTTGAACTGGTCCTGGCCGGAGATGGCGCCCGGGCCGTAGTCGCTGCGCATACGCAGCGCGAGAAACTCAGAGACGGGAAACCCTTCGGAGGCAAGCGTGGTCGCGGGTTGGAGCAGTTCGGCCCACTCCAGCTGGCCGTGGTCGTCGTGCAGGGCGGCCATCCCGGCGACGAATCCCGGGATTCCCGTGCCGGACGGAGGAATCTTGCCGTTCTGTGCCACGACTTCGCGGTAGTCGTAGGCCCGGGGCTGGCCGCCGGTGGGTGCCACAATCGCAGAGCCACCGCCGCCGATACCCGAGGCGAACGGCTCGACAACGGCGACGGCGAACGCGGTCGCGATCGCCGCGTCAACCGCGTTCCCCCCGCGTTCGAGAACGGTCATTCCGGCTTCCACCGCCGCGGGGTGTGCGGCGCTGACGCCGTGGGCCTTCAGGGCGGAGTCGCTCACTGGTGCTTCCGCCTCCGGGGTGGGGGACGTCGTCGTAGATGACTGTGCTGCCGTAGGGAACGTAGAGGCAGCGGGAGTCGGTAATCCGGTGCATGCGGTGAGTACCGCAAGGACCGCAGCGGTTCCGGCGGCGCGGACGACCGCTGTCTTCTGAGTGGGCACAGGAAGTCCTCCGTCGGGCGGTTCCGGTCGGATCGGGAAGTCAGCCTTGGCCAGCGCCGGCTGGGAAGTCGGTCACGCGGGGTGGGTGCGGGACCGGCATCTGAGCCGGTTGGCGCCCAGATGGGCCGGTGAGTAGATGAGGGCGAGGGCCGATCTTCAACCCCGTGAGCGGAGTGGCTGAGGCCGGTTGGATCGGCTCTTCCTTGGACCGGGTCCGAGGGCTCGTGCTGTTGCGCGGTGGGTGGCTCGGCGGCGTGGTCTCCGCGTCTGGGGCGGTGCGCAGCCGGGTGGGGATTCGGGGGTGGTTCCACGGATCCCGGAGGAGGGCTTCGAACGGACCCTGCTTGAAGTAACGACGCCATAAGGTCGCGCCAACGATCGCCAGGACAGACAGGACGAAGCTGATGAGCACCCCCTCGGCGAGGGTGTGTGGCTCTGGCCGGATGAGAAGTGCAAGAGCGAACAAGTGTGCGACGTAAATGGTCAGGGCGAGTTGCCCGGTGGCCACCAGGGGCCACAGCCACCGGTCAACAACGCGCCCCAGGCGAAGCAGAACACCTAGGGCAAGCAGTGCACTGCCGGTCCCGCTCAGCAGCCACAGCGGCATCTGGGAATGGGCCACGGACGTAACCAGGCGATCGAACCCGATGGTGTTGGAAGGCTCGCCCAGCCATGCCACGAGAGCCAGAGAGATCATGCGACCGGCGACGGCCGCGATCGCTCCGGTGACGATCATCCGGCGCTGTAGGACCCGATCGCTCAGGCGTCGGCGTCCCAGCCACATACCGAGCAGGAAGGGACCTGCCCAGGTGATCACCGGGTACGGACTTGAGAGGAGCACCTTGTGCAGGATGAGAAGCGGCGAGTCGGTGAGCGAGGCAGGCTCCGAGGCAAAACGCACGCCTTGGACCATCTGCAGAAAAATCCACGTCACAGGGCCGAGAACCATGAGGGCGCCCGCGAGGACGAGCAGCAACCGGTCCGGGGCCCGGACAACGGGTAGTGCGATGAGGAAGAGCAGAGCGTAGGTCGGCAGGATCACGCTGACGCCGTGATCGAGCAGTTGGAGCGCGAGACCCCCCACCAGCAGGAGCCCGGAACGCCAGAGCAGCGACGCCCACGGCAGCGGCCCGCCACTGTCACGAGCGCGCCGGGTCAAGAGGGAGATGCCCAACCCCGCAAGAAGCACGAAGAGCAGAGAAGCTCGACCGAGCGGAATCCGGTGCAGGACGTCAGCCAGACCGTCACCGCTACGCGGGCCGACATTGACGATCACCATGCCAATGACCGCCAACGCACGCGCGGCGTCGATGGCCGCAATCCGGTTCCTGCTCTGCACGCCTGCCCTGCGGGCAGTGGCCGATCCTCCTGCCGCCACTTCACTCCGATCCGTGATCATGCCCGTTCAGGCCACCAAGTCGAGCGGGACGCAGGTGTGCGGCCGCCACTGCGTTCGGCCGAAACGTTCGTCGAGCCGGAACGGGCCGAGTGAGAGGCTGAGCCGATAGCAAGCGCCTGCCAACGTAATCGCCGACCTGCCCTAAGTCACGTTCAGGTAACGCTCTTCATCGATTCTTCATACAAGGCGCGAGAACGGGTGTGGTACATCACGAATGCGGCTCGATCGGCCGAGGGGGCACCTCGCGACATCCTGCGTGTGAGGTCGGTTCTTCCGTGAAGTTTCGATGAATCCGGACAGCTCGGGATGCACCCTGATCCGTTCCTTCGTAGCGTCGAGGACGCCAACGGTGGCCATGCTCCGGAGGGCCACCGCCAATCTCTGACGAGGAAGGGCAGATAGCCATGAGGACCGCCGAGATGATGGAAAGCTACCCGGCCGAGATAAACCTGGACCGCCAGCTTCTGGCCCGAACTGTCGACGCTGTCATCGCTTGCGCTCAGGCGTGTACCGCGTGTGCAGACGCGTGTCTGAGCGAGGAGATGGTCGCCGAGTTGCGGAAGTGCATCCGCACAGATCTGGACTGCGCAGACATCTGCGAGGCCACCGCACGGGTTCTGTCCCGGCATACCGGTTACGACGCCAACATCACCCGAGCCCAGCTTCAGGCCTGCATCCAGGCATGCCGGGCCTGTGGGGACGAGTGCGAGGCGCACGCCGGCATGCATGAGCACTGCCGAATCTGCGCGGAAGCATGCCGCGCCTGCGAGCAGGCCTGCACCGAGCTGCTCGCCGCGATCGCCTGAGACGGCTCAGTCATGCCGATGCCTGACCGGCGGCAACGTCCCTCGGTAGCCGCCACATCCCGCGTAAGTAGAGGAGTCACATGACCGAGACCACCAGCCGACGTAACGCCCACCGTCCCGCGGCCGTACTCGCCTCCATCGCACTGGCCACCGGCGCCTTCGCCGGTGCCGGGGTAGTCATGGCAGGCCCTGCCCTTGCCGACGTTCCCGCCTCGAGCGAGCAGACCGCTCGGTTCGAGGTCGACTTCCTTACCGGCATGATCGACCACCACGCGATGGCCGTGAGCATGGCCGAGATGTGCCTGGAGGAGGGCGTCCATGACGAACTCATCGCCACCTGCGAGTCGATCATCACCTCCCAGTCCACTCAGATCGAGCAGATGCAGGCCTGGCTGCAGGACTGGTACGGCATCGACTACGAGCCCGGCACGAGCAGTGGCGGATCGATGAACCACCTGGCCAACCTCAGCGGTGAGGAGTTCGAGGTGGCCTTCATGCGGTCGATGATCCGCCACCACTGGGGCGCGATCCGCGAGGCGGAGAAGTGCTTCGACAACGCTGAGCATCCCGACCTGCTCACCCTGTGCGAAGACATCTACACCGCGCAGCTCGAAGAGATCGAGCAGATGCAGACCTGGCTCGACGACTGGTACGGCATTCCCGGCGGTCGCCCTGTAAGCACCGCCTAGAACCCCGGCCTGGGCAGTCGCCGTGTGTGCCCCGGCCCCAAACAGGGGTCGGGGCACATCTGTTGATCAGCGTTGCAGTTCGTGGGGCTAGCGGTCCAGGGCGCCGAGCCAGGTGCGGAAGTCTGCGATCTCGGCCTCCTGGTTGATGATCCCGGTCGCGGCGGCGACGCGGAGTTCGGCGTGCGGCGCACGGGACTGTGGCTCGAGGAACTCGATAATGCCCGCCGAGTGGTGGGGAATCATCATGCGGACGAACTCGACGTCGAACTCTGCACCGGCCGGCACCTGCTCAAGTTTCGCCATGTCCTCCTGGGTCTCGCGCTCCATCGTAGCCATCTCTCGTTGCGCCTCGCGGGGTGCCTGTTCCATCGCCTCCTCGGGGGTGAGCCCGTACCACTCGTCCAGCCAACGGGTGAACTGGTCGATCTGGTGCTGCTGGTTGGCGATGATGTTTTCCGCGTGCGTGCGGATGTCAGCGTTCTGGCCCCGCTCAAGCTCAAGCTCAGCCATCTCGATGGCGGCACGGTGATGAGGGATGATCCCCGCCATGAACGTGATCTCGAGGTCCTCACCCTCGAGCTTTGCGAGTGTTTCCCCGAACTCGTAGGCAGTGGGTGACGTGGGCGGGGGCTGGCTGGGGTCGTTCTCGGGTCGCTCCCCTCCCTCCACTGTCACCGGGTTGTGTGTCGAGACCGGAGCGGTCGATGCGGACGTCGCTGGTAGCCCGACGAGTGCGGCGCCTACGAGGACTCCGATGAGCGTTCGAGCAGCGGTGCTAGATCTCATTTCGTGCCCTTCCTCGGTGTAGGGAAGGCTCCGGGCCGGCTGCCCAGAGCCGACGGTTCAATGACCGTATGTCCACCACACCCAAGGGGCAACACGCGAACAGTGGCTAATGCCGGTGTCCGCGTCCGTTCTCAGCTGCGCCGTAAGAGTGCAAGCCCGGCCCAGCGTGCACGGCCTGAGATGTGATCCCGGTCGGGTAAGAAGCGGGCGGATGCGATGAGCAAGCTGCACGAGGACGACGCACACTCCGCTCATGGCGGTGGGCATGCGGGGCACGATCCCATGCCCGAGGACGACCGTCATGGAGGCGTCGACACTCACGTTCTCCACGACGCGCACGCGGGCCACGACATGTCTCACGACGGCCACGGCCACGGTGGTCACGGGGACCACGTCGCTCAGTTCCGGCGGCTGTTCTGGATCATGCTCGTGCTGGCGGTGCCGACGGTGCTGCTCAGCTCGATGTTCGCGTCCCGGCTACTCGCTGCCAGACCTGCCCGGCCTCGCGTGGGTCTCGCCGATCCTGGGCACGGTCATCTACCTCTGGGGCGGACGCCCGTTCCTCACCGGCACCGTGAGTGAGATCCGCGCACGCAAGCCGGGGATGATGCTCCTGATCGGCATGGCGATTACGGTGGCCTTCGTCGCCTCCTGGGGCGCGACCCTGGGCGCGCAGTCCCACGGGCTGGACTTCTGGTGGGAGCTCGCTCTTCTGGTCGTGATCATGCTGCTCGGTCACTGGATCGAGATGTGTTCCCTGGCCCAGACCTCTTCCGCGCTCGACTCCCTCGCCGCCCTCCTCCCGGACGAGGCGGAGCGGGTCGACGGCGACCAGGTCACCAAGGTGGCCCCCGCAGACCTGCGGATGGGTGACGTCGTGATCGTGCGGCCGGGCGGCCGCATCCCGGCGGACGGTGAGGTGGTCGACGGCGGGGCGGACGTGGAGGAGTCGATGATCACCGGCGAGTCGAAGCCGGTGCGCCGCGAGGCCGGCGACCACGTGGTCGCCGGCACCGTCGCCACCGGCAACGCCCTCCGGGTCCGCATCTCCGCCGTCGGCGAGGACACGGCCCTCGCTGGCATCCAGCGCCTCGTCGCCGAGGTCCAGTCCTCGTCCTCCCGTGCCCAGCGCCTGGCCGACAAGGCCGCCGGCTGGCTGTTCTGGTTCGCGCTCGGCGCCGCAGCCGTCACCCTCGTCGCGTGGCTGCTACTCGGCACCCCGGAGCAGGCCTGGATCCGCGTGATCACCGTCCTGGTCATCGCCTGCCCCCACGCCCTGGGCCTCGCGATCCCGCTCGTCGTCTCGATCGCGACCGAGCGCGCCGCCAAGGGCCGGGTGCTCGTCAAGGACCGCATGGCGCTGGAGCAGATGCGCACCGTCGACGCCGTCCTCTTCGACAAGACCGGCACCCTCACGGCCGGCCGCCCCGCGCTCACCGGCGTCACAGCCGTCGCTGGCACCGGCGAGGACGAGGTCCTCGCGCTCGCCGCGGGCGCCGAGTCCGACAGCGAGCACCCGCTCGCCCGCGCGATCGTCGACGCCGCAGCGCACTGCGGTCTCGACGTGCCGCGTGCTACGGACTTCTCCGCGTCGACTGCTGTCGGGGTCCGCGCAACGGTCGACGGGCGCTCGGTCGCCGTCGGTGGCCCCGCCCTGCTGGCCGAACGAGGGCTCGACCCGCTCCCCGCGACGCGGGAGTGGTCCGACTCCGGAGCCACCGTCCTGCACGTGGTCGTCGACGATGAGATCGCTGGCGCGCTCGCCCTGGCCGACGAGGTTCGGCCCGAGTCCCGCGAGGCCGTCGACGCGCTGCACGGACTCGGTGTGCACGTCGTGATGATCACCGGCGACGCCGAACCGGTGGCCCGGGCCGTGGCCGACGAGCTGGGTATCGACCAGGTCTTCGCCCAGGTCCGGCCCGAGCACAAGAGCGAGAAGGTCGCCGAGATCCAGCGCCAGGGACGCACCGTCGCCATGGTCGGCGACGGCGTCAACGACGCCCCGGCACTCGCGCAGGCCGACGTCGGCATCGCCGAGGAACCGGCTCTCGTGCAACACTGAGGCGGTGGGCCGACATCAGTGTGCGGCTGCGTGAGAGCTCCGCATCTCACGCGCGGCCGCAAACCGTATGCATAACACGGTTGCCACGTGGGTTATCCGGTGGGGCGCCACTGATTGATCACGATCTGGCGCTTGCCGGAGGCGAGCAGCGGAACCTCGTCGACGTACTCGATCTGAAGGTCTGCGTCGGCACCCAGGAACGTGAGGTAGTCGGCGCGGATCCGTGCGTCTCGCCCGGCGTCGCGGTCGGCGTTGAGTTTGAGGGTGTACTTCCCTGGTCCGGTCTGGATCAGTTGGTACTGTCGGAGGTTTTGGTCGGCAAGTTCTGGTTTGGCCATCGGGTTAAGGCTTCGCCCGCGTGTGTCGAAGAGCTGATCGAGGGCGCGCCCGGAGACCGCCGCCAGGGTGGTGTCGTCGACGTTGTCGTCCTCGTCTACGGCGAAGGTTCCGACATCGCCGGTGTCGTACCTGATGAAGGGCATGGCGTAGTTGAACAGGTCGGTCAAGACGATGCGTCCTTCTTCTCCGGCCCGGGTGGGTTCGTCGGAGTCGTGCCGCAGAATCTCTACGGCATAGGACGCGACGTTGATGCGGTACGCACTTTCGCCGGGTGTCTGTTGGGCGATGAGCCCGTTCTCGCTGTTGGAGTAGCGTGCGACGAGCGGGCGGCCGAAGCGCCGAGGGGCGGCGCTGCTCAGGTAGTTCGTCGGGGCCTCGCCGCCAGCGATCACCGCACTGACGTGGCTGTTGACGTCCAAGTCTTGGTCGTCGAGGACGTGGCACAGTTGCTCGAGGGCCGAGCTGTAGCCGAACAGTGTCACCGGGCGGCGTCGGCGTCGGATGCCGTCGAGGACTTCTCGGGCCCGATCTGTGTCGAGGGCTCGGACGTCGATCGGTGTGATCGCCTCTTTCATGCAGCGGAGGCGGCTCTTGCGGTACTGCCCACCCCAGAGCCTGAAGTACAGCATGGGAGTCCCCAGCCGGTAGCCGGCGCGGCCGGCCAGGGCGATCGTGTCAGCCTGGTTCTGCCGCATCTTGCCGCTGTCCCACAACGATTCGAACGGGGTGCCGGTGGATCCCGAGGTCCGGTGCGGATAGAGGTCACGGGCGGCGAAGCCGCGAGCGAGCATTGACTGGCCGTTGGTGCGGAACGTCAGCTTGTTCACCACGGGGAACTCAGCGAGATCGCTCGGGTCGAGACCGGCGTAGTAGTCCGTCACTTTGGAGGCGTGCCGTAGCAGGTCCGCCAGCCTGTCCCGTCGAACCGCGACGGCTGCGGGTGACCTAGAGGAATCTAAGAGGGCATTGATTTCGGTGACTGCTTGGGCGACATGACCGCCCCGGGCACGGTCCAGCGCCCAGTAGACCGATCGGCGGGCGACGGCTGCCAAGTCCATAGCGGGCTCCTTGCGATAAGTCTCCGTCCATTTGACTGTAGTAAGTCTGGCGACCGGAGCGGGGCGGTAGACCCTTGAATTTCTGATGAAGATCGGCTGGCCGGGACGAACGGCTCTAGTTGTACCCGGCCGGGACGTTGGTGACACGGGAGCGGTCGGGACACACGGTCGTGGGTGATTGAACGAGGAAGGGCCTCCGGGTGGGGTGTGGCTTGTCTAGAGTCCGCACCCACCGGAGGCCCTCGTGTCCCACCGTAACGCCCGTCTGACCTTCCACGGCCGCCTGACCATCGTCGACCGGGTGCGCCGGCAGGGCCGCCCGCAGGCCCACGTCGCCAAGGAGATGGGTGTCTCGCGCAAGACGGTCATCTACTGGCTCAGGCGTTACGACACCGAGGGTGAGTCCGGCCTGCACGACCGATCCTCGCGCCCGCGCTCCTGCCCGCGGCGCACCCCGGCCCAGGTCGAGCAACGGGTGCTCGAGCTGCGCGCGTCGTCCCGGCGCGGGCAGGACTGGATCGGCCCCGAGCTCGGTCTCCCGGCCCGGACCGTTGGCCGGGTACTGCGCCGCCACGGGGTGCCCTACCTGCGCGAGTGCGACCCGCTGACCGGAGAGGTCATCCGTTCGTCCAAGGCGACCGCCACCCGCTACGAGCGCGCCCGGCCCGGGGAGCTGGTCCACATGGACGTCAAGAAGATCGGCAAGATCCCCGACGGCGGCGGCTGGAGAGCGCACGGCCGTGAAGCGGTCTCCACCACCCGCGACCGCTCAGGCAAGCTCGGCTACGACTACGTCCACTCCCTCGTCGACGACCACTCCCGCCTGGCCTACTCCGAGATCCTGCCCGACGAGAAGGGCACCAGCTGCGCGGGGTTCCTGCGCCGGGCCGCGGCCTACTTCGCCGGCCACGGCATCACCCAGATCGAGCGCGTCATGACCGATAACGCCTGGGCGTACAAGCACTCCCTGCGTGAGGTCGTCGCCGAGCTCGGCGCGAGGCAGAAGTTCATCAAGCCGCACTGCCCCTGGCAGAACGGGAAGGTGGAAAGGCTCAACCGCACCCTGCAGAGCGAGTGGGCCTACCGGCAGGTCTTCACCAGCAACGATGAACGAGCCGCCGCCCTTGCCCCCTGGATCGAGTACTACAACACTCAAAGGCGCCACAGCGCACTCGGCGGCCTCCCGCCGACCAGCCGACTGTCACCAACCTGATGGCCGGGTACATCTAGTGCGGCCGGCGGAACGCGAATTGTGAACTTGGTAGGCGCGGCGGAACCGGCTTCGGGCCCGAGCGCGTATCCGATGACCTACGAGAGGTGCATAGCCGACGAACGGCCGCCGGCAACCATGCAGGTTGGTGGGTGGGAGCAGGATCGTGCCCGAGCTCCGCTCGGCACGAAGGTCGCCGGATGAATCTTCATTAAACCTTCATCACTACACCGGTCCTTCATCGCGGCGCACCGGACATAGTGGCCATCCCGGACACGTACGATCCGCCGCCGGCCCGGGCACTGCGCGGTGTCTTTTCAGCACGGTCACTGGGAGTTCTCATGAGTCGACCGACACACCAGCCAGGACTCAAGATCGTGATCGCCTCCGCGGGGCGGCGCGCTCACATCGTCGGGTGGTTCAAGGAGTCATTGGTGCACGTGGGGTTGCCGGGCGAGGTCATCTCGATGGAGTTCCGGACCACCAGTGCCTCGTTGGCCGTGGCGGACCGTGCCGTGACCATGCCGGCCTACAACGCCGACGAGTACCCCGCAGCCATGCGCGCCTGGTTCGACACAGAGCGTCCTGACCTGTTCCTGTCGCTGAACGACTACGAGCACGAAGTGCTGTCCAGGGGCCTCGCAGACCAGCTGCGCGAGTACGGATGCCGCGTTGCCGCGCTAGAGGAAGGTGGCCAGGAGACGGTGTCCGACAAGTTCTCCATGGCGAAAGCCCTTCGAGCGCACGGCATCGCGTCCCCGGTCACCCACCTAGGGACCGAGAGCCACGACCTGGCGCGGCAGGGCCCCGCCGACCGGATGTTTGTCGTCAAGCATCGCTTCGGCAGCGGCTCGACGGGCTTGAGGATAGTGGAAGCCGCTCATCTGGAGGCCGCCGTAGCCGATTCGGCCAGGACCGCCCTGAACAGGCGCGGGCTGCCGGCCTACGGAGACCTCAGCCATGTCATCGTCCAAGATCGTCTCCTCGGTGCCGAGTTCGGAGCGGACGGTGTGTTCTCGGTAGACGGTCGCGCACAGCTCCTGGGTGTGCTGGCCCGCCGGAAGGTTCAGATGAGGTCCGGAGCCACGGATGTGGCCACCTCCGTGGACGCCGAGCGGTTTCGCGACCTTGTCGGACGCATCGGGTCCCTGATCCGACCAAGTGCACTCATCGATCTCGACATCATCGAATCGGCGGACGGCGAACTGCACGTGATCGACATAAACCCGAGATTTGGAGGTGGCTATCCGTTCGTGCACCTTGCCGGTGCGGATGCGCCCGCCGTCCTCATCCAAGCAGCCGCCGGGCTGGAGCCCGACCTCTCGCTCCTCGCGTACGAGGAAGGCGTGACATCGGCAAGAGGGGAGACGTTCGCTGTGGTCAGCCGGGCGTCGACGCCCTCGCCATTGTCGGCGTGAATGGCCGACAACTGCGCCGAGCTCCGTCCTGATGGTGGCCAGTCTCCGACGACGACTCAGGAGGTCGGTCGGGACACCAAATCGGGCCGGGGATCGGAGTCCTGCCCGGCGGCGTCGGTCGTCACGTTGTCGCCGCGGAGCGGCGGCATAGGGAGCTCTGGCGAGCCGGGTCTCGAGTTGCCCTGAAGGAACTCGGCCACGCCCCACCTCTCGCGTACTGGGATCAGCATGTCGCCCTCGCGGACATACACGGGCGGGAGGAACTCGATGAACAGGGGCTGGAAGCACATCGAGTACGCGCCGACCTTGAGGTAAACGATCCGGTCACCCTCGGTGAGGGCCGGCGCGTCGTTGAGCCGCATGAGACGGTCGTGCTCCATGCACGTAAAGCCGCTGACGATCTGGCTCGGCGATGTCGCGGCAGAGGAGGTGACGAGCTGATACTGGTACGGAGCCTTCCGCCGGAAGGTGGGGTCGATGTTCGTGCGACTGCCGTCCGTGACCACGATGGTGTGCGGGCCGACGTTCTTGACGTCGATGACGCTGGTGTGGAACTCGATCGGGACCGCCACCAAAGACCTGCCCGGCTCCACGATCAATCGCGTCCGTGCCGGGTCCACCACCTCACCGAGGGTGTCCCGTATGACCCCGATGTAGTCGTCGAACGTCGGGTCACCGGGGGCTTCGCCACCGAAGAAGCCCCCACCGATGTCGACGAAGTCCAGGTCGAGCCCACGGGAGGTGATGAGTTCAGCGGCGACCGTGGCCGCTGCGCGGAAGACCTGTGCGCTGCGTGACAGGGAACTCGAATGCAGGTGCAGCCCTGAGATCCTCACCCCGGCCTGGGTGAGCTCGTCGACCGCGCGGTCGAACTCGCCGTTGTCGAGGTTGAACCCGAAGCGACCTCCCTCCTGCGCCGTGGCGCTCTCGCCCGGGCACATCGCCTCAAGGTCCCAGTTCACCCTGAGCCCGACGGCGACGTCCTGACCGGGATGGTCACGGGCGAGCTCGCACGTCCACCGCACCTCCCGGTTGGCGTCAAGATTGACCACCGAGCCCTGGGTGAGCGCCGCCCTGAGCCTGTCCCGACTCTTGATCGGACCGTTGTAGACCACCTGGTCGGGGCCGTACCCCAGGGCCAGGGCGAGCTCATACTCGGTGTCGGAGACCACCTCCGCCCACGCGCCGCGGCTCTTCATGTATGTGATGAGCCAGGGGAGAGAGTTTGTCTTGAAGGAGTACGCCAGCGTCGCGTTCGGCCAGAACCGCTCCAGGGCGCGGCTGAAACGGCCGTAGAACCTCTCGAGGGTTTCCAGATCGATCACGAACGCCGGTGTCGGCGGACGAGTGTCGGTGGTGCCGCTGCTCAGCTCTGCCATGTCAGCCTCTCTCTGTGTCGGCACGGAACCAAACTGGCACGGCGCGGACCTGGCGCACCGCCGGTCTTCGGCGCCCTACGCAGCAGCCCTCGTCGCTCGCGTCTGATGCAAACTCTGGCGTCGTTTACCGCCTCCTGAACGGAAAACTGTTGAATCTTCACCAGATTTTCACAGGTCCTCGTGCGGGAGCCCACCGGATCTGAGCCCGCCGCCAGGGAGACCAACCCTGGGGGAGGTGTGCCGAGAAGACCGGACGGGTGGCCCGCGCGTGTCACACCGGTGCCTGGGGAGCGCGCGAAGCAGCACGGGGTGCAACCACCGAACTATTGGCCCGCGGCCGACCGCATGATCCGGCTCGCGGCTGCCTTGCGTCAGCTGTCCCTGGAAGTAGGTGTCCAGAGCAGCCCATACACGGGGGCGCGAGAAGTTCTCGTGCACCCACGTCCGTCCGCGAGCCCCGAGGCTGGAAGCGAGCTTGGGATCAAGCGCGAGGCTCTCCAGTGCGGCGGCCAGGGCAACGGGGTCAGCCGGGGGGACAGCAATGCCGGTACGACCGTCGAGGATGCTGTCCACCGCTCCCGTCGCAGTCGTCGTCACGACCGGCACGCCCATCGCCGCCGCCTCCAGGCACACATTCGGCATTCCCTCACGAAGCGTGGGGAGGCACAGCACATCCATGAGACGGAAGTACGGCCGAGTGTCCTCGACAACGTCGACCCGTACAGGCCTCCTCGTCACACTGTCGAAAGGGTCGTACCCGGCCCGGTCGACGCCTCCGACGACCAGCACGTCCACGTCGACCGATCGGATCGCGAGCAGTTCCACTGCGGCGGCCAGCGTCTCCAGGCCCTTGTCGGGCGCGAGGCGCCCCACGAAGCCGACCACCCGTCGCCCTCCGGTGAGACCCAAGCTGTCACGAAGGCGTGCGAGTTCACTCTCATCGACCTGCTGCGGCGAGAACCACGCCATGTCCACCCCGTGCGAACTGCCGGAACCGAGCATGTCGATCTTCTCGGGACGTGCGAGACGGTGAGCGGTGAATGCCCTCGTCAGACTCGGGCTCACAGAGAGAACCCGTGTCGCCGAGCGTGCAGACACCCATTCGAACAACCACAACAAGGCACGGAAAGCCCCTCTGGTGGTCTCAAGTCGGAGCCCGTACAAGTGGTAAATCCTTGCCGGCACACCGGTGCCCTTGGCGGCAAGGAGCCCCAGCAGCGCGGCCTTCGGCGTGGCAAGTACGGCAACGTCCGGCCGGTACCTCCGCAGATGACGTATCCAGCCCAGCAGCGAACGAACGTCGCCCACCGGTGAGGGACGACGCAACATCGGCAACTCGAACGTAGTCACGCCAGGGCGCAGGAACTGCTCCGTACTCCCACCACCAGGTCCGCTAAGGAGCTGAACGTCCCAGCCCTGCTCGACCAGGTACTCGGGGAAACCGGCCAAGAAGTGGAAGGATCCTGACGACGTGGCCCCAAAGAGAATGGAAGGCCGGGAGCGGGCGCCGTCTCCGGCATGGGGAAGCCCGGACTCGTGGTCCCGACCGCGAGCACCACGTTCGGTCCGCCTCATTGCCACCACCGTCAATCGTACGGACACCGGCCTGGGCGCCATGCCGCGCAGGGGTTACACAGCGGCGATCTCGTCCCAGAAATGTCGAGGTTGCGGCTCGACTCTATGTGGCACGGACCGCACGCGTCTGCGGATTCGGGCGCTGTACCGACGGCCCTCGCGTAGTTTGCGCCCGAGTCGTCTCCGAAGGCAGCGCCACAGCTAGGCACGCCGTCGCCGAGGGAGTCGTGGTGACGTCGCTGGGGCCGAAGTGGCTGCCGCCGGGTGGCCAGTTTCGGCACACGCCTGGATGCGTGGTGGGGTGAAGTTTGCCGTCCGGCGTGGGCGCTCTGGAACAGCCACGGGCTGCGGCCACGCCGGTGTTGAGGTTCGGCTGGGGGTTGTTCAGTGCATGAGGAGCGGGATCGCAGCGCCGCGACGCGGCCCGGCGCTGGGCGCAGAGGAGCAGGTAGGAGTGCCGTCGGCCGACTCAGTAGAGGAGTCGGAGTGGTTGAGGGGAGAGTCGTTCGTCTGTCCGGCCGTCAGCGATGCATCCGATGAGATACGCAGACTGCACTTTGTCATAAGGTCCATTATCGGATCAGAACCCACGGGAGTTGCAGTAGATGCGAGAACTCCCGTCCCGGGCCGATCTGGACGTCTTCGCAGGTCAGGACCCGTCTGGAGCGCCACGGCTCTCGTGCACCGGCGTGTCGTTGAGCGGGCATCTATGCAGGTGGCCATAGGTTTCCTGCATTAGATGCACGATTCCGCGATGAAGTGGAGAGCGCGTGGACGCCGTCCCGGGCAGGGTTCCAGCGGTTCTCAGCGACGCCAGCGTGGGTCTGTTCCGCGCGGACGAGCGCGTGTTCGAGGCGATGCTCGCCGGCTGGCGCACCCAGATGCTGGCCCGCGGACTGACGACGCACACGATCAAGGGCCGCTGCGGCGTCCTCGAGCGGTTCCAGCGCTTCGCCGGCACCTTCCCGTGGCAGTGGCACCCGGCGGATCTCGAGGACTTCCTCGCCGAGCGACGCTCCGGCGACCGGCCGATCAGCCTGACGACGCTGCGCGCGGACGCCAACGCGGTGGCGGCGTTCTGCACCTACCTCACCCAGCCGGTGTACGGCTGGGCACCCTTCTGCGAACAGACGTTCGGCGACGTCCCGTCGCAGATCAGCTTCGAGTGGAACACCCCGCGGCACACCGCCGAGGACGCCGTCCCGCCGGGCCGGCGCGCCTTCACCAGGGCCGAGCTGCAGCGCCTGTTCGACCATGTCGACGACCTCGTCGACCGTGAGCACGCCGCCGGCAGCAAACGGTGGCTGCCCGCGCTGCGGGACTCGATCGCCTTCAAGGTCTGCTACGCCTACGGCCTGCGGCGCCGCGAGCTGACGATGCTCGACCTGCACGACTTCGGGCCCAACCCGCACGTGAGCGACTTCGGCCAGTTCGGTGCCGTCCAGATCCGCTGGGCCAAGGGCACCGCCGGATCGGGCCCCCGTCGGCGCACCGTGCTGACCGTGCCGGAGTTCGACTGGGTCGTGCCCCTGCTGCAGTTCTGGACCGGACCCGAGGGCCGGGGCCGCTTCCCCACCGCTGATCGCTCCTCGGCGCTGTGGCCCTCCGAACGCGGTGACCGGGTCCGCCTGGGCAGCCTGGGTGATGCGTTCTCCCGGCTCCGCGAGGAGGTCGGGCTGCCCAAGGAGCTCGGGCTGCACTGCCTGCGCCACTCCTACGTCACCCACCTCGTCGAGGCCGGCTACGACCCGGCGTTCATCCAGACCCAGGTCGGCCACTCCCACGCCTCGACCACCGGGCTGTACACCTCGGTCTCGGCCGACTTCAAGCAGCGGGCCGTGCAGCAGATGATCGCCCGCCGGATCGCCAACCCGAAGGAGGACCCCGATGCCTGAGCAGCGTCGCATCGGCTACCGGTGGCACCTGCGCACCCTGATGGCCCAGCGCAACCTGTGGAAGAGCACCGAGCTCCTCCCCCTGCTGCAGTCCCGCGGCATCAACCTCTCCGAGAGCCAGGTCTACCGGCTGGTCACCGGCACCCCCGAGCGCATCCCGGCCCGCACCTTCGCCGCGCTGTGCGACATCCTCGAGTGCACCCCCAGCGACCTGTTCGAACCCGTCGTCGAGATGCGGGGCGCCGCCACCGCGAACGCCCCGCGCCGGCCCGAGGACATCGGCGTCAAGCCCGGGCAACCCATCGCGCGCCGGATCCGGGTCGTCCCGACGGACCACGATGGCTAGACCCCGCAAGGCCAGCGACCCGGATACGTTCCCCGAGGCGTGCGGCCGCTGCGGTGAGCACTACCAGGTCGCCGCTCGCTGGCCCGACGGCGCCGTCTGCGGCTACTGCTACCAACGCGCCAAACGCACCCGCGGCACCTGCGCCTGCGGCCACACCGGCGTCCTGCCCGGCATCGTCGACGGACAACCCGCCTGCCGGCCGTGCTCCGGCGTCCGGCTCAACGTCGACTGCCAAACCTGCGGGGCGGAGGACGAGCTCTACGACGGCGGCCGCTGCTGGACCTGCGTCCTCGCGGCGACCGTCGACCGGTTGCTGACCAACCCCGCCACCGGCACCGTCTCTCCCGAGCTCGTGCCGATGGTGACGGCCCTGAAGTCGATGGAACGCGCCAACAGCGGGCTGACCTGGGTCCGGCAACCTCACGTCACCGAGTTCCTCCAGCACCTCGCCGTCGCCCCCGCCATCACCCACGAGGCCCTCGACCAGCTCCCCGCCTCGCGCACCCGGGACTACGTCCGCGGCCTCCTCGTCGAGCACGGCGCACTACCCCGCCGCGACGAGCTCCTGGCCCGGTTCACCACCTGGAGCGACCAGGCGCTCGACCGGCTCCCCGACGGCGAGCACCGCGACATCGCCCGCCGATTCGCCCGCTGGCACCTCATCCGCCGCATGAACTCCGCGCCGGGCACGGTCACCCAGGGCACCTTCCTGCGCTCGAAGCAGACCACCACCGTCACCATCGACTTCCTAACCTGGCTCACCGCCCACGGCACCACCCTCGACCAGCTCACCCAGGCCGACCTCGACGCCTGGCAGGCCGGCGGACCCACCACCCGCGAGCTCGCCAGCCGCTTCCTCTCCTGGGCCATCAAGGCCCACCTCGTCGAGCCGGACCTGCGCATGCAGCCCCACCGCCGCGGCACCGCCGACAAACTCCCCTCCGTCGAGCAGACCGCGGCCGTCCAGGCCGTCGTTCACCACGACGACCTCACCGCGAGGGACCGCCTCGCCGCCATCCTCATCCTCGTCCTGGGCCAGCAGGTCGAGGACGTCGTCCGCCTCACCTGGGACGACGCGACCGTCACCGACGACCTGGCCACCATCACCCTCGGCGAAGCGCCCATCGATCTTCCGTCGCCGCTCGACGAGCCGCTGCGCCAGCTCCTCGCCGACCCAGGGCACGGCCGCACCGCCGCGCACCCCCACAGCCCGTGGATCTTCAGAGGCCACTCCCCCGGCCGCCACCTCAGCGCCGCGCACCTGCGACAACGACTCAAGACCGTCTGCTCCACCAGAGCCGCACGCCTCGGCACCCTCGCCGACCTTGTCAAGACAAGCCCGACCCCGGTCCTCGCCGAGATCCTCGGCTACCACCAGGCCACCCTCGAACGCCACGCCGTCGCAGCCGCGAACACCTACGGCCGCTACATCGCCACCCGTCGCTGAACGCCAAAGATCACCGGTCGCTCTCTTGCTTAATCTTCGATACGGCACACTCAGGTAGCGGGTTGGTCGGGATCTGATGCAGGGGCAGAGCACACTGATGAAGAAATCGCGGAAACTGGAGTTGTGCGGCGACTGCCGGCACCCGTGGGCCGAGCACCTTGGCGCGTCCTATGACGCTGCTGTCGATGGAAGCTGCGGGGAATGCATCTACGAAGCGGAACATGCGGGCCGCACCGAGCTCTGCCGGAGACGCGCGCCTGACGAGCTCACGCGTGGTTCACGAGAGTCGTTCGTCATCGACGTGAAACCAGGAACCCCAGGCTGGCCAGCGCTTTTGCGGACGATGCGCACGGATGCGGTCCAGGTCGGGCTGGACATTCCGGAATCCGCTGACTGGAGTCAGGCGGAGATCGAGGCGGCTAACACTCTTCGGCGACGTGCAGGCATCCCAAGATCGTCTGAGGCGCATTACACGGCTATTCCAGAGCTCGCGACCGACGATGAAGTCTGGTCAGCATTTGAGGTTTTGGCAGGCCGAGCTCACGACGCCCATGTACTGCGCTCATCGGCAGATTGGGACCCAATCCTTGATATCGCCGACGAGGGCACCTCTGTCGTCGCGACCGTGACGCCCGACGGCTTCGAAGCCCTTGTTGCCGCAGTGGGAGTTGACCTCATCCGGCCGCTACCGCGACGGCGACACTGGCGCCCGTGGCGCCGCCGGCCCCAATAGCGAGGAACTCCGGGCTCCTTAGTATCCGGCTCTACCAGTCTACTGACGGGAGTTGCAGCAGGTGCGAGAGTTTCAAGGCAGTGGGTGCCAGGTTCCCTGGACAAGCTCCTCGAGCTGCAAGGCGCTGTCGGGGTCCTGTGCGGTCGAGATGGTCACGAACCAGCCGTCTACGCCCCTGGTTACGGACCTCCAAGCGCCGTCGTCAACGCGGCACCTGATCTCTGCCACCGCCGACCGGCGGATGACTGCGTAGTGGTACCTGGGTCCCCGATCTGAGTGCTCGTAGGCACACCCGACCTCGGTGACCTCCCGGTCGAGGGTGGAAACCAGGGAGGTCAGATTCATATGGCGACGCTTTCCCCCGCTTGCGAAGAACAGGTGAGTAACTGCCCATTCCCGACTGGCGGGCACCGCAACCAGGACGAACGACGCTTCGCCATCCCTGGCCTGGGCGAGCACACCGGGCACATCATCGCGGCCGTCGTCGGCCTCAGCAGCAAGGGCGAACGCGCCATCGAGGTCAAGCCGTCTCCAGTCGATCGCCGTACGGTCGGCTTCGCCCGGGGCGCCGAGAGCGTCGTCAACGGGCCTATTCATGGCAGGGATACTCCCACGCTTGAACGCCCAAACGCGGGTTCGGTGGCACCCTTGAGTGCTACTCCCGCCTCACTGATATCCGGCTCTACCAGTCCATGTAAGACCCAGCGTCTCACATAGTGGTAAGGGCCTCACCTGGAAGGGGCCTCCCTTCTCCTCTAGCGCTGGTCGTCGAGATCTGCGGTTAGTCGCGCGTTCTTGGTTATCAAAGACGTCAGGCGCGACATAACATGCAGGCTCGATCGACAGATCGCAGGACGGCGGACCGGATGCTCAGGACGAGGAACTGAGCGGCTGCTCGCATGGCCGTGCAGGAGCCCGTGTCGCTTGCCCAGACGAATCCAGCAAGACGGCAGTATGGCGTGCGTGCCAAGCCAGGACCTCGAAGCCACTGTCCCCGAGGGGTACGACGAGCTGCTCGAGGAGCTCAAGCAGCGGGTACGCACCTCACGGGTGCGCGCCGCACGGGCCGCGAACACCGAACTGCTGGCGCTGTACTGGTCGATCGGTCGGGACATCCTGCAGCGGCAGGAACGGGCCGGCTGGGGCGCGAAGATCGTCGACCGCCTGGCGCGCGACCTCCGCGAGGCCTTCCCCGACCAGCGCGGCTGGTCACGGCGCAACTTGCAGTACATGCGCGCGTTCGCCGCGGCGTGGCCGGACCCGGCATTTTGTGCACCGGCTTGGTGCACAACTCCCCTGGCGCCACGTCACCGTGCTGCTCGACCGCCTCGACGAGCCGGTGCTGCGGGACTGGTACGCCGGCCAGGCCGTCGAGCACGGGTGGTCCCGCAACGTCCTCGAGCACCAGATCATGAACCGCCTCCACTCCCGGGTAGGAGCGGCACCGTCGAACTTCCGCAGCCACCTGCCGGCACCCGATTCCGAGCTCGCCCAGCAGTTCACCCGCGACCCCTACATCTTCGACCACCTCGACCTGACCGACCGGGCGAGCGAGCGGGCCCTCGAACAAGCCTTGATGGATCGCCTGCAGGGCACCCTCACCGCCTTCGGGCACGGCATGGCGTTCGTCGGCCGGCAGGTCCGTCTCGACGTCGGCGACGACGTGCTCGTCGTCGACCTGCTCCTCTTCCACGTCACCCAGCTGCGCTACGTCGTGGTTGAGCTCAAGATCGGCCGCTTCTCCCCCGCCTACGTCGGCCAGCTCGGCACCTACGTCGCCGTCGTCAACGACCGGGTCCGCGACCACACCATCCACGCGCCCACCGTCGGCCTCCTGCTGTGCACCAGCCGCGACGAACAGATCGTCCGCTACGCCCTCGCCAGCGCCAGCGCACCCCTCGCAGTCGCCACCTACGACACCCTCACCCCCGAGCAGCGCCAGGACCTCCCCGACCTCGAGGGACTGACAGCCGCCCTCACAGACGTCCTCTCCGACACGTCGCGCGAACTCGCGAGTGACAAGCCTGCCGACACCTGACGGAGCGCTCTCACTAACGACGTGCCAGTTATCGGACATCTACCTACGGCCGTTACGCCATCTCGTAGCCCACCACCGTGTTTACACCGATCCGAAACTGACAAGGACCTTGCCTGGAGGGTTGTCCCCGAGCGCCATCGCGGCAAATACGGCGGGTGCCTCTTCGGCGGTGACCGTGCGTGAGATCAGCGGGTCCAGCATTTCTGGGTTCGCGGCCGCCCACCGGGCAGTTTGCGTGAACTCGTCCGCGGGGTAGCAGAACGCGCCGACGACAGATCGCTCAAAGGTCGATAAGGCGTACGCGGCCAGCTCGATCTGGGGGCTTGCCATGCCCACGAGGACGCAGGTTCCGCCCGCGACCGTGGAGTCGATTGCGGACTGAACAGTAGTCGTGGCCCCGACGGCGTCCACCGCCACCGTGACCCCGAGCCCCCCGGTCTGCTCGCGCGCCAGGGTGGGCAGGTTCACCTGCGCCGGGTCGAGCGTCACGGCGCCGAGCCGCTCGAGCAGTTTGCGGCGGGCGGCGTCAGGCTCGCTCACGAGGATGGAGCGGGCGCCCAGCCGCCGACAGGCGAGCACCACAGCCTGTCCTATCGGGCCACCACCGATAACGAGGACGTCATCGTCGGCTCCAACCGACCCGCGCACCGCAGCGTGATATCCGACAGCGAGCGGCTCGACGAGAGCGCCGTGCAGCGGCTCGGAGGCGAAGGGCACGAGGTTCTCGGCCGGTGCGAGGACGTAGTCGGCGAACGCGCTTGGGATGGTCGGGTCCACCCCGATCACCCGACGGTCCGCGCAGATGTGGCCCATGCCGCGGGCGCAGCTCGCGCACCGGCCGCACGAGAGTGTCGGGTTGAGGACCACCGTGTCGCCCACGGCGAGGGACTCCACGCCCGGTCCGACGGCGGCGACCGTCCCGACCGTCTCGTGCCCCATCACCTGCCCGGGGACGCGGCGGCCGTTCTCGCCGGTGTACCCGTGCAGGTCCGACCCGCAGATCCCGGTTGCCAGCACCCGGACGAGCGCCTCCCCCGGGCCCGTCCGTGGCACGGGGCGCTCGGTGAGCGCCATGCTGCCGAAGTCCTCGAGCACCAGCGCGCGCATGGTCGTGGGGATCGTCGTCGTGCTCATGCCTGCCTCACCCGCTGTCGCTGCGTGCCGATGCCCTGGATGCTCAGCTCGACGGTGTCGCCGTCCCGCAGGTACGGGAACCGGCCCGAAAGGGCCACGCCCTGGGGGGTGCCGGTGTTGATGACGTCCCCGGGCTCCAGGACCGCCACCTGGCTCAGGTGCCACAGCAGGTGGTGGACGTCGAAGATCAGGTCCGCTGTGGTCGAGTCCTGCCTCGGCTCGCCGTTGACGGACGACGTCAGGCGCAGACTGGCGGGGTCGAGCTCCTCCGCCGGGACGAGTGCCGGACCGAGGGGGTTGAACGTCTCCGCGCACTTGCCCTTGGACCACTGGCCGCCCGAGACCTCGAGCTGCAGCTCGCGCTCGGAGACGTCGTTGGAGATGGTGTACCCGGCGATGTGGGCGGCCGCGTCGGCGGGCGAGTCGAGGTACCGCGCTCGCCTCCCGACGACGACGGCGAGCTCGACCTCCCAGTCCGTTCGGGTGGATCCGCGGGGTATGAGGACGTCGTCGTGCGGGCCCACCACGGTGTTGGGTGTCTTGAAGAAGAGCACAGGCACCTCGGGCGGGGCTGACCCCGACTCGGCGGCGTGCGCGGCGTAGTTCATGCCGATGCACCACACGGCGTGCGGGCGGGCGACGGGGGCCCCGACCCGCTCCCCCGTGACGTCGACCGGCTCGAGGTCGCCGTCGGCCAGCGCCCTGCGGACCCTCCCGATCCCGCCGTCGGCGAGGAACGCCCCGTCGATCTCCGCCGTCAGAGGCAGCAGGTCGTACGTGACCCCGTCGTCCTCGGCCACCGGCCGCTCGGCACCCAATTGGCCGACGCGCATGAGTTTCATGTCTCTCCTGGGGTTGGGGCGCGCGCGGCGCCGAGTGGCGTCACCGGGCGGTGACACGCGTGGGGTGGCGCCGGGCGCCGGCGAGCAGGCGGGCGGCGGTGCGGCCGAGGACGTCGGCCCGTTCGGCGGGGCGCAGCCCGGCGTGGTCGAGGATTTGCAGGGACTGCCCATAGGTCAGGTGCCGGCGCGCGACGGGGAAGTCCGATCCCCACAGCAGGCGCGCCGACCCGAAGGAGCCGATCAGCGCGCGGAGCACACGGTGGGTGCCCGGGTAGGGGTACGCCTCGCGCCCGGCGGCGAGGTAGTGGAAGCCGGAGACCTTCACGTAAACGCCCGGACGCTGGGCCAGGTCCGCCAGCGCCGCGAGGTCCGCGCCGTAGGTGGGCGAGCCGGGGGTGACGTGCCCCTGGTGGTGGAGGAGGACCCGGAGGTCGGGCACCTCGCGCAGGGCCGCGGCGAGCGGACCGAACCACGGCGGGGTCGCGTGGATGCTGAGGAGGGCTCCCAGGTCGGCGGCCCGGGCGAGGAACTCGCGCCCCTCGTCGGCGGAGAACCAGCCGTCGACGTCGTCGGCGAGGTAGTGGCTCACGCCCACGGCGTCGGTGAGGCCCACCGTCCGCTCGAGCCGGTCGGCCGCGCCGGGGGTGTGGTACGTCGGGGTCCACCGGGAGTCGACGTCGGCGAGGACGTCGAGCCGGTCGGGGTGGGCGGTCGCGGCGCGGGCGACGTAGGTGTTGTTGTCGGGGTTGGCCGTGGCCGGGTCGGTCCCGCCCACGGTGGCGCACACGACGAGCGCGCGGTCCACCCCGGCGGCGTCCATCTCGTGCAGCAGCGCGGCGACGTCGCCGCGGGTGGCCGGCACGCCGGCCTCGTAGGGCCAGCGCTCCCAGGCGTGGGCGTGGGCGTCGACGATCACGGCGCCTCCCCCGCCGGTCCGCCGGCACCCGGGCAGGCGCCCGGTACGTCCGCCGCGGGGAGGGGCTCCACTCCGACGACGGCTCCGGTGCGGGCGGCGCGGAGCAGCGCCTCGGTCGCGGCGACGGCCGCGGCGGCCTCCGTGGCGCCGCCGAGGTTGTCGCCGCGTCCCAGGACGAGGTCGACGAAGGCGCGGGCCGGGGCGGCGGCGTCGTAGGCGGCTTCGTGCTGGCCCGGTTCACGGACCACGTGGCTGCCGTCGGGGCGGTGCAGGACGGTGCGGGCGCGGTAGAGGTCCTGCTCGACGACGCCGTCGGTGCCCTGGTACCGCAGATGCTGACGCAGCGGCAGCGGTTCCGGGACGGCACCGGTGGAGACGGCCACCGCGGTGGCGCCGCCCTCGAGGCGGAGCGCGGCGACGTCGTCCACGTCCACCGCGAGCCCGTGGTGCTCGGTGAACGCCGCAACGGTGGTGACCTGGCGGCCGGTGACCCAGCACAGCATGCCGAGGGCGTGGGTCAGCTGGGTGTGGGCCTGGCCGCCGCCGTTGGCGGCCGTGTAGGCGGCCGGGTGCTGGCCCCGTGCCGTGGCGGCCTCGCCACGCTCGGCGGCGGCGTAGAGCTCCCCGGCGCGGGAGCCGAACTCGACGGTGACCTGGAGGAGCCGGCCGATGTCCTCGCGCACCGCCCGGCGGGCGAGCAGGGCGGCGGGGGCGTGCTGATAGGTGTTGCCGACGGTGAGGTGGACGCTGGCACGGCGTGCGCGGGCGAGAAGGTCAGCCGCGGAGGCAGCCGTGAGGGTCAGCGGCTTCTCGACGAGGGTGTGCAGGCCGGCGTCGAGGGTGGCGGCCGCGGCGCCGTGGTGGGCGGCCGACGGGGTGGCGATCAGCGCGGCGTCGTAGTCTCCCGCGTCGAGCGCACCGGCGAGGGTGGGGTGGACCGCGGCCCCGGTGCGGTCGGCCACCGCGGCGGCACGCTCGGCCACCGGGTCGCACACCGCGGCGACCACCGCGTCCGGGTGCGCCTCCAGCGCGGGCAGGTGGTGCGCCGTCGCCCACCAGCCGGCACCGACGAGAAGGATCCGCACGCTCATCCGAAGCCCGCCGCCCGCCGGTCCGTGCCGGCGCCCGGGGCGTCGGCGACCTCGGGCACCGCGGCGGGCGTGCCGGCGCCGACGAGGACCTCCGCGAGGACGCCGGGTCCGAGGGCGGAGAGGAGGTGTAGCGCCCAGGGGTGCATCGCGGCGTTGTGCGGTGCGAACGTGACGCCGCGGTGCGCGGCGAGAACTCCCAGCGTGCGGGCGACGCCGAGGCCGCCGCACCAGGTGACGTCGACCTGCAGGACATCGACGCACCGGCCGTCCAGCAGGCGTAGCCCGTGGTCGAGGCCGAAGGCGTGCTCCCCTGCGGCGACCAGCACCGGTGACAGGCGGGCTCGGAGCTCGGTCAGCCCCGCCAGGTCGTGGGCCGGCAACGGTTCCTCGATCCAGCCCAGGTCCAGGTCTGCCGTCGCGGCCGCGAACCGCACCGCGTACGGCACGTCCCAGGACATGAAGCAGTCCACCGCCAGCGGCACGTGCGGGGGCACCCGGCGGCGGACGGCGCGCAGGCGTTCGACGTTGTCGTCCCGGCGTGCCGGACCGTCCGCCGGGCCATACGCCATGGGGACCTTGACGTACCCGGCTCCGGCGAGCAGATCGTCGTCCACGTCGTCCAGTGCGGACGGATGGGCGGCGGTGACGTAGTACGGCAGCGGCCCGGGCCGTCCCCCGAGCAGCCGGCACAAGGGGGCCCCGAGGTCGCGGGCGGCCAGGTCCCACAAGGCGAGCTCGACGGCGGAGACGGCCATGGCGGCGGCACCGCCGGCCGCGTACGGCTCCGCCGCCCTGCGCAGCTGCTCGGCGACGTCGGCCGGGGCGCCGGTATCCACGTGCTGCAGGAGCGGCACCAGGTGGTCGAGGACCGCCTCGACCACCCGGCCGCCGCGGGTCTGCCCGATGCCGAAGACGGCGGGGTCGTCCGTGCCGAGGTAGAGCCACACCAGGTCGCCGCCCGGCCCGCGCCAGCTCGACCGGCGCTCGGCGAACACCGGGTAGGGCGCCATCGGGGTGGAGATCCGCGACTCGTCCAGCCAGGTGTCCGTGGAGAACGGGACGCTGCGGACCTTCACGTCCGTGATGCGTTGGCCCGTCACCGCTCCTCCCACATCACGGTCAGGGTTCCGGTCACGTGCTCCAGGACGACGGCGTGCCCGGCCGGGTCCGCGGCCGGCACCACCGGGACGCCGTCGACGTCCAGGCGCACCTCGCCGCGAGACGGAGGAAGGAGCAGCGTGACGGCGGCGTCGACGAGACCACTGACGCGGGTGCCGCGGCTCATGTGCATGGGGAACGGTGCGACCTCGCGGCACCGCAGCAACCCCGCGGTGGCCTGCCGGACGAGCACACGGCACTCAAGGTGGAACGACTTCGGCAGCTGGTACACGGCCGCGCCGCCGTCGTACCAGCACTCGGTGTGCTGCAACAGCGGGGCCCCCTCCGGCATGGCGAGGCGGATCCGGGTGGTGGTGTCGGGCAGGTACCCGCTGAACCAGTAGGCGCCGTCGTGGCGGTGGATCGCGTGGACGGCGCGGCCCGAGCCCGCGGTGCGCAGCTCGTGCGAGACGTGCAGGCCGGCGACGGCGAGAAGGTCCCGGGCGAGCGCGCCCGCGTCGGCGAGCCGGATGCGGTCGTGCGGGACGTGGGCCCGAACGCCACGCGCGTCCGGCTCGGCGTAGGCGAAGGGCGAGGAACCCCGCACCCAGAGCACCGAGCCCTCGCCCGCCGGCCGGACGGAGGCGAACACCCGCTCGGTGCCGTCGCGGGAGACGGTGGCCAGGACGCGGGCCACACCCGCCGGGCCGGCCGCCGCCGGCCTCGGCGCCCCGTCGTCCGTCCCGCGCACCACCTCGGTGACCGGGCCCGCCGAGAGGTGCGCGACATGACGCAGCGTGCTCGGCAGGCCGCCCCCGGGCGCGGAGTCGCCGGGGAGTTCGGTGTGGAGCTCGAGATCACCGTCGAGCCCCGTCCTGGCGACGGCGAGACCGACCAGGTCGCGACCGGCTGCGCCCGTCCGGGCGAGGGAACCGTAGATGAGGACGGTGCCGCCGGCCTCGGCGTGCGCGCCCAGGTGAGCGGCGACGTCGTCCGTCAGTGCGCCCGCGGGGACCACGAGGATGCGGCCCGCGAGTGCGCCGGACGCGAGCGCGGGGCCGAGGTCGTCGGTGGCGAGCACGGTGTTCAGGGGCAGCCCGGCATTGATCGTCGAGGTCAGGTACCAGTCCTCGAAGTGGGGACCGTCGATGGTCGTGGGGTCTGCCGCCATCGCCTCGTGGTACTCCCGGAACGGGTAGACCCACACGAGCGGTCCGGGCGCGTCGGGGGCGGACTCCAGCGCCGTCGTCACGTGGATGCCGACCTCCCGGCCGCACCTCTCGTCCAGGACGCCGCGCGCGGTGTCGACGGATAGGACGTTGACCTCGGTGGGCGGCTGGACGGTGCCGTCCGGACGCACGCGTGCCACCGCCAGCGGGAGGTAGATGTCGAAGGGCTCGCGGTGGTAGAAGTCCCACCACGGCTGCTGCCAGAACCACGGGTCGTTCGCGTAGAAGCGGAACCGGTAGCCCTCGGCGCCGGCGGGCAGCAGCGCCACCCGGGACATGTAGCCCGACATCTCGATGCCGAAGTCCTCGTTGAGCGGGCCCCAGGGGGAGTTCGGCGGCGGGGATTCCAGGTGGCCGCCCTCGTACACCTCCAGCGCGGGCACCGAGTCTGCGCCGATGTCGATGCCGGCGGTGTGGTTGGTCCCGCGCACCTGCACCGGGAACGTCAGGTGCGCCGAGAGGTCCCGCCAGAAGCCGAGGGCACGCTCGCGCAGCTCGGCGGTGCGCTCGCTGCGGAAGCGCACGCCGTCGAAGGACTCGCCGAGCTCGGACCAGGCGTAGGAGCTGAAGCCGAAGCCGTTGGACAGCCAGAGGTAGTCGAACCCGAGGGCGGTGAGATAGTCCTGCGCCTGCCGTCCGAGGAACTCCCCGAAGCTCGTGCCCTGCGGGATCCCGTCGGGGAACGCGGCGTAGGGGCGGTCGTCCCCGTGCAGGGTGGAGAAGTGGCGGACCATGGCGATGATCGGGCCGATCCCGACGTCCTCGCCTCGGGCGACCACCTCGGGGTGGCGGGCGAACTTGAAGTCCGACGGCGCGAACTCGGGGCCGGGGTCGAAGGTTGCGCCCACGCGGGTGGGGCGACCGTGTTCCGCGCCGACGGCCTTGACCGTGGCCACCAGCCTGCCCAGGTCGCGGTAGGTGATCGGCGCTGTGCCCTCGCGGTACGGAACGGCGACGCGCTCGGGATCCTTGGTCTCGCCGTACGGCTGTGCGTCGGTGTTGCTGAAGCCGATGAAACGCGCCCATTCCAGCGTGTCGTCGAGGTCGCCGGCCCAGTCGAGAATCTCGCTGCCGTCCGAGATCCACAGCAGCACCGAGCACTCCTCCGCGGCGTCCAGCAGGGTGCGCCACTGGTCGAAGATCCGGCGCACGGTGGCGGTGAGGGTGGCCTGGTCGAACGCGTCGAACGGTTTGAGCGAGACCTCGAGGTTCGTCCGCCGCAGGGGCGGTCGCACGGCGCTCATGCCTCCGGTCCACCCGTCGCCGCCCTGGCCGGCGCCAACTGCCTGTCACCCAGCGGTCCAGCAGCGTCGGGGACGCTGCCTAGCAGGGACAACTTCTCCGGTTCCTCCGCTCCGCGGTTGACCAGGTCGTTGGCCGTGCGCAGCACAGGAGGTGATGTCAGCACCGCTGGATCGAGGCGGGCGGCGGAGCTCACGTGGAATGTGGCGCTCTCCCCGGCGAGGAGGGTCACGAGTGCGCGGTCCACGCGGGCCCGCGGATCCGCATGATCCACCAGCAGGGTGAGGTCCTTGACGAGGCTGCGCGCCCGCACGGTGACGAGGTAACCGTCGGCGCACGCCGTGGCGCGCGCCTCCGGCGCGTCACGGTCGAGGGCGAGGTGGGGGTCCTCAACGAAGTACCACACGGCCCGTTCGCCGGTGCCCAGGTCGGCCACGACCAGTTCCGCACGCCGGTCGGCAGGCTCGACGACCCGCGCCGGGAGCGCGAGCGTGGCCGAGCCCCGCGCCGGAACGTCGACGGCGAGCACCTCCGAAGCCAGCTCGGTGCCGCCGACGTCGGTGCGCCTGACGGTGGCGGTGGTGGTCCAGGCCTTGTCGGAGTCGTTGTGCAGTACGAGTGCCGGGCGGTCGTCGCGGGGCTGGATCGTGGGCAGCCGGTCGGTGAGCACGGCGCGCAGCGCGTACCAGAGCGGCTTGCGCACGCCGTGTCCGTCGACGGCGGACCAGGAGACCACGGGCCAGCAGTCGTTGAGCTGCCAGACGACGGCTCCGGTGTTGAAGGGGGCGAGGGAGCGGAAGTGCTCGATGCCGAAGCGGATTGCCCGTGCCTGGTTCAGCTGCGTGGCCCAGTGCCAGTCGACGTAGCCGGAGGGGACGGGCAGGTGGTCGCCCAGGCCGCGCTCGAGCTTGCCGTTGCCGTCCTCGGCTTTCTGGTGGACCAGCATCTGCCGGCCGTGGGGGGAACGGGGCTCGTCGTGCACCACTGACTCGAGGGTGGCGAACGCGGGTGGTCCCTGGAAGCCGAATTCGGAGACGAAGCGGGGCCTGTGCTGTCGGTAGGTGGCGTAGTCCGCGGTGTTCCACACGTCCCAGATGTGCATGGTTCCGCTGGCGGCCTCGTTGGGGTGGAGGTACCGGTCGAAGGAGAACGGGCTGCCCTCAACGTAAGGGGTGCCGGGAGCGAGCTCGGAGACCAGCGCGGGGAACAGGTCGGTGTAGTAGCCCTCGCCCCAGCTGGCCCCGGCGAGCTTCTCACGCCATCCCCAGGAGGCCCAGCCCCAGATGTTCTCGTTGCCGCCGTTCCACAGGGCGAGCGAGGGGTGGGCACAGAGCCGGGTGATGGCCTCTCGTGCCTCGGCCTCGATCTCGTTGGCGAGCTCGGGTGCTTCGGAGTAGGCGGCGCACGCGAGGGCGAAGTCCTGCCAGACCAGCAGCCCGTGCTCGTCGCACAGGTCGTAGAAGTCCTCCGACTCGTAGATGCCTCCGCCCCAGACGCGCACAAGGTTCATGTTGGCCTCGGTGGCGTCGGTCAACGCGGCGGCGAGCGAACGACGGTCGATGCGCGGCAGGAAGGTGTCGGCGGGAATCCAGTTCGCGCCCCGCACGTACACGGGGCGGTCGTTGACGCTGATCGTGAAGCGGTTACCCTCCGCGTCCGGGCTGGTGTCGAGGGTGACGGTGCGGAACCCGAGCCTGCCGGTCCAGGTGTCCACGGGGGTTCCCGAGGCGTCCCGGAGGGTGACGGTGGTGGGGTAGAGCGGCTGGTCCCCGTGACTACGGGGCCACCACGGTTGCGCCGCCGGGACCGAGAGGGCGAGGCGCGCGGTGTCCGTGACGCTCGTGACCGCGGAGGCGAGGCCGGCGACGTCGACACTCACGGTGTGCCCAGGCCCGCCGTGCTCGACCGTGAACTGGAGGTCCAGGCCCGCGCCGTCGGCGGCGTCCCACCTGGTCAGCGGACGTACGGCGGCGAGCCGGGCGGTGGAGCGGGACTCGAGCGTCATGGGACGCCAGATGCCGGCGGTGACCAGCTCGGGGCCCCAGTCCCACCCGAACGAGTAGGCCGGCTTGCGCAGGGAGTTGAACGGGTGCGGGTTGGAGTGTGGCCGGGCGCCGAGCACGGCCTCCCGGCGCTCCGCGTCGTTCAGAGCCGCGGTCAGCACGACGCGGAGGTCGTTGGTGCCCTCGCGCAGCAGCTCGTGGACGTCGAACCGGTAGGAGCGGTGGTGGTTCGCCGTGCGCGCCACCTCCTGCCCGTTCAGCCACACGGTCGCCACCGTGTCCAGGCCCTCGGCGACGAGCTCGTGGCGGTCGTGACCGTCCGGCTGCCACTCGAAGGTGCGGGTGTATTCCCAGTCGGTGCGGCCGATCCAGGTCAGCAACTTCTCGTTCTCGCCGTCGTACGGGTCGGGGATGAGCCCGGCGGCCAGGAGGTCGGTGTGGACGACCCCGGGCACGGTGCCGGGGAAGCCGGCGGACAGCTTCTCCGCAAGGGGCGCGGGGACCGGGCCAGCGACGGCGCGGCAGGTCCACGTCCCGCCCAGGTCCAGACGCAGGGCGGGGGCCCCCGGGACGCCCGGGGATGAGGTGTTCACGTAGTGCTCCGCAGGATGTGGGGAAGTTCGGAAGCCGGCCAGACCCCGCAAACCGGTGCCCACGGGCGAGACGCTAACCGGGAGCTGGACGTTTGTAAAGCGCTTTAGCGGACGAGTGCGACGGTCGGCCCGACGGGTCGGTGGCGACGGTTAGTCTGCCCTCCATGGCAACACTCCCCACCGGCCGCACCGGCGCGCCCGACGGTGAGGCCCCGGCGCGGCGCCTGACGATCGCGGACATCGCCGCACGTGCGAAGGTCTCCCCCTCCGCGGTCTCCTTCGCGCTCAACGGCCGGCCCGGCATCTCTCCCGAGACCCGGGAGCGCATCCTCGAGGTGGCTCGACAGGCGAACTGGCGGCCCAACTACGCCGCGCACGCCCTGTCCACCTCGCGCGCCGGGGCGATCGGCGTCGTGACCGTGCGGGCGCCGGACCAGCCGCTGTGGTCGGCGAGCTTCGGCGGCCACTTCCTCGCCGGCGTCCAGGCCGAGATCGCGAGGCACGGCGTGCTGCTCATCCTGCACACCGTTGCCGACCTGTCGGACGAGACGGTCCTGTATGAGCAGTGGCTCGGCGAGCGCCGGGTCGACGGCGTGCTGGTCATCAACCCCGAGGTCGACGACCCGCGGCTGGCGGAGCTCGAGCGCACGGGGCTGCCCGCCGTGGTCGTGGGTGACACCCGCGGCCTCTCGGCCCTGAGTTGCGTGTGGACGGACGACGAGGCCGCCGCGCAGCTGGCGGTCGCCCACCTTGCCGAGCTCGGTCACCGGCACGTCGGACGCATCGGCGGCGATCCCCACCTGCTGCACTACGCCATCCGCGAACGCGCCTTCCGGGCGGCGGCGGTCGCGGCCGGGATGCACGCGCACGCCGAGACGCTCGACCCGGACGAGCGCGGCGCGGAGACGATCCGCCAGCTCGCGACCACCGGCGACGACCCCCTGACCGCGGTCATCGTGGAGGACCTCGAGTTCGCGGTCCATCTCACCGGGGCGCTGGCCCGGGCCGGCGTCTCGGTGCCCGGGGACGTCTCCGTGCTCGCGTGGGACGACGGCCCGAGCGCCACACTGCTGACGCCCACACTGACCTCCCTGCAGCGCGACATCGCCGGTTACGGCCGACTGGCGGCCGAAGAGCTGCTCGCGGTCATCGCCTCGGGACCGCGCCGGGCCGTCCAGGGCACCACGACACGGCTCGTCGTGCGCCAGAGCACCGGGCCGGCACCGAGGCCCTGACGGCACCTGCGCCCCGGTCGGGGGCACGGAACGGTAACGACCCGCCGGTGACCTTGACAACTAAAGCCCTTTAGTCGTTGACTGCGTGCACCGGCCAAATCTCGCGAACCTCCTGCTTCCCCAACCTCAACGACGAGAGATCCGAGGACCAAAGATGCGTGCACCAGCCCGACGTCGCGCCGTCGCCATGACCGGCGCGGCCCTGGCAGTGACCCTCATGGCCGCGTGCTCAGGCAGCAGCGGCGACGAACAGGACGACGCGGCCACGGCGGGAGGGTCCGGCGGCGAGCTCGGCGGATCACTCGCGCTCGCCACCACCAGCGACGTCGGTCCGAAGCTGTTCATCGACGACTTCGAGGCCGAGACGGGGGTGACCGTCGAAGGTACCTACGCGGAGGCAGGGGCCCTGGGTGAGCAGCTGCGCATCCAGATCACCTCCGGGACCGCCCCGGACCTCTTCCGGGCGGCCCCGGGGACGGCCTCGCCATCGGCGGTGCTGACGCTCGCCCAGGAGGGTGCGCTGATGGACCTCTCCGGCCAGGACTGGGCCCAGTACGTCCCGGAGTCGTTCGCGCCGCTGCAGCAGATGGACGGGGCGACGTATGCGTTCCCGACCTACGGGCAGGCCATCCTGGCGTTCTACAACAAGGAGGTCTTCGAGGAGGTCGGTGTCGAGCCGCCCGCCACGTGGCCGGAGTTCGTCGACGTGCTCGACCAGCTCAAGGCGGCCGGAAAGGTGCCGCTGGCCCTGGGGCTCGCCGACAACTACATCATCCAGTTCCTCCCGTACGCGCTCTCGGCGACGCTGGTCAACGGTCAGGAGCCGGACTTCTACGAGCGGCTCGAGGCGGGCGAGACCTCCTTCGCCGAGTCCGAGGGCTGGCGTGAGACCTTCGAGGTGTTCCTCGGCCTCATCGAGGACGGCTACACCACGCCGGATCCGCTGGGCATGCCGGGCGACCCCGCGATGCAGGCGGTGGGGAGCGGTGAGGCGGCCATCGTCGTGATGCCGTCCGCCGCCTCGCCGGTCCTCGCCGGCTTCATGGCCGGCGGGGAGGAGCAGATGGGCGTCTTCGCCGTCCCGGCCACGGAGAACGCCGCCGACACCCACATCCCCTTCACGCCGGACTACCTCGTGGTCAACGCGGACGCCAAGAACCCCGACGCCGCCCTGGCCTTCCTCGACTACATCGCCGAGCCGGAGCGCACCGCCGCCTGGGCCGACGAGGTCGGGGCCATCCCGGCACTGACGAACGCCGAGCCGATCGACAACAGCCTGAACCAGACGGTCCAGCCGTTCCTCTCCGAGGGGCGCACGACCCCGTTCGCCAACCACGTCTGGCCCGGCGGTGAGGTCGCCACGGCGCTGATGGAGGTCGGCCAGCAGGCCGTGGAGGGCTCCAAGTCGGTCGACGACCTGCTGGCGGCGCTCGACGCGGCCTATCAGGAGAGCATGTCGTGAGCACCGCCGTCGCCGTGAGGGGGTCTGCTGCTCGGCAGGCCCCCTCCGGGGCGGGTCTCCGGCGGCGGCGCAACCGCCACCGGCTCGTGCCCCAGTGGTTCTTGTTGCCCGCGCTGGCGTTCTACGCCGTCGTCGTGCTCTACCCCTCGGTCGCGGGGGGGATGTATGCCTTCACGGACTGGAAGGGGGGCACGGACGCGAGCTGGACCGGGCTGGAGAACTTCCGCGACCTGCTTGCCGACCAGGCCGCCATCGCCTCCCTGCGCAACACCCTTCTCATCGCTGTCACGCTCACGGTCGTGCAGTCGGCGCTCGGGCTGCTGTTGGCCCTGGCGCTGAACTCCGCCATCCGTGGCCGGAACCTGCTCCGCACGCTCTTCTTCGCGCCGATGATGATGCCGCCCGTCATTGTCGGCCTGCTCTGGCAGTACATCTACACCCCGGGGGGGCCGCTCGACACCGCGCTCGGTGCGCTGGGCCTAGAGGGAGCGGTCCAGAGCTGGCTCGGCGACTCCTCGATCGCGCTGTGGGCCATCATCGCCAGCGTCATCTGGCACCACGTCGGCATGTCGATGGTCATCTTCCTCGCCGGACTGCAGGGCATCCCGGAGGAGCTGTACGAGGCCGCCGCGCTCGACGGCGCCGGCACCCTCCGTCGCTTCTGGTCCGTCACGCGCCCCCTCCTCGGGCAGGCGACGACGATCGCCACGGCCCTGACGATGACCTCGTCCCTCAAGCTCTTCGACCAGGTCTTCGTCATGACCGGCGGCGGGCCGGGGGTGTCCACGCAGACGCTGTCGCTGATCATGTACCGCGAGGCCTTCGTCTACGGCGAGTACGGCTACGGCTCGGCGATCGCCCTGGTCCTGACGATGATCGTGGCGTTCATCGTCTTCCTGCAGATGTCCGTCACCCGTCGGGGAGAGGTCGAGGCATGAGCACCACAGCCAGCCGGACGGCGACCACCGCCGTCGTCACCGCACCACCGGGGCGCCCCGCCTCGCGGCGGCGGCTCCGCCACGGGTACGGGCGGCCCCTGCTCGAGCTCGTCATGGTCCCGGTGACCGTGGCGTACCTCTTCCCGCTGTACATCATGGTGTCGATGTCGTTCAAGACGACGACGGAGATCGCCGCGTCGACCGTGGCGCCCCCGCAGTCGTTCTTCACCGGCAACTACACGACGGCCTGGGCGTCCGCGGACATCGGGCGGGCCATGGTCAACAGCGTCCTGATCACTTCCGTGAGCATCACCGTGGCGGTGCTGGTGGGAGCCATGGCCGCCTACGCCATCGTGCGGGGCAGCCGCCGCACCAGCGGCCCAAAACTCATGCTCTTCCTGCTGGGCTTGATGATCCCCGGCCAGCTCGGCATGGTGCCGCTGTACCTGCTGATGCGTGACGCCGGCCTCCTGCAGACGCATGCCTCGCTGATCATCTTCTACGTCGGCTCGTTGATGCCGATGACCGTGTTCCTGTACGCGGGGTTCCTCAAGACCCAGTCGCCCACCTACGAGGAGGCGGCGAAGATCGACGGCGCCGGCTGGTGGCAGACCTTCTTCCGGGTGGTGCTGCCGCTGCTGCGCCCGGTCACCGGCACCGTCATCATCGTCAACACGATCAACACCTGGAACGACTTCCTGACACCGCTGCTCTACCTGGCCGGTACCGAGAACCGCACGCTCCCGGTAGCCGTGTTCTCCTTCCAGGGCGAGTTCGCCAGCGAGTGGGGGCTGATCTTCGCCGGCATGGTGATCGCCGCCCTGCCCGTCCTCGTCGTCTACTTCTTCCTCCAGCGTCACATCATCCACGGCTTCGCCGGCGGCCTGAAGGGGTGAGATAAGGCCGGTGAGCGTCGACGACGGTGCGCTGGTGCCGGTGGGGACGAACGTGCACCTGCCCGTGCGCGTGCGTGAGCCCGACAACCTCACCGCCGCCATGACGATGACGACGACGCTGCGCCACCAGGTGCAGCGTCGCGTCACCGCGGTGCGGGTCGTGTACGGGAACTGGTACAACGACCTCGGCCAGGATCGGCCCGGTCCGAACGTGATCACGGTCTCGGCCGAGATCGATGTCCGGGGCACCTGCACGGCCGTGACGTTCGCCGGGGACCACTGGGTGCGGATCGAGCCTGGCGGGGCCGTCATCTCCGACCCCGTGCCCGTCGACCTCCCGGAGGCTGGTCACCTCACCAGTCGCACCACCGTCTCGGCGACAGCCGCCGGCCGTATCCCCCTGGGCCCGCAGACGAACGCGGACGACGGCGAGGCCGCGGTGGCGGGCCCACCCCCGCCTGCGGCGAGCACAGCTCCGTCGACCGCCTACGGCTACGGCCCGTGGCAGCTCCTCGCGGCCGCCGGAGCGCCGACGCCGGGGCAGGGCTCTCCTGCGACGGTGCTGGTGACGGGGGACTCCAACGCTGTCGGCTTCGGCGACCGACGCGGGACGGCGTGCCACCTGGGGTGGGTGCGCCGCGCTCTCGACGGCCGCGTCCCCGTGGTCAACCTCGCCGTGAGCGGTGCCACCGCCCGCGGTGCGCTCACGGCGGCGTCCCGACGGCGCCGTGAGGTGCTGCTGCAGTGGGTACGGCCGGATCTGGCCGTCGCGGCGTTGGGCACCAACGACCTGCAGGGCGGCGGGCCCGAGCTGGCGGACATGCAGGCGATGCTCACCGCGCACTGGCGCGAGCTGGTGGATCTTGGCGCGGAGGTGGTGGCGTGCACGCTGCCTCCCGTGACGTTCTCCCGCGATGGCTGGCGGAGCGTGGCCGGTCAGATCCCGGACGCGGGCCGTGAGGTCCGCGCGCGGGTCAACGCGTGGATCCGTTCCGTGCCCGCCCCGCTGGTGGGTGTCGTCGACCTCGCCGGGGCGCTCGCCGCCCCCACGGACCCCGATCGGTGGGCGAGCGGTCTCACGGACGACGGACTGCACCCGAACGCCGTCGGCCATGCCGCGGCCGCTGAGGCCGTCCCGGCCTCCGGGCTCTGGCCGCTGCTGCGCGGGTGACGCGCGCGGTGCGACGGCGGACCGCCGCACCGCGCGGGCCCTCAGTCCTCGATCCTGAAGATGGCGCTCCGCCACTTCTCCAGCGGCACCCGGATACCCCCGGACAGCAGGCCGCTCGAGCTGCCCGCGTAGACCTCGTTCCCGTCCTCCGCCACCAGCCGGAACGTGCCCGGCCGGTCGATCCGCGGGTGGATCGTGTCGCGGCCGGGGTTCTTGTCGCTCCGGCGGTATACGACGAGGTGTGCGGGCCCGGTGGCGAGCTGGTAGTCGGGGCTGGTGCGCTGGTCCACCGGCACTCCGGCGCCGATGAGGAAGCGGGCGAGATCGTCCCGGGCGAGCGTCGCGGCGTCGTCGACCCACAGGATCGGGAGCGTGAAGGTGTCCGAGGCGAGGACCGCCCTGACGCGCTCGTCGAGGTTGCGCCGGTCCACCACGACCGCCCGGTAGTCGAAGTCGGCGCTGAGGCCGTCGACCTGCTCCAGGCCGGTGGGGACCATGGTCAGCAGCCGGTCGATCACCTCGTCGTCGGTGAGCAGGTGGAACGAGGGAAGGTGCAGGTCCAGCGCCAGCCGGACGAACGGGACCACGGAGAAGTTGTGCCCGTTCGCAATGGGGACGGCGGCGGGGTTCTGGATGAGTGCGACCGGGGCGGAGCGCCAGTCCACGGGCCCGGCGGCGTACACCGGCGAGTACCGGCGGTAGTGCCGGTCGAAGACCTCCTCGAACGGGACGAAGTCCTTGGCGTTGTGCCACAGCGCCCAGTGCAGCTGCCCGACCGCGCCCGCGGCGTAGTACTGCGCGAGGCCGGCCTCGATCATGAGGTCGCCGGCCTCCGCCTGGGGCAGGTCCGGCAGGAATGAGTCCCAGCCGTAGCTGCCGCCCTCGCCGTTGTATACGGGGCCCGGGGAGGTCGAGTAGGGCGCGAACAGCGAGGCGATGGCGTGGGAGAAGACGTCCTCGACGTTCCGCGCCAGCCAGGGTGAGTGGCGGTCCTGGGCGTCCGGGCGCAGGTCGACCGGAGCGTTCGGCATGTAGTGGTGGGGGGCGTTGCCGTCGACCACGTTCGGCAGCTGCCAGGTGGGGGCCGCCGTGGACACGTCGTGCCCGTAGGCCGGCGCCATGGCGAAGACCAGGCGGTCCGGGTCGGCGCCCTTGACCGCCATGGCGGCCTGCTCCGTCACGCGCCGCCAGTTGGACTGGATGGACATGAACGCGTCGTGCGGCTCGTTGTGCGGGACCTCGATGCCCAGCACGTGCGGGTTCCCGCGGTAGTGCGCGGCGAGCCAGCGGTGTGCGTCCAGCAGCGCCGCCAGGTGCTCCGGGTCGGACAGGTCGAGCGGACCCTTCTGCGTGGCGGACGGCGCGAGGTAGCTGAACCCCGTGCCCTCCTTGCCGGTCCCGGCGTCGTGGTTGTTCCCGCCGCTCCAGTAGTCGTAGGGGTCGACCGGGTAGCGGTGCCAGTCCAGCAGGAGACGCACACCGTGCCGGCCCGCCCGCTCGACGAAGTGGTCGAGCATGTCCATCCAGGCGGCGTTCATGCCGCGGGAGGTGATCTCGCCGGACCATGCCTCGTCGTCGGGAAAGACCCCGCGCGCAGGCTGAACCATGCCGAGGTTGATCGGAACCCGGACGGCGCCGAGGCCCCAGTAGGCCATGAGTGCGATGTCGGCGTCCAGACCCGTCCAGTCCGCGTTGCGGGGGAACTTCAGCATCATGAGGTCGTAGTTGAAGCCGGTGAACCCGAACGGCTTGTCCCCGTCCAGCAGCCGTCCCCCGACCACGCGCAGCGGCGCGAGCTCGCGCGGTGCGCGGACCTCGACGGGGAAGGTGTGAGCGACGCCGAGATGTTCGACCGCAACATCAACGGACCCGGGTGCCACCGGGGTGAGGTAGCCAAACTCGTCGACGTCGAGGATACCTGGGTCGCTGGTGGTGAGGGTCGAGTGCTGGGTGACGTCCTTGGTGGAGTCGTCCGCGTACGTTGCACGCACGACCAGCGGGACGAGATCGTCGTCCCCGGTGAGGACCACCGGCAGCCCGCTCGTCTCGAGGGCCGCGGGCGCTACCGGTTCGACCGTGTGCTCCACGCGGACGTCGTCGAACCAGGCGGTGCCCGCGGCGGCGCCCAGGGTGAGGTGGTCCTTCCAAAGTTGGAGCTCGAGCCGGATGACGTCCTGCATGCCGGCGATGTTGTTCCAGTGGGTGAGCTCCACGCTCTGCCAGCCGGCCGCGCCGGGAGTTACGTTGACCTGCGCGTTGCGCTGCCCCTGCGTGCGGCTGACAAGGCGCACCTGCACGCGGGAGACGTGCTCGGTGCGCACCTGGAAGGTCACCCTGGTCACGGCGAGGCCGTCTAGGGTCTTGCGGAGGGCCACGTAACGCCCGGCCTGGGAGAAGTCACCGGTCAGCCGCCCGGAGCTCGCCCCTTGGGCGGCGCGCGAGGTGTCGCGATCGAACGACCCGGCTGCGGCGCCGTACTCGTTCCCCAGGTGCACCGCCCAGAGCTCGTGGCGCGACTCGAAGTGACCGATCACATCTGTCCACGTCGTGGCAGCCGCCGCGGCTGGTGTCGCCATTGCCGAGGCAAGCGCCGACGTCGCGATGACAGCCCCCGTCCCTCTCAGCATCGTGCGCCGCGTCATGCCTTGCTGATCCATCGATCCCTCTCCATTGAGCGGCGCGCGCCGGCGACTAAAGCGCTTTAGTTAGGTAGTTTACGACCGCTGCGCCTGGGTGGTCAACGGTTAAGAGACGAAAACGCCAGAAACATGCATGCGATCCAGAGCCGTGTTCGCTCCCGGGTCAGTCCCGCCGGTGAAAACGGTGCGCCGCGTCTCGAGTGCGCCGGCGTGGCTGTATGTCTTGTCTCATCGAAGTTGGCGCATGGAGAGGCGTTGACCAGGGCCGCGCCAGGCTGGGTGAGACGTACGTCGATGTTCTGTCTCATTGAAACTGGCGCAGCTCGCGGTTTCCCGGGCCACCAGGACGGCGACCGCGAAGATGCCCGAGGGCGCAGGAAACGGCGGGCAGGCATGTCGTGCGCTCAATTTTGATGAGACGGACTCAAGGATGCGCCAGATTCGATGAGACTGCGCCAACTGCACTGAGAGGGGACACTGTACTACCCGCCCCTGCTGATGTTCGGCACGGGGAACAGGGGCTGGTTGTGTCATAGCAGCCGTTATCGGCGGTGTGATTTTAGGTGTGATGCGGTATGCCGTCCAGCCTTGGATTGATACCGTGACTGTGCGACACTGGCTTGCATGAGTAGTCAGGCAACCGTTGCGCGAGGTGACCTGCGCGCCTACGAGGAGTCGCTCCGGCTCGCAACGCCGGAACTGGTCAGTCGACTGCGCGACCTGCTGGGCGCCAAACTCGTCGCCTACCTGGGTTCGGTCCAGGAGACCCGTGCCGTGCGGCAGTGGGCCGCCGCCGACGACCCACGCACGCCCTCGACCGACGTCCTCAACCGCCTGCGGATGGCGTACCGGATCGCGACGTTGCTGCGGGAGAAGGACACGCCCGGCGTCGTCCAGGCATGGTTCCAGGGAATGAATCCGCGCCTCGACGACGTCGCGCCGGCGCGCCTGCTGCGGGAAGGCGACCTCGAGCAGGTCGGCCCCGGCGTGCTCGCGGCCGCACGCGCGTTCGCCGCAGCCGGGTGAATTAGTCGGTGACTCCCGCACGGCTGCAGCGGGGTGTTACGCGCACGTTAGACGCGGCGGGGCCAGCGCCCACAACAGCACAAACTTCACCATGACGGGCCGCATGCGCAGAGACTGCCAGTCGCCGGCTCAGGCCGGTGGGCGTCATGCCCACAGTCGGTGGGTCACGCTAGGTTCCGCCTCGTGAGCACCGGAGACCTGAAGCCCGACGGCACAGAGATGACGCGTGCGCAGAAGGTCTTCTCCGAGCCGTTCTCAAGGCAGACACATCACGCCTCGGCGACGTGTTTCGCCTACAGATGCTGGAGTTGAAGAAGCCTGAGTTGAGCCGCGCAGGACGGCTCTCGCCGTCGTCAGGCCTCGTCGACGTCCGACTGATCGATCCAGCGAGCCAGCAGGCTGAACGCTGCCAACTGTTCAAGAGCGAGTTGCTCTACCCCTCCGTCGGACGGCGCAGGCGTGTGCATTCCGGGGTTCCGGATTGCGGTGTACAGGCCGTCAGCGAACGCCCGAGCACCTCGGTGGAGGTTTTGGTACGTCTTCCCGCCGTCATCCTTCATCAGCCTGAGTCGCGGCGCGCCTTCCTTCGGGTCGTCCAACGAGAACGCCTCGTTGAAGAGCGCCGTCTCAGACACGTCCATGCGACCCAACTTTGCCTGCGTCTCGGCGTTGATCCGGATCGCGGCCTGCATCACGGCCTGGTGGTAGTGACCGGTGTTCCAGTAGGACTTCCCATTGTCCCAGGCCCACGGGTGCAGGTTGGCGGCGTCCATGTCCGGCGCATTGTCTCCAAGCTTTTCAGCGAGCTCTGTGGACCGCTGCAATGCTGCCTTGGCACGCGACGCCTGGTCACGCAGCCAGTTGTACTCGCTGTCCCCTTTGGGGCGGTCCCTGCTCCAGCCAGGTAGCACCCGATCCAGAATCTGCTCCACGACATGCGCCCGCTGAGACGCCTCTGTCTCCGAGCCGCGCATGTGAGTCCCAACGATGAAGGCGCCACCACCGCTGTTGTCATATCCGACCTGGTCAGTCGTGTGCAGGAACAAGTCAATCTCGTTGATTGCCCAGTCGGGATCCATCTTCGCCACAACATCATCTTGCCCGAGGGTTCCGACAGGCTGCCCGCACGCCACGAAAACTTTGCTGTGTGGTGTGGCAGCGGTCGCACGGCAATCCCGAGGGGCAAGATGGCGCATGTGCCGGGCCAAGACGTCGATGCCGTAGTTCCTGAGGGTTACCGCGAACTGCTCGAGGAGCTCAAGCAGAAGGTGCGCACCTCGCGGGTCCTGGCCGTACGGGCTGCGAACACCGAACTGCTGGGTCTGTATTGGTCGATCGGCCGGGACATCCTGGAGCGCCAGGAGCGGGCCGGATGGGGCGCGAAGATCGTCGAACGCCTGGCGCACGACTTGCGCGCCGCGTTCCCCGACCAGCGCGGATGGTCCCGGCGGAACCTTCAGTACATGCGCGCGTTCGCCGCGGCCTGGCCGGACCCGGCATTTGTGCACCAGCTTGGTGCACAACTCCCCTGGCGCCACGTCACCGTACTGCTCGACCGGCTCGACGAGCCGGCGCTGCGGGACTGGTACGCCGCCGAGGCCGTCGAGCACGGCTGGTCGCGCAACGTCCTCGAGCACCAGATCATGAACCGCCTCCACGCCCGCATCGGAGCGGCACCGTCGAACTTTCGAAGCCACCTGCCCGCGCCCGACTCCGAGCTCGCCCAGCAGCTGACCCGTGACCCCTACATTTTCGACCACCTCGACCTGACCGACCGGGCGAACGAACGTGCCCTCGAACAAGCCCTGATGGACCGGCTACAGGGCACCCTCACCGCCTTCGGGCACGGCATGGCGTTCGTCGGCCGGCAGGTTCGCCTCGACGTCGGCGACGACGTGCTCGTCGTCGACCTGCTCCTCTTCCACGTCACCCAGCTGCGCTACGTCGTCGTCGAGCTCAAGATCGGCAGGTTCTCCCCCGCCTACGTCGGCCAGCTCGGCACCTACGTCGCCGTCGTCGACGACCGCGTCCGCGACCACACCATCCACGCGCCCACCGTCGGGCTCCTGCTGTGCACCGGTCGTGACGAGCAGGTCGTCCGCTACGCCCTCGCCAGCGCCAGCGCACCCCTCGCTGTGGCTACCTACGACACGCTCACGCCCGAGCAGCGCCAGGACCTCCCCGACCTGGAGCAGCTGACTGCCGCCCTCACAGATGTCCTCGCCGACACGTCTCGGGAACTCGCCGGCGACGAACCCATAGACACCTGACAGGTCTCCAGACCTACGTTTGGTCCATTATCGGACCTTGATTCGGGTCTGGCAACAACTCTAATCCGGGTCTACCATACCGGTATGGAGACCATCTCGATCAGCGCCGCCAAGGCCCGCCTCAACGACCTCGTCGAGCAGGCCGTCACCACGCACGAGCACGTGACGATCACGAAGAACGGCGCCCCCGCCGCGGTGATGGTCTCGGCCGACGAGTGGCAGGCCATCCAGGAGACGCTCTTCTGGCTGTCCCAGGACGCCGTGCGCGAGGAGGTCGAGCGTGGCCGCGCCGAGGACGCAGCCGGTCAGACGCTGTCCGAGGCCCAGGTGCGGGCCCGGCTCGGCCGATCCGCCCAGGGCTGAGCCGGCGTGGCGTACGAGGTCCGCCTGACCTCCGCGGCGCTGCGCGACCTGCAGCGCATCTCCCCCCGGTACCTCGACGCCGTCCTGACGTTCCTCTACGGCCAGCTGGCCGAGAACCCCCGCCGGGTCGGCAAGGAGCTCGGGCGGGAACTGGCCGGCCTGCACAGCGCCCGCCGCGGCGACTACCGCGTCCTGTACGAGATCCGCGACGACGAGCACCCGCGCGTGCTCGTGCACCGCGTCGACCACCGCGCTCACGTCTACCGCCCCAGGTGACCGGGCGCAACCCAGTGACGTGTCCACCTCGCGTGCGGTCCAGAGCGCCGAGAAGCCGCCCCCAAAGCTTCCCGTAGGTGCCCGTGTCAAAGCGCAGGGGCCCGTGCCTGCCAGAACGGACGTGCGAATCCGCAGGGCACCCGTAAGACCACATCACGAGAGAAGGCTGCGAGCCGGCGCGGAGGCGGCGCTCAGCGCAACGGCTCAATGGAGCCGGTGCCAACTTCCCTGGACCAGTTCCTCCAGGTGCAAGGCGCTGTCGGGGCCCTGGCCGGTCGAGATGGTCACGAACCAGCCGTCCCGGCCCCTGGTCGTAGTCTTCCAGGCACCGTCGTCGAGGCGGGCCCGGACGTTGGCATCCGCCGACGGGCGGCGGATGACTGCATAGTGGTACCGGGGGCCCCTATCGGAGTGCTCGTAGGCACAGCCGACCGCGGTGACCTCCGGTTCGAGGGTGGAAACCATGGAGGTCAGACTCATGTGGCGACGCTCCTCCCCGCTCGCGAAGAACAGGTGAGTGACTGCCCACTCCCGGTTGCCGGGCACCGCAACCAATACGAAGGACGTGTCGCCGTCCCTGGCAAGACCGAGCACACCAGGGTTGTCGCGGCCGTCGTCGGCCTCAGCAGCAAGAGCGAACGCCCCATCCAGGTTGAGCCGCTGCCAGTCGACTGCCGTACTGTCGGCTCCGACCGGCGTACCGACAGCCTCACCGATCGACTCCGAGGCGGGGCGGTCGGGCAGGACGGCTTCCGGGCTGTGCTGGACACGAGCCCGGAACGGAGCCCGGCCATCCTCGAGTCGGTACAGGAGACGGCCGACGTCGTGCCGAACCGCCTCGAGCTGCGCACCGGAATGAGCTTGTCCGTGATCCTCGGCGATGTGCTGCTCCCAGTACAAGAGATAGCGTCGCAGCGCCGCCATCACCGTGCTTGCCTCGCCCTCGCTGAGGCTGAGATTGAATCGCCCCTCCTCGGGCTTGTTCATGGCTGGAATACTTCCACGCCTGTGCCCCCGAGTGTCCGCACTGGGCCCGAGAGCCGGCGTGCGTGGACGGGTATCGCTGCAGGTCCTCGCTGCAGGTCCTACGTTTCGGCATCATCTGCACGATCGGCACCGGTGGACCACCTCGGGCGTGGTGGCTGCTGCCTGGCCCGGTCCTGTCGCAACCGCCGACCTTATGAAGATTCGGTGAAGATCTCGACCCCTCGGGCGGTGCCCGGGAAGAACTCGTTGGGGCGCTCACCTGCACTGATACCCGACGCTTGCCGGGCGCAACTACGCACACGAGCGTTACCCAAATGTGACTTCGGGATACCTGGTTCTGTACCGTCGGCGTTGCTTCCGGGTCAACTGTTCCGGAAGTCTCCGGGCGGAGACCGAACCCTGCCGCCGCCCTGGGGTCCACTCGAGTAGAACCAGTCGGCAGGGACGGGGGACCCAGTCTTTACGGTCCTGGACCTTGGGGTGAAGTGCGTCGTTCGGCGCCGCACCGGGTGTTCTCCGCCCGAACCCGACAGCTCACCCCGTAGGCGCAGGAGAGGCACTTCGTGACCACCAGTGTTACTGGCGCGCGTCATCGCGCGTCTTCCCGTCCGCTCACCCCCCTGTCCCCCCTCTACCGGCTGACGAGCCAAGCCACGGGCCGTGGCCTGGCCGTCGTGGCATCGTCGGGCCTCGCGCTGACGATGGCAGCCACCACCGCTACGGCCGCGCCGGAGCAGACCCAAGCGCTGCCGAACGTCGACGTCTCTGCTGCAACGGCCGAGGCTCTGGCTGCGATCGTGACCACGCCGTCGGTGAGCGTCCCAGCGGACGTCAGCTGGAGCGTCGACTCCGTGGCCGCCGAGGCCACCCCGGCCCCCGAGCCGGAGCCGGACCCCGCACCCGAACCTGTAGCTGACCGCACCCCTGCCGTGTCACGGAGCGTCGAACGTCCCGAGGTCGCCAGCGCGACCGCTGAAGCCGGTGCCACGGCGGAGGCTGGCGCCACGGCCGAAGCATCCGCTCCGGCCGAGACGCCTGCCCCTTCATCCTCTGCCTCGGCCAGTGCAGTCGTGGACTACGCCCGCCAGTTCCTCGGCACGCCCTACGTCTGGGGTGGCACAACGCCGGCTGGGTTCGACTGCTCCGGGTTCACCTCCTACGTCTTTGCGCAGTTCGGCGTCAGCCTTCCCCGGACCTCGGCTGCTCAGGCCAACATCGGCACCAAGGTCTCCGCGGCGGAAGCCCGGCCCGGAGACCTCGTCACCTGGCCAGGCCACGTGGGCATCTACACCGGCAACGGCAACAACATCGCCGCCCGCCAGCCCGGCACTCCGCTGACGGAGGGGCCGATCTACAACTCCAACCCGACGTTCATCCGTGTGATGTGAGCATCACACCCTAGGTTCGGCGATGACGGTCCGTGGAGGGTACGGACAGTCATCGTCGTCATCACGAAGGGGCCCGTCGCCACAGCGACGGGCCCCTTCGCGTCGCCACGGCGTTCTAGCGTTCTGCAAACACCACTCGGTAGTGCCGGCTTCACCGGTCACCGTGCTGGACGTTGTTGCGGCTAGGACGCCTTTTCGCACGAAAATGTCCCGTGTGTCGCATTTTGGCGTTTAGCCCGTTACCTTCCCCAGCCCGATGTCAATCTTCACTAATTCTTGACCGAATAAAGATCGTGAGCGCGGTGTAAAGGATTCATGCTCGGGCTGGGAAGTTTCCAGACAGAGCAGGAGGCAAATGCGGTGCACCGCTTCGGTACGGTCGCTGTCACCGTGGTGCACGCACCCGCGTGCCACTTCTGTGATGACGCCGAGCAGACCCTGACCTCGTACTCCGGGCGTTTCCCCCTCGACGTGCGCACAGTGGACATCCACTCCGCCGAAGGCCGTCGGCTGATCGCCTTGCACCGGCCCGCCATGAACCCGCTCGTGCTGGTGGACGGCGAATTCTTCAGTTCCGGGCGGCTGCCCCGCCGCAAGCTGGAGAAGCTGCTGACGTCCACGTACGCCCATGTCTCGCGAACGGCCGAGAGGCAATAAGGATCATGGGCAACGAGCTGCTCGCAACCGGTAGCATCCTGGCCGCATTCTGGCTCTTCGCAGATGAGGGTGTAGTCGAGGCCGGCGCGGCGTTGACGGGATAGAGGTCGAGGTCTTCCGATGATGGAGGTTCTCACGCCACCCATCCGGAAGACCTCGACGTGCCTGACGCTACCTT